>CAYMIS010000017.1:0-39877 GCA_964390485.1 uncultured Roseburia sp. | reverse complement strand
TATCCAACACTCGCTGAACTTTTCTTTACAAAAGAATAAATGTGAATGCTCTAAGCTTCTGATAATACCAATTATGACAGGGGATTTTTTAATAAGATTTTTCAACAGCCCCTCTTTTTTACACAAAATGGTATTTCTTCTGTCTTATCGAATACAAATATATACTAAATATACTGCATACATTACAAGCATAACGATACCTTCCTTACGGTTAATCTTCTGCTTTGTCCATGCCATAATTAACACAATTACACTCATTACGATTAAGATAACAATATCAATTACATTTTCCATAATGAATGCAACCGGGCTGATGGTTGCTGCAATACCAAGAACAAATAAGATATTAAAGATATTAGAACCAATTACATTTCCTAATGCCATATCTACTTCGTTCTTTCTTGCTGCTACTGCTGATGTTACAAGTTCAGGAAGACTTGTTCCCATTGCAACAATGGTAAGACCAATCAGATTCTGGCTAAGACCAAATCCACCGGCAATTACAACTGCACCGTCTACAACAAAGTCTCCACCGAATTTAATCGCTACCATACCACCTACAATATAAAGAAGACAACGCCATACCGGAAGCAGTTCAATTTCTTCCTCTTCTGCATTTTCTGCTCCTTCTGCACGGGCTTTCAATGCAGCTTTAATCATCCATAATAAATAACAGATAAAAATTACAAGAAAAATAATACCGTCTACTCTTCCTAATATCATGCCCATAAATCCAAGTCCTAATAGCAGACCTGCGCAAATGATAGATAATGGGAATTCTTTTTTTAATGTATTCTTCTGAATCGTTAATGGCGCAAACAGTGCACAAAATCCACAAACTACCATTAAATTAAAGATATTAGAACCGACTACATTACTTACTGCCAACTCATTACTACCTGCTAAAGATGCCGTTACACTAACTGCACATTCCGGAAGACTTGTTCCCATCGCAACAATGGTAAGACCAATGATAATGGATGGTACACGCAGTCTCTTTGCCACAGAAGAACTTCCTTCCACGAAAAAGTCTGCACCTTTAATCAATAGCACAAAACCAATTACAAGTACTACTACTGCTTTTAACATTTCTACTAACATGCTGCTTTTTTCTCCTTTGTTTTAATTTTTATATATAATAAACACAGAAAAATCTGTGACGAGACCAAATATCTCTCTATATTCCTTACCTTCATCAGAAGTTAAGAATTCGCCTATCAATAGCAATCAAAAAACTCATGCATACACCAAGCCGCATAAGCAGTTATTGTATGCATGAGTCTCACTCTTTAAGATTTGCCAGGTTTTCGACATCTTTCAAATGCTTCTTCAAACCGGGACTGTTGACAAATCACGCTTTCACGCGAATTACTCCCTCATAAGGTATTTTTAATTTTATATGATTTAATCAATATAAAACATTGCAAAAAATTTGTCAATTAGTTCTTACAACTTTTACAAATAATTAGTCACGTATAACTTACCGCGCTAAAAGTTCCAGCAATTCTTCCTTTGTAAAGGTTACAGAATCCATACCTTCACCTTCTAATACCTGCTCTGCCAGCTTCTTCTTTTTCTCCTGAATCTCGATAATTTTCTCTTCAATGGTTCCCTGAGCAACCAGCTTGTATACTGTTACCACATTTTTCTGACCAATACGGTGGGCACGGTCTGTTGCCTGATTCTGCACTGCCACATTCCACCATGGGTCATAATGAATAACAATATCTGCGGCAGTCAGATTCAATCCGGTACCACCGGCTTTTAGAGAAATACAGAATACCGGAACATCATCGGTATTAAAGCTTTCCACCATCTGCATACGCTTTTCTTTGTTTACTGCTCCGGTCAGCATATAATAGTTAATGCCTGACTTTTTCAAACGTTCCGTTAAATTATCAAGCATAGAGGTAAACTGGGAGAACAGCAATACCTTATGACCACCATTAACCGCATTTTCAATCAATTCCATACACATATCTGTTTTCGCAGATTCACCTTTATAGTCATCAAACAGCAATGCCGGGTCACAGCATAACTGACGCAGCTTGGTAAGCTCTGCTAAAATCTGCATTTTGCTGGAACGGAATTCTGCATCACTCTTGCTGTCTAACATCTGTTTCATCTGCTGTACATGGGCATCATAAAGACTAAGCTGCTCGCCTTCTAATCTTGCAAATACGTTTTCCTCCAGCTTTTCCGGAAGGTCTTTTAATACATCGCCCTTTAATCTTCGAAGGATAAACGGGCGAATCATGCGCTGAAGCATTTCCATCTTACCCGCATCTTTATTCGTAACCACCGGTGTCTCGATTTCTTCCTTAAATTTCTGATAGGTATATAAAAATCCCGGCATAAGATAATCAAAAATACTCCAAAGCTCGCTTAAACGGTTCTCAATCGGTGTTCCGGTAAGGGCCAGCTTAAAGGCTGCAGTAATCTTTTTCACACCCTTTGCTGCCTGTGTTCCGGCATTTTTAATATATTGGGCTTCATCAATTACCTGCACAGAAAAGACCATATCCTGATATACTTCCGCGTCACGTTTTAGTAAATCGTAGGAGGTAATTAATACCTGTCCTTCCTTTGTTCCAAGAATCAGTTCTTTTCGCTCCGGTGCACTTCCGGTAATCATAACCGTATCAATGGATGGTGCAAAACGCTCAATTTCTTTTTTCCAGTTATATACCAGGGATGCCGGACAAATAATAATAGAACAGCGTTTTTCTTTTTCTCCCTCTTCCCAGGCCTCCTGTTCAGAAACTAAAAGGCTGATTACCTGAAGGGTTTTTCCAAGTCCCATGTCATCTGCTAAAATACCGCCAAAGCCATTTTCCCGCAAAGTTTTCAACCAAAGGAAGCCGTTTTTCTGATAGCTTCGCATAATATTTTTCAAAGAATCCGGTATTTCGTAATCGCTATCCTCGATGGTTTTCATATTACGAACCATTCCCTTAAATTCTTTGTTTTTCTCTATGGTTAACAGCTGATTGTTCTTTAATGCCGCATCCAGATACATTGCGCGGTATTTTGGAATCATAACTTTTCCCTTTTTCAGGTTTGCCTCTGTCAGATGCAATGCCTGACTAACCTCTGCTAATGCACTGATGCCATCTTCTTCGATATCTAAAAAGTCTCCATTTTTCAAGCGGACATATTTCTTTTTCCTGTCATAACGGGACAAAATATATGCCAGTTCCTCTGCCGACATCTGTTCTGACTGAATTTTCAGTTCCAGCAAATCACTCTTTAAGGTAATGCCTACCGCTACATTCGGTGAAGAAACAACCTTCATATTGCGGAAACCTTCAGAGGTATAAATTGCCATATAAGCACTTAAGCGCTGTAAGCCCCCTGCAATCAACTGATACAGCAAATCTTCATCATGAGATAATACAAACAGTGTTTTTGTTAAATCAAACTTATTAAAGTATGGTTCCACAAGGCTCTTAATTCGCAGTTCTTCTGACAAATCACGAACCTCCCCCGGTTCCACTTTCTGAAGTACATTGTATTTTTGTTTGCCATAAACAGAAACCAGTTTTGCACCTACGACATTATTGTCCTGTTTGTCCAGATACAATTCAAATTCCGGCTTTGGTGGAACATAAAGTGTCTCATCAAAACCATCTGATACAACTTTAAAGCTTTCTCTGATTAATGGCAGCAAATCACGACAGAACATTGGAAGTTCCTCTGCCGCAATATAACATTCACCACCCACCTGACGGTTTAAGAAATCAAAAAAGTCAGAAACTCTTCCTTTTAGTGAAGGCTCTCCCCGATATATCATATTATTTACCCGGAAATAATAGTTCTCGCTTCCGTTAATTAATTCAAAATCTTCCAATATTACAAATGCGCCTGCACTACCGGATTTCAATGTCAGCTTTGGTCTTCTTGTTTCTGCAGCCACCCGATATTCCACTTCCACATCATAATCATCTGCAAACTTACCATAAAAAGTGCTCTCACCTACAGCTTCAAAGAAGCGGTCCAAACCGATAGCATCTAACTCCATTGTCCGCTCATAACTGCTGCTATAGGCATAATACGCATGGTGCTGACTCTGGCGCTTCTTGTCTGCATCCTGCAGCTGCATAAAATGTATCCAGCGTTTTGCCTGCTCACTAAAGGCTTCCATATGGTGATAAAACTCTAACTTTTTCCCATAATGTACTTTTTCATTCATGTGCAAGGAATGTAAAAAGGTTGAAATATTTTTTAGAACATATTTTGTATCAATACCAATTTTAAATTCCAGTCTGGCATAGCCATAATCCATTTCAAAATATGGTTCGATTTCCACTTTTCCATAAATGCTTTCCGGAAGCATATACTTGGAGCTTTCCCGCATAGAATACTGGCTTAAAAGATTACGCAGTGCAGATGGTGTCTCCATTTTTGACATGTTTGGTCTGCTTTCCGTATTTTTTGCATCTTCACCGCGCTTTAAACGAAGAATTTCCATTGGTGAGCGTCGGTTTACATAAGTCAAAAGCATTGCCACACAATGCTTACACATTCCTTCATAATTGTAAAATGCCTCACACTCACAGTTACAAGCTGTTACATCACCAAATTCCTCGTCTACCGTTGCTGTCACATTATAATGTGGCTGATTAATTCCAGATACTCTGGCACTTATGTCTGTTGTTGGCAGTTCGTTTACCAGATACATCTCATAGGAAAAATCAAAAATAGCTCCCGCTTCATATAACTCTTTTCCTCTCCGGTACGCTGCCGGATATGTATTTTCTTTTAAATCTGATACAGAAAGCATCTCTTTTCATCCCCTTAAAAAATTACTTTTATTTCTGTTCCTGCGCCCGCATCGCTCTCTAAATGAAGCTCTGCGTCATGACGCGCAACAATATGTTTTACAATTGCAAGCCCAAGACCTGTTCCACCAGTAGACTTTGAACGGCTTTTATCCACCCGGTAAAAACGTTCAAATATACGTTCCTGATGTTCCTTTGGTATTCCAATTCCATTATCTTTCACAATAAGGATTGGATGCTCGTTTTCCATTCCTACCGTAATATCAACTCTGCCGCCTTTCTGATTATAGCGGATAGCATTACTGCCCAGATTGTAAATCAGTTCCTCTAGCAGTGTTTTGTTTCCTGTTATCACGGTATGTTCGCCCTCTAGTGACATTGTTATTTCATTTTTTTCTGCTGCAATTGCAAGCATACTCCGGCAGTTTTCGGCAATTTCGTATAAATCAACTGCCTCAAACTCCATTTTTAAACTCTCATCATCTAATTCGGAAAGCTTAATAATATCATTTATCAGTCCCTGCAGACGTTCCGCACTCCGGTGAATCTCTCCTGCAAAATGCATGGTATCTTCTCCCTGGGTCATGCCATTTGCTATCAGCTCTGCATAACCGGAAATTGCTGTCAAGGGTGTCTTTAACTCATGAGAAACATTGGCGGTAAATTCCTGCCGTATTCTGGCACTTTTTAAAATGTCGATATGCTGCTGTTTAATCGTCGCAACAAAAGGACGCATCTCTGCATACACCTCATCCTCATTTACCAGAATAATATTATCTGCCAATTTTCCAATGGGCGAAAGAATACGTCCTGTGAGCCGATTTGCCAATATCATACATATAATAAAAACAATCAGTCCCACATCTGTAATCAAAAGACTCATACTAGACATCATGCGATAGATACTGCTGCTGTCTTTTCCCATTCGAAGGATGCTTCCATCCGCTCTTTTCATGGCATAATAAAAAGTGTGCTTGGAAGACGTGGCAGATTTTCGCATTGACTTTCCCTCTCCGGTTTCAAAAGCCTGCACTATTTCGTCTCTCTGGCTGTGATTTTCCATCACTGCCTCATCCTGTTCACTGTCAAAAATAACTGTTCCTTCTGCATTAATTATTGTAATTCGCAATCCATCCTTACTAAGGTCATAATGCAGCCCATTTTTCAATTGTACCTCATCCATCATAGATACTACATGGGCATTTGCCTTTAAATCATCATAAATCTGATTTCTTAAAATAGTATAAAACAGGAGCATTGCGCATGCTCCTGTTACAATAATTGCGAGTGCAGAAATCAACATAAATTTCGCATTTATTTTTTTCTTCATTTACTCCACCATATATCCTACATTTCTGACTGTTTTAATACAGCTTCCCACATCCCCTAATTTTTGACGCAGGGTTTTAATATGCATATCTACGGTACGGCTTTCGCCTTCATAATCGAATCCCCATACCTGATTCATAATTTTATCCCGGGAAAGTACAATTCCCTTATTAATCACCAGATATTTTAATAATTCAAATTCCTTGTAAGTAAGTTCGCAATTCTGTCCTTTTACCGTAATGGCATGTTTGTCATTATCAATCACAATGTCTCCATATTGTAAAAGTGCTTCATCCTGACTGCTTGAAGTCCTGCGCAGCAATGCTTTTACCCGTGATATCAATTCCATAACACCAAATGGTTTTGTAATATAATCGTCAGCTCCGGTATCTAATCCCTTTACTTTGTCCATTTCAGAGGCTTTCGCTGTCACCATCATCACCGGGATTTTTGCCGTATTTTTATCTGCCCGAAGCTTTGAGAGGATATTTAATCCATCTTCATCCGGAAGCATAATATCCAGTAATATCAAGGTTGGTATCCGTTCCTTCAGCCGTTTAAAAAACTCTGCACCGGACTCGAACTCCTCTACCTCATAACCGCTGTTTTTTAATGCGTATCGTTCAATTTCACGTATATTCACGTCGTCCTCTACGACATAAATTGTTGCCATATTTCCTCCATTCTGTCACAATTGCGACAAGCAAAAAATCTTTTTGCTTTACTTGGAGACTTTTATAACTGATACTTCTCTCTAAACTCTGACTGATATTTCATAAACTCAGCACTCTCTGCTGCATCCATCTGTTCTGTCAGACGATGTTCTTCAATCTGGCTGTCTCTCAACTGCAGCATAGATACTGCAATATTCGAACAATGGTCTGCTACTCGCTCATAATTCATTGCGATATCAGATAATACAAGACCTAACTCAATGGTACACTTTCCTTTGTTCAGTCGCTTCATATGATGCTTCTTAACTTTCTTATTCAGTTCATCAATTACTTCTTCTAAAGGTTCAACGGAACGCGCAAGCTCCTGATTATTCTCAACAAATGCTGTTGTGGTTCGATTTAAAATATCAGTAACCGCTTCCGTATATACCTGCATTTCCTCCTGAGCTTTCTTAGAGAAAGCAGCTTCATCCTTCATCATCTGCTGTGCACTCTCAACCACATTAGCTGCATGGTCAGAAATTCGCTCAAAATCTGTCAGACAGTGTAATAAGGATGTTACACGAAGACTGTCTGCATAAGATAAATCTTCACCATTTAATCTTGTCAAATAAGCACTGATTTTATCGTTATATACATCTACACGGTTCTCTTTACGAATAACAGAATCGATTCCTTCCTGTGTAGGTTTCTTTAATACTTCCATGGCTTCAATAAAGCTGGCTTTTGTAATCTCACCCATCTGATTTACCAGTGATTTACACTGTTCAATTGCAAAGGACGGGCTGCTTAAGAAACGATCCTCTAAAATTGCAAATACATCGTCTTTTGCCTCTTTTTCTTCCTCTGTAACTGGAATTGTTAAATATGCCAACTTCTCTAAACCTTTAATAAATGGAAGCAATATTGTAGTTGTAAATATATTAAATACACTGTGCACAATGGCAATTCCTGTTGCTCCTACAGTCTCTCCCACAAATTCCATTGGGAAAAGCGCTGTAATACCGTAAAACAGTGTTAAAAATACAACGGTACCAATAATATTAAAGTATAAATGTACAATCGCTGTACGTCTGGCTGCTCTGTTTGTTCCAACAGAAGAAAGCATCGCTGTTACACAGGTTCCGATATTCTGTCCTAAAATAATTGGAACAACAGAACCATAAGTAAAAGCTCCTGTTACAGACAATGCCTGCAAAATACCAACGGATGCTGAAGAACTTTGAATAATTCCTGTTAAAGCTGCACCTGCTAATACACCTAAGAATGGATTCTTAAACATCAAAAGAATGTTTGTAAATTCTGGAACATCTGCCAGTGGCTTTACCGCATCACTCATAATGTCCATTCCTGTCATTAATATAGCGAAGCCAAGAAGAATCTCTCCTACTGTTTTTCTTTTGTCTGTTTTCGCAGACATAAAAAGAATAATACCGATTAACGCAAGAATTGGGGAAAATGATGACGGTTTTAACATCTGAATAAAAAAGCTGTCACCTTCAATTCCGGTCATGCTAAGCAGCCAGGATGTAATCGTTGTACCAATATTGGCACCCATAATAATTCCAATTGCCTGAGAAAGCTTCATAATACCGGAATTAACAAAACCAACAACCATGACTGTTGTTGCTGATGATGACTGGATAACTGCTGTCACACCAGCTCCTAATAATACTGCCTTTAATGGGTTGGATGTCAGATTTTCTAAAATTCTTTCCAGCTTACCTCCTGACATCTTCTCTAAACTGTTGCCCATAACATTCATTCCATACAGGAACATTGCCAGGCCACCAATCATTGACAGAATACCAAAAATATCCATTTTTTTCTCCTTTATGTATATTTATTATTATTTCCTAAAAGAATGCATATACTTCATTTATACATTATTTTTTTGTATTTTGCAATTAGTCGAAAGAGGCAAAGTAAAAGTTTTTTGAATTTTATGTAAAATCCATAGAAAAGCGCATTTATCCCCAAAAAAATTGTAAATTTTTTTTGGGGATTTATCCTTGTATCAGTTATATTTATCTCTCCTAAGCTTCTTCATGTTCTCCTGTAATTGAGTAAATTACCCATTCTGCGATATTGGTAGCATGGTCACCAATACGTTCAAAATACTTGGATACAAGCAGCATATCTGTTGCCTGTTCTCCATTTTTCACATTTTCATTAATCTTGATAATCAGCTGATGTTTAAAATCATCAAATAATGCATCTACCACATCATCCTGCTTTAACACCCAGCGGGCTAACTCTAGGTCTTTATTTACAAATGCATCGACACTCTTGATTACCATGTCTGTTGTTTCCTTCGCCATTTCTTTGACAATATCAATATTGATATTGCTTCTCTCATAGGCGGAATCTGACATCAGAATCGTCATTTCGGAAATATCGGCAGCATGGTCCCCGATTCGTTCCATATCAGTAATCATTTTTAAAGCTGCTGAAATAAGACGCAAATCTTTCGCCACCGGCTGCTGCTGTAATAAAAGCTTCATGCAAAGTGTTTCCACTGCCTTTTCCTGCTGGTCAATTTCCGCATCAAATTTAATGGCTTCCTCTGCTTTTTCCACATCCTGCTTTACTAAAGCTGAAATTCCCATCTCAATTGCCTTTTCAATCAGGCTGCCCATATGGATTAATTCATTATTGAGTTCTAAAAGCTGTCTGTCAAATCTGTTTCTCATTATGTTCCATCCTTTCTTTCTGCTGTCTTGCAAATATTTTTCTTAATGTTTTCTGCCACAGGTGCCGCTGCCCTTTATCAGCCAAAACGTCCGGTAATGTAATCTTCTGTTCTCTTATCCTGTGGTACAGAGAAGATTTTCTCCGTTTCACCACTTTCAATCACTTCTCCTAATAAGAAGAACACTGTCTTATCAGAAACACGTACTGCCTGCTGCATATTGTGTGTTACCATAATAATGGTATATTTTTTCTTTAATTCAATCGCTAAATCCTCGATTTTAGAGGTTGAAATCGGATCTAGCGCAGAGGTCGGCTCATCCATAAGAATTACTTCCGGGTCTACTGCTAACGCTCTTGCAATACAAAGTCTCTGCTGCTGTCCACCGGATAAGCCTAATGCACTTTTTTTCAAACGGTCTTTTACTTCTTCCCAGATTGCTGCATCCCGTAATGATTTTTCTACTATTTCATCCAGTCTGGCTTTGGAACGAATGCCATGGGTTCTTGGACCATAGGCAATATTGTCATAAATACTCATAGGGAATGGATTTGGTTTCTGGAATACCATTCCCACTCTTTTACGAAGCATATTGATATCCATTCCGTTATATATATTCTCTCCGTCTAACAATACTTCTCCGGTAATACGACAACCCTCTACTAAATCGTTCATTCTGTTTAAACACTTTAAAAATGTGGATTTTCCACAGCCGGAAGGTCCTATAAATGCTGTAATTTCATTGGAATTAATTGTCATATTAATATTTTTTAAGGCATGAAAATCGCCATAATGTAAATCAAGATTTGTAATTTGAAACTTTTCGCTCATTTTTTCCTCACTACTTATTATTCTATTAATTTAAGGTATATTTTCCCACTATTTTTTACTGATATTTATGTCCCACATTATCTGTCTTTATTGCTTCGGTGCCTCGAATTTCTTTGCAAGAAAAGAGGATAATGCATTTATCAATAATACGATGATAAGTAAAACCACTGCTGTTGCATTTGCTTCATTTTTATGCAGACCTTCGTTAGAAAGTACATACATATGAATTGCCAAAGTTCTTCCGGAGTCCATAAGGCCTGCCATTCCTGCAACGGTTCCTGCGGTATAAATCAATGCTGCTGTCTCTCCTACGATTCGTCCGATGGCAAGAATGACACCGGATAAAATTCCGGGGATTGCTGCCGGAAGAACAATACAAAAAATCGTTCTAAGCTTTCCTGCTCCCAGACCAAAGCTTCCCTCCCGGAAGGAATCCGGTACACAAAGTAATGCTTCTTCTGTAGTTCTCATTACTGTTGGCAGAACCATAATTGCCAGCGTTGCTGCCCCGGCTAACATAGAATAACCCCAGCCCAGGGCAATGTTAAAGAACAGCATACCAAACAGACCATATATAATAGAAGGAATACCTGTTAAGGTTTCTGCTGTCAGACGTATTAATCCCACTATTTTATTTCCTTTTTTGGCATATTCCACCAGATAGATGGCCGCTCCAACACCGAAGGGTACAGAAAAGAGAAGCGCTATTAATACCATTACAACGGTGTTAATCATTGCCGGAACCATAGATACATTATCCGAATTATATTCCAGGGCAAATAAGCTTGGTTTCAGATTTGGAATTCCGTTTATTAATATATAACCTACCAGAAATACCAAAACTGCCATAGTCGCAAATGCTGCAAACAATACTAAAAGCAGCAAAAGAAACGAGCCCGGATGCTTACAGTAGGATTTCATTCTGTCTTTTAAGGATAACTTATTAATTGCTATATTATTTTCCATCATCTGCGCCTATGCCTTTCCTGAGTTTCTCTTAATTAATGAGAAGCAGAGATTGATAATTAAAATAAATACAAATAAGACAACGCCTGTTGCAATCAATGCTTCCCGATGTAAATCTGTTGCATATCCCATTTCCAGAACAATATTTGTCGTTAATGTACGGACACCTTTTAAGAAACTGTCCGGCACTCGCGGCTGATTTCCCACTACCATCATAACTGCCATTGTTTCTCCCAGTGCTCGTCCCACACCCAGAATGACAGATGCAAAAATTCCTGATTTAGCTGCCGGAACAACAACCGTAAACACACTTCTTTCATGAGTTGCACCAAGGGCTAATGCCCCTTCGTAATAGCTTCGTTCTACCGCACGGATTGCCGGTTCACTGGCTCCGATAATGGTTGGTAAAATCATAATTCCAAGAAGTATCGCAGCACAGAGAATACTCTGTCCTGTACTGTTGAAGTTTTCACGTATAAACGGTACTAATACTACCAATCCAAAGAAACCATATACAATGGATGGTATTCCTGCCAATAAATCTACAATTGGCTTAATTACTTTATAAATTCTGTCCGGGCAGAATTTTGCCAGAAAGATAGACATTAAAATTCCGATTGGCACACCGATAACAAGGGCACCGCCTGTTACATAAATACTACCAATTATCATTGGAAAAATTCCATACTTATTATTACCCGTTTTCCACTTTTCGCCTGTTAAAAACTCCGCAAATCCAATTTCTTTCATTGCCGGTATTCCATTTGCAAAAAGAAAAACGCAGATTAATGCTACTGCTACAATGGAAATAATTGCAGTTAAAAGGAATATATATTCCATTACTTTTTCTCTTGCTTTCATGAAAGCCTCCATCCTGTCCTATCTGCATGGAAAAGACCGGAGGAGATATCCCTTCCGGTTTTCCTAATGTAGGTCAATATATTATTCATATTAGTTTGCTGCATCCCATTCCGTTGCTTCACCTGTAAAAATTGCTTTTACAGTTTCAGAAGAAAGGTCTTCTGCTGGATTCTCATGATTAATAATAACTGCAATTCCATCCATGGCAATTTTTGTTCCTGTTAATCCGGCTTCGATTTCAGAGTCTTTTAAATCACGGGATGCCATACCAATATCTAATGTTCCATCCGCTGCACCTGTCATACCGGTAGAAGAATCACTTGTCTGAAGTTCGATTTCTGCTGCTGCATTCACTGCTTTATATGCTTCGATTATTTTTTCCATTACTGGAGATACAGAAGAAGAACCTCCTACTACAACTTTTCCTTCTGCTCCGCTTGTTTCAAAGGCAGCTGCATCACTTACCGCAATATAACCTTCTTCTTCAACAATTGCCTGTCCGTCTGCACTCATGATAAAATTGATAAAATCCTGTGTCACTTCGCTTACGTCGCTGCCGGTTGCGATGTTAAATGGTCTTGCAACCGTATAGGAACCAGCTTTAATATTGTCTACGTTAGCTTCTGCACCATCGATTTTCACTGCTTTTACGGTGTCATTTAATGAACCAAGAGATACATAGCCGATTCCGTAAGCATCTCCTGCTACGGAAGTAAGCATTACATCTGTACTGTTTATGATAATGGCTTCTTCTGTTGTATAGTCTATTTTTTCACCACTTTCATCTTTCTGCTCGATACCAAACAATTCAACAAATGCTCCTCTTGTACCAGAACCATCTTCTCTGGAATATACACTGATTGTGGATGCTTTCTCTTTTGAACCACAGCCTGCCAACATGCTGACTGCTAATACACCTGTTAATAAAATACTCAATACTTTCTTTTTCATTCTTTTTTCCTCATTTCATTTCTTATTTGCGGAACTTCTTTTTCCGCCGATTTATTTTTCTCTCGTTTACAATAGATACTTTAGTTCCTGAATGTAAAATCTAAATCCTAATCCATGTAAAATGTCTGTAAAATCATTTGTAAGTTTTCTACATTATCATCGCACCTGTATGTGTATCAAAAAAGTGAATTTTGTCGCTCATGAGTGTGAAATATTGAAAACTCTTATATAGAAACTAAGTAACGAATATTCTACCGACACAAAAAAAGGAACAACATATCTAGGCTGTCCATTGACAGCCTAAATATGTTGCTCCTTTTTGATATTTTCATTCTCTGGATACTATATGAATTAGGGAGAACCTAACACCAGCCTTCTCTTAAAGATGACTAATAAATTCATCCGCTCTATCAATCCATCCCTCTACACTGGTATTAAAGCCTGCACCAAATCCATGTCCTCCTTTTTCGCCCTCCTCCATAACATTTGGCACATTATATTCATCTAAAGCCGCCTTCATATTATGGGAATGCTTTGGGTCTACCATATCATCATCGGCATTTAAAACAATATATGACGGAGGATATGCCTTATGTACATGACAGTCCGCACTAAATCGTTCTTCCATCTCATCTGTATAATTGTTTCCAACAATGCTTTCTCTAAATTTAACCATTGCTTTTACATCATCTGACACGAAATAGCGTGAGGAAATAGCTGCATATCCCATTACAAGAACACGCGGTGACGGAAGACCGTATTTTAGAAATCCTTCGTTATCAGTTCCCCATTCTGCGGTGATATGCCCTCCTGCCGAGAAACCGCAGACTCCGTATCCTCTATCACCTGACAATTGAAACTCTTCCGCATGAGAATACACATAAGAGATTGCATGTGCCAAGTCCTCCATTGGCTTTGGGAAAAGTCCATTCTCATTATTCACTCTATAGTTCAAAACAAATACTGGATACCCAAGCTCATTAAATCTCCTTGCAACCGGATAAGCTTCTAATAAAGAGCAAACTATAGCATACGCACCACCTGCCGCAACAAACATAATTGGTTTTGTTGTATCTTCCTTTAATGGTGGAAAATATAAAATATTTGCTTCCTTCTTTTCTAAATCATCCTTACATTCTTCATCTGTATAAATCGGAATCGTTTTAGCACCAGCTTTCATCACTTCTCTGACTCTTTCAAGACCATATAAAAGGTTTCCATTTGGTTCTACCTTCTTTATATTTCCTACATGAGAAAACAATTTAAGTTTCTTAAAATCACGTGAATATATAAGATACTTTTCAATTGGCTTCAACTCAGGCAGATGATAAACCACACTTAATTTTGTATTTTCATTGATTTCCTTCATTCTCATTTACCTCCAAAAATAGCTGTATTTCCCTGCTTCTAATTCTTTTGATTTTCCATTAATTTTCAAAATCGCCTTTCCATTAAATGGTATACTTAGATTTATTTCCCGCTTTCCATTTTCAAGTTCTTTCCATTCCACTTCATATTTTCCCCAAGGTGTCAAATACTCACTTCTGATAAATCCAAGATTCCTACAATATCCCGGTTCAATGACAAGCGTATTTTCTTTTTCCAAATATGGCTGAAATCCACAAAGATACCGATAAATCCAAGCAACTATACTTCCATATGCATAATGGTTTAAACTATTCATTCCTGTACTGCTAAGTGTTCCATCCGGATTCACAGAATTCCATCTCTCCCAAATCGTTACTGCTCCTAAGTTTACCTCATATAACCATCCTGGGTATTCCTCATTTAACAATAATTCACATGCTAATTCATGTTCACCAAACTTTGATAATGTCGGACATAATAATGGTGTTCCGAGAAATCCTGTTGCTAAATGTCCATCATTCTTCTCTAGCAAGTTTTTCAACCCCAAAATCATCTTTTCTTCATATCCTTTTGGACAAAGTCCAAAGGATAATATAATTGCATATGCCGTCTGGGTCTCAACGATGGTAAGATTCCTCTCCTCATCAAAGAATTGATTCCAGAATGTAGATTTTATTTTGTCCATATCTGCTGCAATTTCTGCCGCATCATCATCATAGCCTAATATTTCTGCTACTCTCCGAGTCAATTCGCATGAGTAATAGAAATATGCACTGGCAATAAATCCAGCATCTGTGAGTCCAAAAAGACCATTCGGATCCTGACTGTCCAATGCAAGCCAGTCTCCAAGCTGAATGTCCTGTTGCCATAAATACGGAATCTTATTTTCTAATGCTCTTTGTTTTTCGTAACCAATCCACGCCTTCATAATAGGATACTGCTCTCTCAGAAGATTTCTATCCTGATAATGTTCATAGAGTACCCATGGGATAAAAGTTGCCACGTCACCCCAGCCGCAAGCCGTTACAGCTTTCATAAATGGGTTATTTTCTACTGATGGATTTTCACCTGCTGCCGGTTTCGGCCACGGCACTGTAAATGGAACTCTTCCATCATACACACTCTGTTCCAGCTTTACCATCTGCATAAAATGATTCAAAAATCCAGCTGCATCCATTTGGAAACAAGCTGTATCTCCAAATACTGCAATATCTCCTGTCCATCCCATTCGTTCATCCCGCTGCGGACAATCCGTAGGTATATCAAGAAAGTTACACTGCTGAGATGCGTAGGCATTTGCAATAAGACGATTTACTTTTGCATTCCCTGTTACAATTTTTCCATTCTGGTCACATGCAGATCTAATTCGACTCGCTCTAAAATCCTCTAAGCGCACATCTGCTATTCCTTCAATCTTCACGTAGCGGAATCCATAATATGTAAATCGAGGGCGAACCCATTTCTCTTCTCCATCTGAAATATATGTATATTCTGCCTTCGCAGTTCTTAAATTGTCTCTATAAAAATTCTCCTTCACAAGCCATTCGCCATATTGCATAAAAACCTTTGCATCCTTCTTCTCATGGCAGAAAAAGCTTACCCAGCCAGTAATTGCTTCACCAAAATCTAATACGACATCACCTTCTGGTGTATAAAGAATCTGCTGCGGACAAATGGACTCTACTTCCTTCATTGGCATCGAGGTTCTTTCCGTAAGTAAAGAATCCTCTTTCACCACTTCTGTCCAAAATGAAGTTTTCTGTCCTTTTCTTCTATAATCATTTACTTCACCATCATACAGATTATTCGATAATATTTCACTGGTACAGCATTCCCAGGTTTCATCTGTGCTTATGATAACCTTTTTGCCGTTTTTATACTGAATATGTAATTCTGCAATGAGTTTTAGATTTTTGCCATAGATATTTTCAAAGCCACCATCGAAAACAAAACGCCCTTTATACCAGCCGTTTCCAAGCTTTATGGAAAGCTCCGTTTTTCCTTCTATACTCTGTAGATATTCTGTAACATCGAACGTCTGATATTCTTGGGCCAAATCATAGGAATGATATCCCGGAAGTAGTAACTCATCAGTAACTTGTTTTCCATTAATATATGGCTCATAAAGTCCCAAACCACATATGTACCATCTTGCAGAGCGTACCTCATCTTTTAACATAAACGACTTTTGAAATTCTATAGACTCCGCTGTCTCATCCACGACCAGCCATTTTGCATTCCAAGATTCATCTAATCTACCGGTTTCAAAGAAGTTTCTCTCGCTGACTGCCCTTTCTCCGTTATCTGCAACTATCTCAATGTCCCAATAATATCTGGTAGATGCATCTGTCGAAAGCTCTGCATTCAAAAAACTTTCTCCCACAGAAAGTTCATATTCTTTTTCAACCACATCTCCCTTATAAATTCTGAGTTTTCCCTTTATGCTCTTTTTTGCCTCAGTATCAGATACATTCCATGTGAAATGAAGATGGTCATACTTATATCCTATTGGATTTGTTAAATGATTGAGCTTTAAATTATTAATTTTCATAAATTCATCACTTCCCCAACACTAATATTGTTTTTATAATATCATAAACATTGTGCTGTAAGTCACTTAAAGTAATTTGATATCCATCTTTTTCTTTTCCCGATTTAACTGCTTCCACAATATCTGTTACATTCTTCTCACAACCAGGCATCTGAAGATTGTTTCTGGCATATATGCATCCAACCGATGATGAAATCGGATACTTTGTCTCATATTTACCAGTAAGTTCCGGCATATCCTGCGATGTAAACCAATCCGTCATTACAAATCCATCAAATCCCCACTCGTCACGGAGTAGAGACTGCAATAGTTCATAATGATTTGCGGTGTGTGTTCCATTTAAAAGATTATAGGAGGTCATAATTGAAACAGGCTTTGCTTCCTTTACAACAATTTCAAAGCCCTTCAAATAAATCTCACGTAACGCTTGTTCATTCACATGTGCATTTGTAAAATATCTATTTTCTTCCTGATTATTTGCAGCAAAATGTTTTATTGTTACGCCACAGCCCTTTTCACTTTGCACACCTTTTGTGATAGCCGCAGCCACTTTTCCTGTGAGGAATGGATCTTCTGAATAATACTCATAATTTCTACCACAAAGCGGATTCCGATGTATGTTTAATGCCGGAGCAAGCCATATGTCTACGTGATTTTTTTTCATTTCCCCGCCAATCGCATGTCCAGCCTGTTCTATAAGCTCCAGATTCCAAGATTGCGCCATCGCCCAACCGACAGGATAGGCCATACATTTTTCCTCTAATCGTAATCCCGCAGGACCATCCGCCATAATCAAGTGTCCTATTCCACGTTCCTTCTCACATATCGTGGAAGTGTCTCCGGCAGCCCCTGGAACCTCCATGGATGCACTGCCAATGATAGAACCTCCCTCGCTGCGGGATGTACCCACACATAACGCCGCCATTTCCTCCACGGATAATTGTGCTATCAGTTCCTGCAAGGAAGCTTCACCCTTTTTCACATCATCCATTGTCAGCTTTTTCTCTTTGTCTGTGGTAAATACCGGACGTTCTGTTTTACTTCTATTGCTATTCTTTGTGAAAAGATTTGTACACTGCCTGCATATGATGTCTTCCTCTATTACAAACTCATAGGATTCCTTTGCATTTTCAAGGCTATTTCCTACATATAACTTGTAAATTCCCCTTTCCAATAGCCAAGCCTCCTGCTCTACTGCATACGATGCCATAGAGTCCATATCAATTCGTATATTAAGGATTTCCTCTTCCCCTGGATTTAAAAGCTTTGTTTTTTCAAATCCAACCAATACTCTGTCTGCCTTTTTTATCTTTCCTTTTGGTGCGTTTGCATATATCTGCACCACTTCTTTACCTGAATATGTATCTCCAATATTTTTTACCTTTACGGAAAGTTCAATATTCTCTGGTGTTTTTGCAATCTTTTCCGTCAGAATAGAAAAATCTGTATATGATTTTCCATAACCAAACCCATACTGACATTCCACATTATTGGTATCAAAGTATCTATATCCCACATAAATCTCTTCACTATAGAACTCATCATTTACATCACCATTGTTATGACTAAAATTCTTTGATGATGGATAATCCCAATAGTCCTTTGCCCAGGTGTCAGCCAGCTTACCCGATGGTGTCACATTTCCAGTGAGAATGTCTGCAAGAGCATTTCCACCCTGACATCCAAGCTGGCTCATCAATAGGATTGCATCAATTCCCTCTAATTGATTTATTTCTGAGAGGTTCATAACTCCACCAACATTGAGCACAACAATCACATGCTCAAAGTTTTCTGTAAGAAGTTTCAACTGCTCCACTTCCTCATCAAAGAATAAGTAATCTCCTTTTTCGTATTTACGGTCTGATCCCTCACCTGAGTTTCGAGAAATAACATAAATTGCTGTATCTGCAGCTGCATCTTTTATATCTCTTTTTGTTATATCCTCTGGCTTCACTTCCTTCATCGGATTGGAAAGATATACCGATACCAGTGGCAGTTTTTCCTTTTTGGCTGTTTTCATTAACCATAGTATATATGCTTTTCCTGCGCGCTTTTTCGCTTTCTCCATTCGCTTCAGCCATTTTGCAGTGGTAATTGTAAAGCCTGCATTTATCAGCCCCTGTTCTACATTAATCACAATGTCTGCATTTACATCCCCGGAGCCTGTACCGCCCTTTACGGTATCTCTTGCTCCACCACCAAATAGAGCAATATTCCCTCTCTTCTTTATTGGCAATATACCATTATTCTCAAGTAAAACGATTCCCTCTGCCGCCAGACTTCTCGCTATTTCCTGATTATTAAATCCTTTTTCTTCCATTTTATTCACCTCATCATTCCTCTTCACCACGAATAAATCTGGCATAAAATTCATTTTCCTCAATAAGCTTTTCGTGGGTTCCGCTGGCAGCTACTGTACCATTTTCCATAACAATAATGTGGTCTGCTTTCATTACTAACGACGGATTATGGGCAATCATTATCGTTGTTCGTCCCTGCATCAACGCCTTGAGACTTTCCTGAATCTCTTTCGAAGACTTTCCATCTAAGTTTGCAGTTGCCTCGTCTAAAATCAGATAATCGGGATTTTTCATCATAGCTCTCGCTATCGCAACACGCTGCTGTTCTCCGCCTGATAAGTTGCTGCCAGAAGTTCCCACATAAAACTCAAACTGTTCTGGAAGCTTTGTGATTACCTCATCAAGCTTTGCAAGTCTCGTCACTTCCCATAATTCTTCCTCAGACACTTCTCTCTCTAATCCGTAGCATATATTTTCCCGAATGGTTCCACCAAAAAGTGATGCATTCTGTGCAACCATTCCAAATTTTTCTCTCCACGAAGCCAAACTGATCTCATTTGCATTCATCTCCCCAAAAAACAGATTACCTCCCTTAATTGGATATAGTCTGTCTGTCAGTTTCATTAACGTAGATTTTCCAGTTCCATTTGGCCCTACAATCGCTGTTACTTTTCCCTTCGGTATCACACAATTTATACTATGCAGGACATCCTTCTCCTCCGAGTAACCAAAGCTTACATCCTGCAATACAATGTCATTAAGTTCCTCCGGTATACAAACACCTGTGGTCGTATCCTCTCTGTCCAGCTTAAGTACAGCTGCAAACATGTTAGACATACCAAGCATTGTTGCAAATACAGTAGGTAACTGCATAAAGATGATTAATCCTGCTGAAATCATCCCACCTCTTACGTAAAAATCGTATACAGCAGCACTATCTGTAATCGTTCCTTTTTTCAATAATATAGCACCAACAACAAGTGCTGAAATATAAAGAACAATTGTTCCTAAATTTGCTGCCAACTCGCTTAATGCACTTGAAAAGGCACTATATTTTCCTGCCTCATATCTTAGCTCTATGAGTTTATCTCCTTCTTCAATCTCTATATTTTCTGAGCTGCTGGCTTTAATTAGGCGAATACTGGATAATCGCTCTGACAAAAATGCGGTAAATTTTGATAAACGATTCGTTACTTGAAATCCAGCTTTCATTGCAACAAAGCAGACAAATACTGTAAACACAAGAACGATAATATATCCGATTACAAAGCATGTTGTCATAAGAGCATTAACCTTCGACATCATTAAGACACCATAAATAAACACTACAAGTGTTGCACCGGAAGTAATTATAAGAACAAAAGGTGTAATAACAATTTCCGCATCACTTGTGATTCGACTTATCAATCGATTGGGTGACTGTTTATCATATTCTGTGCTAGGCAGATGTATAATCTGATTTAAAAGCTTGCTCTGCACATTTCTAACCAGCTTAATACCTGCATAAGAACTATTAATCATTCCCAAGGAAAGTACAAATGCGCCTAAATGTAATAATGTCCAAATAATTATCGTTGAGAAATTATCTAGTTTACCTGCTACAATATCTGCCGTATATCCAGCCGTCATAGCCAATAGCAGATAATATATGCAGTTAATAACAAATGCTGCCGTATATTGTCCCCATGGAATGTCTACTCCACGATAAATTTCCTTTAAAGAACTCCATATGCTTATTTGAGAAATGTTTTCTTCACGCAGCGTTTCTGCATCTACAACGTTTTTTGTTTTCATGCTGTCTGCACCTCCTCAGTCTGTGAATTTACTAATTCTCGATAGAATGAACAACTATTCATAAGTTCTAAATGGGTTCCTTCTGCCAAAATCCTACCCTCGTTAAATACTATAATCTTATCTGCATCAGTTATTGTCTTTACATTATGTGCAACCATAAGTACTGTTTTACCAGCCATCTTACGATTTATTTCTTTTTGAACCTTTATCGTCGACATCGTATCAAGTGCTGATGTTGCTTCATCAAGAAGCATATATTCCGTTTGACTCAAAAATGCCCTTGCCAGACTAAGTTTCTGTCTTTGACCGCCAGATAGTTTTTCTGCACTTGTACCAACCTGATAGTCCAAACCGCCAAGCTTCTCCACAAACTCTGCTGCACACGCCTTTTCTAAGGCTGCATATATTTCTTCATCCGTAAAGGACTGCTTCATTCCATAAGTAACAGCCTGCCGGATTGTACCGCTGACAGCAGGTGCATTCTGCGACAAATATGTAAATGCATTACGATAGCTATGGATGCTCCAATCCTGAATATCTTTTCCTCCGATCTTAATGGTTCCACTACTCGGACGGTAAAATTGCTCAATCAGATTAAGTGTTGTAGTCTTTCCGCAGCCACTATAGCCTACAAGTGCTGTCTGTTCTCCCATCTTTACAGTAAAAGAAACATTATCCAACACTTTTTTATCTCCATATTCAAAAGATACATTTTCAAATACGATATTTCCTGAAACAGTAGTTTCACTACCATCTTTCTTTTCTTCTTCCAGTTCCATAATATTCGCAAGGCGATAAGTCGCTCCCTGCGCTGTCTTAACCTGCGCCCATAATGTCATATGCTCAGTAACATATGTACAGAAAGTTGTGGCAAATTGATAAAATGCTATGAAAATACCAACTGTAATTTCACCCTTCAGGATTAGTCGTGCCCCTACTATAACGATAAACAGCTGTGGCAGAAATGAGACGATACTTGCCATAGTCGTGTTAATCTGTTCAGCCCAGGCCTTCTTACGTTTTATTGTTACAAGCTTATCAAGCAGTTTATTCCCTGATTCACTTTCATTATTTTCCTGGTTATAAGATTTGATAATTGGAAGATTATATACTTTTTCTGCCAGACTTCCTGTAAGCACAGAAATCTGCGTCTGTACCTGATCAGCTTTTCCAAATACTAATTTGCCGGCAATAAAACTTCCTGCAATCGTGACCGGAATCGTAAATAATGTAGAAAGTGCAAGTTTTTGGTTATAACCAACATACAACGTATATACTGCTGTAAGCATATAATACAAGCGAGGAATCTCAGCAACTACCAGATTCAACATCAATGTAGACACCTGTGTAGTATCTGTAGTTACTCGTGATATCAGCTCCCTTGGATTACCTTCTTCCAGCTTTGATACTGGTAACGACATAATTTTCCTTACAGTTGTACGCTGCATATTGCGATCCACTCTGGCTATTGCAATGTTTTTAATATAATTTGAAACCATAGTGGTCAAACATTGCACAGTGGTAATTCCAACCATTGTCATCACAAAACTCATCTCATAATTTCCATCAATAATACCAGCCAAATATTCTGGCTGCTTTAACGAAAAATAACGGGCTACTAATGCAAGTGCTAAGGATGCCGCCATCCACCCATATGGAAGTTTTGAATGATAGAGCATTGAAATAAACTTTTTCCAAATGCCGTGATAGTTATTATTGTTCTTTTCTTTCATCTCCATAATCAACCTTTCCGCGAAATTAATATTTTTTCGCAAGGAGTTTCTCCTGTATTTTTGTTGACATTTTATTTTTTCCCTTGTTTTACTTTAACTAAAATGAAAATGCTAAATCATATGCATCCCATATAACATTCTTTAAATTTGCCACCCTTTTTACATCACCTATCAAATGTACATTAGGTTGTGCCTCTAAATCTTTATTAGTAATTAATTCTGTTCCTGCTAAATATCCACAGGATGCTATTACTGAATCTACACTTACTCTTTCCCTTCTTCCATCAATCGTAATAACTACAGCGTCGTCACATACTTCCTGAAGTTGAACATTTGTATAGATTGGCACTTTGTAGTAATCCAAATATTCGCGCAGGCAGCTTGAATTTGCCATGCAAAGACCTTTGGTCATTAAAATATCCTTTGCCATTTCAATAAGGATTGGTTTTTTACCCTTTCTTGCCAAATCATAAGCAATCTCACATCCCGTAAGACCCCCACCGATTATAGCGACTCTCTCGCCAACAGCTTCATATTCTCTTAGATACGAAACAGCCTCTACTACTTTATCTGCTCCCGGCACAGACAATATGCGTGGTCTTGCTCCGCAAGCAATTACAATTTCATCTGCTTTTATTTCAGACAAATCTTTTATCTCTGTGCCAAAATGTATTTCTACATTAAGCTTCTTCATCTGATGTTTATACCATTCAATCAACTCTTTATCCTTCTCTTTAAATGAAGGTGCTGCCGCGGCAATGAACACTCCGCCAAGTTCCTTTGTTTTTTCATAAATAACAGGAATATGTCCCAACCTGGCCGCAACCATAGCAACTGTCATTCCACCAATACCACCACCAACAATTGCTATACGCTTCGGATTTATTGTCTTTTTTGAAAAATCATATTTTGCTTCGCAGAAAGTTCTTGGATTTAATGCACAATGCCCCTGTGCCTTTCCATCTTCCTCTGTAATTTCTGCGCCAACTCCATTGTAGTGATATATTGGAAGGCATGCATTATGACAGGAAATGCAAGGAAGTATATCCTCCTCTCTCTCTTCCATCAATTTCGTTATAAATTCTGGATCTGTAAGAAACTGTCTTGCAATTCCTACAGCATCAAGTTCACCTTCTCTTATCGCCTCCTCAGCAATATCAACCTGCATTCTTCCTGCACACACAACCGGAATGGATACCGCCTTCTTTATGGCTTTTACCTCATTTAGATTGCAATTGAGAGGCATATATACCGGTGGGTGTGACCAAAACCATGCATCGTATGTTCCATTATCTGCATTAAGCATATCGTAACCAACATCCTCCAGATATTTTGCAGCTTTGATTCCTTCTTCTAAATCTCTTCCTATTTCCTCGTAATTTTCCTCTGGAACTACTCCTCGTCCAAAAGCTTTGGTTTTTGAAGTAACGGAATAGCGCATCGAAACAGGATAATCTTTTCCACATTCTCTTTTGATAGCCTCTACAACTTCTTTCGAAAAACGGTAACGATTTTCAAAGCTTCCACCATATTCATCTGTACGATGATTCGTATATTCTGTCGTAAATTGATCTAAAAGATATCCTTCATGAACAGCATGAACCTCTACGCCATCAACACCTGCCTCCTTGCAAAGTCGAGCCGTTTTTCCATATGCTTCTACATATTCACGAATTTCTTCTACAGAAAGTGCTCTGCAATTCACTTCCGGTAAAAAGCGGTTTGGCATATCACTGGCAGATACTAAAATATCTTCAAAAACGATTCCCATTTTATTCGCAAGAGCCTTCATTTCTTCCTGTTCCATCATGTTTTTCATATCAGTAGATAAAACAAAAGACCTTCCCCAACCAGCACCAAGCTGAAAGAATAGTTTCGCTCCATAGGAATGAATTTCATCCATCAACTCCTTCACAGGAGCAAATACTTCCGGATGCTCATACAACCACTGATTTCCAACTATGCTTTTAAGTGGTACCATACCTGGAATAATCAATCCCACATGATTTTTTGAACGTTCCTTATAATATTCACGAACATTTTCCTCATATTTACAATGAAATAACCAGTCAATAATATTGGTTCCCTCCATTGGTTCAAGCACAAAACGATTTTTTATTTCTATGTTCCCTACGGAAAAGGGGGTGTTTAATATGTTATAGCTTGCATTCATTTCTTTAATCTCCTTTATTTCGACCTCAATTTCTAAGAAAATTCTACCTTCATTTTAGTCATTGTTCTGCCATAATTTTTCACATTTTAGTATTATTTTTCACTCGAGATAAAAAGAAAAAGCCTTACTCCCAATAAGTAAGACTCTCTCTAAAATTCTGATGTTCTATTTTTTCTTCTATATAGTTCAGGTGTCATCCCTGATTCTTCTTTAAAATTTTTACCAAAATAGCTTTGCGAACTAAATCCTAAATAATCTGATATCTCCGCAATGGAGCGGTCTGAATATTTTAGCATATTCATTGCTAACTTTATTTTTTCTCGTCGTATGTACTGCCCTACGGTTATTCCTTCCTCTTTTATAAATATCCGCGCTAAGTATGTAGCTCTAATTCCCAATTCCTTAGCAATGTCATCCAAACTAATTTTCTGAAAAATATGTGCCGCAATCGCATTTTTACAATCCATTACATGTGGATTGATTTTGTCATTTCGTTTAGATGTCTTCACAAGTCTGGTAAATGCAATTAGAGCATTCTCCCGTTCCTGTTTAATCTCCTTTACATCCTTGCAGAGGGATATACGTTCCAGGAAAACATCACTTAAACGAAAGCTTTCTACTGAAGTAGCACCTGCATCTATTGCTGCACGCGCCATAATACTGACCGCAGCTACTGCCATATATTCTTCATTCTTTTTGGGGTTTGTCATAGTCTGTGGGTAATGGATATTACTACGATAAATATATTGTCTAACCCCATCTTCATCCCCATCTCGTAATAATTCCAATGGAAAATACTCATCATTATAAGTATGATTTTTTGCCAAAATATCTTCCTGATGTATCATATAGTTTGTATTTTGTCTATTTATCTCTACCTCAAGTAGTACATTTTCCTCATATTGCTCTATATCAGAAAATGAGAACATCCTTTTATCTATAGCATATATAAAGCATGAAATTACGGACAATACTTTTCCATAATTTGTTTGGAAAAGCTGATAATTTTGAAGTTTGCACCCAATACAATTCTCATAAATCTCTTTTTCATCCTGACTAAAATCCTTATACTGTACTGGTCCCCACGCGAAATATCGACCATCAACTGAATAATAAATCCACATAGCAATTGGCAATTCACCAATATTAATTTTCTTTATTCTGCATTCATCTAGATCTCTTATAAGCTCCTTAATATAATGTCTGAATAAATCTGGAATCTGTGTATTTCTCCAAAAGCATTCTATTAATTTACCCGATTCATCATATTCTCCAAAAGGAATATTGCATATGGCCGCGAGATTTTTTCCTATATAGGTGATTTCCTGACTTCTTCTATCCACAGAGCTATTTGTCCTTCCATTCTATGATACCAATAATTATACGACCTCTTTTATTTTTAAACAATCTCTATTCCATTGCATTTTGATTCTTACAGCACCTTGCTTCCATTTGCCATCAGCTTAAATTTAGCCCCAAGAATTTCAGCTGCCCCACGGCAGAGCATCATACGTCCTAAGAAAATCTCAAAATATTCGTACATGGTACAGATACTTTCATCAATCTGAAGATTTAATTCAATAACCTTCTTTTCCAGATTTACGGTCAGCTTTGCTTCGGTAACCGCATAATTGACACGGTCATGGATATCGAAGTTTGCCTTTTCCTTCGTTCTCACACGGTTACGGCGCACATCTGTCTTATCCGCAATAATAAGGGCTGCCGATATGGCATCCTTTGCACCACCGGTAGATTCATCATGATTGCCAATGGCAGACATAATCGTTACTCTGTCCTGAATAGACATATCTGTTTCCTTTAAAATATCGTTTGCAAGTAATGCTCCATACTCCGCGTGATGAGAGCGGTTTACTGCATTTCCTATATCATGCATAAAACCTGCTATTTTCGCCAATTCCTGTTCCTGCTCTGAAAAACCAAACTGTTCCAATATATATGCTGCCCGTTCTGCCACCACGCTGCAATGTACTTCTGAATGGTCAGTATAACCTAACACTCCTAAGTCTGCATTTCCTTTTCTTAAATACTCAAGTACCTCTTCATTGTTTCTAATTTCCTGATATGTCAATGTTTTATCCTGCCTTCTCCTTATTTGTATACACACATTTTTATTATGCACAACTTCTCTTAAAGCCGCAATAGCGTTATCATTTTCTGCCTTTATATCATATGTCTTCTCATTTTATATGCGGTCTATCATTTCAACGCTGATAATTTTAATTGATTTTCTCTACCATCTTCCGTAATTCCAGCATCTTGTTATCTACCTTGGCAATTACATCTGAGTAATTTTTGCTTTCCCGTTCAATATTATCAATCTCGCCTGCACTTTTCTTATAGCACATCTGGCTATCCAGTTCTGCCCAATAGTCCATCGCAAAGGAGCGAATCTGCACCTCCACCCGGATATTTTCTGTTTCCTCATTATATGTAACTGGAACGGCAAGTATCAGATGTATACTTTGATAACCGCTTTTTTTGGGAGATTTCACATAATCCTTTTCCTTTATAAGGCTGATATCCACCTGCTTTTTGAGTGCCTCTGCCACACGATAAATATCATCACAGAAATAGCAAATTACCCTGACACCTGCAATATCATTTAGCGAATTTGCCGCTGTTTCATAGTTTAATACACGCCCCTTTTTTATCAGCTTCCTTTTAATGCTGTCCACTGTCTTGATTCTCTCTGACATATTCCGGATTACCGGACGCTTGTGTGTCTCGGTGAGTTCTGCATTTATGAGTTTTAATTTTGCCAGCAGCAAATCAATTGCGTATTGATATTTCAGTTGTACCATTGGTGATTCCAGCCGTTTTTTCATTTCCTGCTCTTCTGTTGGATTTTCCGCTAAAATCCTTAAGGTTCTACTGTCTTTTAAAATCTTTCTTTCCTTCTTCTTCAAAATACGTTCCTTATCATTTTATGCTGCTACTACTGTTTTTATGACAAGAATAGCAGCATTGCTGCGATTATAAGTACCACTAAAAACAGAACGTTTGTTATTGTAAAGCGGACAAGATATGCACCCTTTTTCTCATTATATGTATGAGCATAGCATTTATAAGAAATCAGACTCGCCATCGAAGCAATTAATGTTCCTAAACCGCCAATATTTACTCCATAAAGCAATGCTTTGTAATCACTGGTAAACCCAGACAGCAAAAGCGCCGCCGGAACGTTACTGATTACCTGACTGGATAATACTCCTGTCATGAGCTCCCGGCCTGCTACCAGCTCCTTTAACGCTCCATTCACCGCCGGGATATTTCCCATATTTCCGGTAAAAATAAAAAAGCTGATAAAGGTTAAAAGCAGACAATAGTCCACCTGTTTTAACACTTCTCTATCCATATAAAAAACCAGCAGTAAAATCAACAATAGTACCATATAATATGGCAGCACCCGCGCCACCACCAGAAGGCTTAATACAAACATTGTTATGTAAACCACATTTTTATGATACGTTTTCCATTTTACCGTCTCCTGGTTCGTCTCTTCTGCCTTCTCTGTCACTGCAACCTGTATTTTTTCTTTTTTCCGGGCAATCCAGATAACAGAAAATAAAATGAGCACTGCGGAAATTGCCGTATATGGCAGCATGCAGAGTATAAATTCTCCCATCCCCATTCCTGCCAGATTATAAAGATAAAGATTCTGGGGATTTCCAATTGGTGTCAGCATACTTCCCAAATTCGCCGCTATCGTCTGCAAAACCACTACCGGCATTAAAAGCTTTTCCTGCCCACATTTTCCCATGGTAAGCATGGCAAAAGGCACAAAGGTAATTAATGCCACATCATTGGTTATCAGCATACTAAAGAAAAAGCATAAAAACACCAATACCAGCGAAAGCTGCAGTGTATTTTTTGTTTTCTTCAAAAGGGCGGCTCCTATTGTATCAAACAGCCCATTTTTCTGAAGACCTGCCATAACAATCATTAAACTTAACAGAATTCCTAATACCCGCCAGTCAATGTACTCCATATATGCAGCCGATGGCTTCACAACAAAGGCTGAGGCAATTGCCAGAATTGTTGCCACAAAAAGCACTGTTTCTTTTTTTATAAAATTCTTAATTATTTCTTTCATTCTTTTATCCTTTTCTTTCATCTGTCTTCCTGTACCAGAATTATAAAATACTCTGAACAGTTTTTTCCTAATTTTGGACAAACCACGAATATTTTACTCCAGACAAGACATACTAGCAATAGAAAAGTGTTCGCACATTTCTATTTTACACGCTTACAAATGAATGCGTCTCTGACGCAGCATTATAAATAATAAATAGAACGAGGAAAAATGTATGAATCAATCATTTAAGCTTCCCCTTGCAGCCTCAAAGGACTGCTTTGAAATCCGCTTAGAAAGTATCGGCGGTCTGGGTGCGAACCTCTGTGGAAAGATGTTAGGCGAGCTTGGAGCACTCTATTTAAAACTGAATGCTTCTAACTTTTCCAGCTATGGTTCTGAAAAAAGAGGTTCACCGGTAAAAGCCTTTATTCGCTGGAGTGACCCAGAAAAAGAGCTTCGCATTACCACTCCTGTTGAAAAACCGGACATCCTTGCCATTTTTCATGAGGCGCTTCTTGGAAAATGTCCTGTTTTAGAAGGTATTACAGCTTCCAGCAAAATTATTTTAAATACTCCCCTCTCTCCATTAGAAGCTGCAAAAAAATATCAGATTTCTACCGGACAGCTTTACTGTCTGGACGCTTTAACTCTTGCTATGGAATCAAAATCCCGCATCAATATGGTAATGCTTGGTGCTGTTGCCCGCCTTGCCGGAGAAGTTCCTTTTTCTTTATTAGAGGACTTATGCCGTGCAACTGTGGGTAAAAAATATCCGGCCATGATAGAAGCCAATCTGCAAGGACTAACGCTGGGTTATGAACGGATTATGAATAATTCTCTTGATTTATCCACAGAAGCCGGGGCTTCCATGGGGAAAACTATTTCTGCTGATATTTCACAATCTGACAACTCAGCTGTCCAAAGTTTTCATTCCAAGGCAGACGCATCCTCACCGGAAAGCTTTAATCAGTATGTCTGGGGCTACCGCAATGCTCCTATCGGTGGTGTAAATCCCCGAATCGGAAGCACTGTCTCTAACGACCTGACCCCTTCCAGAGAAGGATATATTCCTCTTTTTATACAAGAGAAATGCATCAACTGCGGTCTATGCGACAGCACCTGCCCGGATATGGTGTTCCAGTTCAAGCAGGGAACCTATAAGGGTAAAGAATGTATGGTCAACAGCGGCCTTGATTACTACCATTGCAAAGGCTGTCTCCGCTGTGTTGAGGTCTGCCCAACTGAGGCTCTTGTTAAGGCGCTGGAAAAGGATTACCCTGACAAGCCCTGGTTTCTTCCGAATCAGGATTTATTGCCGAATGCAATTAAATATGAAGAAACCGGACCAAGCTCCTATATTACCAGTGATTCCTATCTGACGGAAAAACGTGTAGATGGCGGCCTTGTGTAAATCCGCTTCTCTTTAAAATATGAAAGGCTTAAGAATTATGGAAAAACAAACAATTTTTTACGAAAGCGGAAATGAGCTGGCAGCTTATGCTGCAAGACAGATTAACTATCATGTGATGGGATACTATCCTATTACTCCTTCCACCCAGATTGCAGAGAACTTGGATACCATGAAGGCAGAAGGAACACACGACATCAAACTGATTGCCGCAGAGGGTGAGCACAGCGCAGCGGGAATCTGTTATGGTGCATCTGCTGCCGGTGGCCGCGTATTTAACGCCACCAGTGCCAATGGTCTTCTTTATGCTCTGGAGCAGCTTCCGGTACAGTCAGGAACCCGGTTTCCAATGGTAATGAACGTAGCATGCCGCACCGTTTCCGGTCCTTTATGTATCAAGGGCGACCACAGTGATATTATGTATATGCTTAATACCGGCTGGATTATCCTTTTTGCCAATGAACCGCAGATGGTATATGACTTAAACCTTCTTGGTTTAAAGCTGGCAGAAGCTGTTTCTCTTCCGGTAGCAGTTGCTTTTGACGGCTTTTTCACCAGTCATCAGAAACGTAAATGTATGGTTTTCGAAGACAATAAAACGGTACAGCATTATCTTGGGATAAAGAAATCTGCCTACTCTGTTTTAAATCTGGAAGAACCGGTTACAATCGGCTCTTATATGAATGAACCGGATGTTATGAATAACCGTTACCAGCTTCACCTTGCCATGGAAGAAGCAAAAGAAAAGCTGCCTGCCCTCTTTGCCGAATACGAAGAGCTTTCCGGCAGACACTACGACACCTGCTCCGGTTACCGCCATGAAGATGCCGAAATTCTGTTGTTTCTCCTTGGCTCCTCCTACCATACTGCTAAGGATGCCATTGATAAGCTTCGTGAAAAAGGCATTCCAGCCGGTGTCGTTACTGTCCATGTATTACGGCCTTTTCCTAAAAAAGACCTGCTAAAACTCTTTGAAAAGACAAAGAATATTGTCGTGTGCGACAGACAGGACAGCTATGGTGCCGGTGGTGGAAATCTTTCCCTTGAATTAAAAGCTGCTCTTTTAGAGCTTTCAAATCCACCACAGGTTTATACCAGAATTTACGGTCTTGGGGGTCAGGACTTCTTTGTAGAGGATGCCATTTCTCTTGTGGAGGAGGTCCTTTCAGGAACTGCTGCCGATTTTGATTATTATGGTGTAACACCGGGAACAGATTGTGACAGCCAGCAGCCAAAATACTTTAACCCTCTTACCCCGGAGGATACCACTTTAGGAATCACCCTATGTCAGTACAATCGTAATGCTAAACGCATGGAAGTAGTGGGTGGAAACTTAAATGCCGCAACTGCCATGCCAAAACGTATTGCCCCAGGACACAGTGCCTGCCCCGGCTGTGGTATTCCTGTCAATCTACAGCTTTTGTTAAAAGGTATTGAAGGAAATGTAGTTATCCTCTTTCAGACAGGCTGTGGCATGATTATTACCACCGGATATCCAAAAACTGCTTTCCGTATTCCTTATATTCACAATCTCTTTCAGAATGGTGCAGCTACCTTAAGTGGTGTGGAAGAAATGTTTCGGGAGCGTCAGAGACGGGGAGAATATCCGGAAGGAGATATTACCTTTGTTATGGTAAGTGGTGACGGTGGTATGGATATTGGTATGGGCTCTGCTTTAGGAACTGCTCTGCGAAACCATCGACTGATTATTTTTGAATATGATAATGGCGGCTATATGAATACAGGCTACCAGCTTTCCTATTCCACACCAAAGGGCGCTAGAAGTTCCACTTCCCACCTTGGGGAAACCCAGTACGGAAAAACCTTTTTCCACAAGGACACACCGGAAATTATGGCAGGAACCCATATCCCTTATATTGCAACAGTGGCAGAATCCAATCCTTCCGACTTTTTGAAAAAAGCGGCAAAGGCTGCCGCCTATGCCAAGGACTTTGGAACGGTTTATCTAAAGGCGCTTTCTGCCTGCCCATTAAACTGGAATGACAAGCCAAATCTGGAGCGCAGTGTTATTTCTGCCGCTGTAGACTGCTGCTATTTCCCACTTTATGAAATCGAACAGGGAATTACCCACCTTACCTACAACCCGGAACGTTCCAACAAGAAAATTCCGGTTATCGACTGGTTTTCTATGATGGGGCGTACCAAGCATCTGCAAAAAGAAGAATATGCTTCGGTTGTTAGTGACATTCAGCAGGAAATTGACCGACGCTTTGCCCGCTTAAAAGCAAAATCGGAACACCCACTGCTGTAGGATTTTCATAATCTGTTCTCTTACAAGCATTTGATTGAGAGTAATCATTTTTCTAAGAAAGGAATCAATATGTCAGTAGAATTTAAAGATAGCGTTACGAAAGAAAATCTTATGAAAGCTTTTGCGGGAGAATCTCAGGCAAGAAACCGCTATACCATTGCCGCAAGACAGGCAAAAAAAGAAAACCTGCATGTTATCGAGATGGTGTTTGCTTTTACCGCAGAACAGGAGCGGGAGCATGCAGAAATTTTTTACAATCACTTAAGCAGTCTTGGTGGAGAAACTATTTCCATCGATGGCACTTATCCGGTGGATATTGACAGAGACGTTGCTAAGCTTCTCCGTTTTGCCCAGCACAACGAATATGAAGAACATGATGATGTCTATGAAAGCTTTGCAAAAACTGCCAAAGAAGAAGGCTTCCCTGCCGTTGCTACTTCCTTTGCCTTAATTGCCGGTGTGGAAAAGCTGCACGGTGACCGTTTTGGTAAATTTGCAGACCTTTTAGAAAGTGGAAAGCTTTTCGTTTCTGACGTTTCCACCTCATGGATGTGCTTAAGCTGTGGTTATGTCTTCGATGGAAAAAGTGCTCCTGAGCACTGCCCGGTCTGCCAGGCAGATAAAGGTTACTTTATTCGTCTAGAACTTGCACCATATTCCGAAAAATAGGGACGTAGCCTAAATTTCAAAATGGAGACAGCTCTTTATGAGCGGTCTCCATTTTGAAATTTAAGCTACGTCCCTATTTTTCGGATTCGATAACAGTAATATAAAATGAATAGCACGGATGACAACACCCATGTCACCTGATAATTTGCGATTGCCACATAAATAGTTGGATGAATCGGCACTACCACAAATATCCATAATACTCGAATGAGACAGACACCCACCGTAGTAATCAGGGTTGGAATTATGACATCTCCTATCCCCCGGAGTGCACCGGAAAATATCTCAGTAAAGGCATAGGCGACATAGAATGGCGCAATAAAATATAACATTGCCGAGCCAATTTCCACAACTTCTGCCTCTCCGGTAAAAATGTGAAACAGTGGTACTCTAAACACCATCAGAAAAAGTGTCATAACTAACGACATTGCAATATCAATTCCAAGACACACCCTCACACTCTTTTTCACCCGGTCTGTTTTTCCTGCACCATAATTCTGTCCTACAAAGGTTGTAATTGCCATACCAAGGGCACCGCTTATCATCCAGAAAATTGCATCCAGCTTACCATAAGCTGCCCATGCCGCAGTAGTGTCTGTTCCAAATTTATTTACCGCTGACTGCACAATCATATTGGAAATATTGTACATAGAATACTGTATACCAGCCGGCATTCCGTAATAAAGTTCTTTTTTTAAGGAATCCATGTGGATTTTTATTTTTCTTAGGGAGAAATCGCACATAGATTTTGACTTTAACAGGGCACGGGTTACTAAAACCGCACTGATACCCTGAGACACAACAGTGGCAATCGCTACTCCTGCAACCCCTGTCTGAAACAGCAGTACCATTATAATATCTAATACCACATTTACAAGACAGCATACAATCAGATAATACAGTGGACGTTTTGAATCTCCCAGCGCCCGAAGAATACTTGACCCGGTATTGTATATAAATACAAAGAAAATACCTGCAAAATAAATCTGAAGATAAGTAACGGATTCTGCCATCTGGTCTGCCGGTGTATTCATCATCACAAGCAATGGCTCTGCTGCCAGAAGTCCCACTATCATGAATACCACGCTTCCAAGGATAGAAAAAGCATATATGGTATGAATTGCGTCATTTAAACGCTTTCTATCTCCTGCACCAACACTATGGGACACGATTACCCCGGCTCCGGAAGTCAGTCCCACGAAAAAGTTAATAATCAGATTCACAATCATGCTAGAGGAGCCACCCACTGCTGCTAAGGCTGTTTTTCCAATGGTTCTTCCCACAATCACCGCATCAATTGTATTATAAAGCTGCTGAAAAAAGGAGCCTACCATAATTGGAAAGAAAAAGATTAACAGCTGTTTCCATATTACTCCCTCTAAAATCCCATTTTTTTCTCTTGTATTGCTCATAAATTACCATTCTTTCTAGTTAATAAAAACGAAAACAACCTGTAGCTGCCATCTTATAAGTGACAGTTACAGGTCATTCCTTATTCTGAAACAAACAGATTATATCAGATTCTTTTTAGAAGGGCAATTTACCATTATGCTGTGGCAAAGTATCCCTTTTTACACGTACATCAAATCCTCTACCACCTCATGCACCGTTTCAATTTTCTTTACTTTTTCCACATTGGCACCGCAGAAAATCAGTCCCTCATCTACGTTTCCCTTCACTGCGTTTACTAAGGCATTCGTGATGCAGTATGGAATTTCTGCCGGATTACAATGCTTGATACAATGGTAACAGCGGGTAACCTTCTGTTTCTCCTCGGAAAGCTTTTGAATCATCTGGTTATTTAAAGCTCTTCCCGGCATTCCTACCGGACTTTTGATGATTTTTACATCCTCTGTCCCGGCCTTGACATATGCCATTTTATAAGCGAAGGATGCGTCGCATTCCTCTGTCGCCACAAAACGGGTTGCCACCTGCACACCATCCACGCCTAATTTCTTGGCTTCTGCTACATCCTTTTTATCCCAGATTCCTCCTGCGAGAAAAACAGGAATCTTTTTCCCATAAGTAATCTCGTACTTTTCTTTTTCCGCAATAATTCCACTTACTTCACCGGCAAAATCGCCTTCTGTCATTGGCAGAATATCTTTTTCCTGAAAGCCTAAATGTCCACCTGCCTTTGGTCCCTCTACAACGATAAAATCCGGTAACACTTGATATTTTTTCATCCAAGATTTTAAAATCAAAGCTGCCGCCTTTGGAGAAGACACGATAGGGGCAATTTTCGCGGCACTCCCTTTTACCAGCTCCGGTAAATCAATTGGCAGACCCGCTCCACAGATAATAGCATCCGCCCCAGCCTTTACTGCTGCCAGCACATGCTCCTTGTAATGCTGTAACGCAACCATAACATTCACTGCAACCATTCCGTTTCCTTCTGAAATCTCCTTTGCCCGCTTCACATGCTTAGAAATTGCATTTAAGTTGCACTCCATCTCATGTCCTTTAAAATCTGGGTCATCATAACCAATCTGGGCTGTTGAGATTACTCCCATTCCACCCTCCTTTGCTACTGCTCCAGCAAGACCGCTTAAGCTGACCCCTACGCCCATTCCACCCTGAATCAGTGGAATGCTTAAGTTCCATCCGTTTTCCTCCATGGTATTAAAAATTGCTGTTTTCATGTTCTATACCTCTTACACATCACATAGTTTTCATTACTACATAAGCTAGTATAGTCATGCACATTGTCCATTTCAATTTACAAAACAGCAGGTTTTGTAAACAAAACCTGCTGTTCTTCACAATCTAATACTTTATTTTTATTATTCTACAAAATAATACTTCTTTTCTACTGCATTCAAAAATCCCTATACACATATTTCTTAAATGGTGCAGTCAAATTTTCCGCCGCTCTCTATCGGCTTCTCTTCTTTTACTGCATCCCAATCCACGGTACGGATTTTCTCTAGCAATTCTTCGATAGAACCTGCCTCTACCCGTGTACGCTTCGCTGCTTTTTCTTTTGCTTCCTTCTCAGCCTTCTTTGCAGCTTCTTCCTTATTCTCTTCTCTGTTTTTTTCGATGCGTTCCCGCTGCTTCTCGCTCATCTTTTCGAGATTTGCAAAGTAGGTCAGTGTTCCATCCTTTCCGACCGTAATACCAATATGTGTAACTTCCTTTTCCTGCTCCCCAAGCTGCTTTTTCATCTCTGTAAGCTGGTTTGTGGAATCCTCTAAAATACCAATGTATTTTTCTTTTACCGCCTCATCTGCTGCCATCTCTTCTAACAGCTCCGGCTCAATTAACACACTGTATTCCTTGGTTCCTCTGGCAAGATAAGATGCCGCTTCTTCCTTGGAGTCATAATCAGCAACAATAAAATCCATGTTCTTGTATTTCTTTTTCAGTTCTTCTAATAGGTCTTTCGCTCTCTCGCTTAAATTAAGCTGTGTTTTGTCTACTTTCTCAAACTTATTCTCTTTTTCTGCTTTCTCTGCTCTTTCAGTCTCTTTCTTTTCCTTTACGCTTTTCTCATAATAATTGCTCTGAAATGCGTTGTAGGCATCAATTTTACTCATATCGTTTCCTCCTTGATTAAAGCTGTGAATTCCCTTTCACCCAAACACTTGATGTCTACTCTTTATATCGACTTGTCTTTCGAAAAAATAAAGTATTGTTTTTCACTCCAAAATAATTTTCTATTTCAATAATTTCTTCATAAGTGATGTATTTTCTTCCCCATAAGGTTGATAGCGAAATGGCATATCAAAGCCTGTACTCTTTTTATGAATGCATTTCTCATGGGAAAAGGTCTCAAAGCTCTTTCTTCCATGGTAAGAACCCATTCCGCTTGCCCCCACTCCGCCAAAGCCCATCTCTGATGTTGCAATATGGACGACGGTGTCATTTACACAACCTCCACCAAAGGAAATCTCCTGTAAAAACTGTCTTTCTACTGCCTTATCTTCTGTAAAAAGATAAAGGGCTAATGGCTTTTCTCTTGTTGTAATAAAACTTTTTGCTTCCTCAATTGTCTGATAAGTCAGAATTGGAAGTATCGGTCCAAAAATTTCTTCCTGCATAATGGCATCCGCCTCTGTCACATCCACCATTACTGTCGGTTCAATCTGCAGGGTTTCTTCCTTACTTCGTCCACCATAGACTACTTTTTCCTGACAAATCAGCCCTTTTAAACGTTCGAAATGCTTTTGATTGATAATTTTTCCGTAATCCTGATTTCCGAAGGCATCCTCTAAATACATTTTCTGAATTTCTGCGGTAAGCAGTCTTACAAACTCCTCCCGGATATCTTCATCCACCAGCACATAATCCGGTGCTACGCAGGTCTGTCCACAGTTTAAGTATTTTCCAAAGGCAACCCGGCGGGCTGCCAGTTTAAGGTTTGCAGTTTTTTCTATGATACATGGGCTTTTTCCACCCAATTCTAATGTTACAGGAGTTAAATGTTCTGCAGCTTTTTTCATTACCAGCTTTCCAACCTCAACGCCTCCCGTAAAAAAGATATAGTCAAATCTCTGCTCCAAAAGCTCCGCATTCTCTGCTCTTCCACCCTCTACAACAGTTACATATTCCGGTGGAAAGGCTTCACAAATTACTTCCGCCATTATTTTAGAGGTTTCCGGTGCATAGGCAGAGGGCTTTAATACACAGCAGTTTCCTGCTGCAACGGCTCCAATCAATGGTTCCATGCTTAACATAAAAGGGTAATTCCAAGGTGACATTACTAACACAACTCCATGTGGTTCTCTGACGGAAAAGTTTTTCCCTATCATATTTACCATGTCAGTTTTATATTTTTTCCCCTTTGACCATTTCCGAATATGCTTTATCTGATAAGACAATTCTGCCAGTGTTAAGCCAATTTCGCACATATAGGCTTCTGTTTTACTTTTTCCTAAGTCCTTCTGCAATGCCTTCAATAACTGTGATTCGTAACGGAGAATGGACTCTTTTAGCTTATTCAAATATGCAATGCGGTAATTGATATCCTTTGTTGTATGTGTCATGAAAAAATCTCTCTGTGAGCTGACAATTTCTTTGACTGTGTTTTTTTCTGTTGATTTTTCCATTTGCTGATTTCCTCTTTTTCTCTATAATAATTTATTCAAAAATTCCTTCTTATTCAAATATTTCCATTTATTAATAAACTGATTCTCATCCCTTAAAACTTATTCTTTTATATATTATACTCTCATTATTAATTTTTCACAAAAAAACTTTTCTTTCGTAGTTTTCGCGAAAATTAGTCCTTGACAAAGCACTTTTGACGTGACTATAATACGATTAATTGAAGCAGAATACAAGCTTAGACGGGAAGAAGTAATTTTTAGTGGAACCATACAGAAAGTTACCGGCTGATGAGAGGTGCATGGGAATCTGAAAACGAATACATCCCCGAGCTTCACACCGAATGTTTTATTGAAACTAGTAGGCTGTGACGTAGTGACGCACGTTACAAGCGTTGGAGTGTTGTCGGACACTCACTAAGATAAGTAATGTAAATTGCTTATGAATAAAGGTGGTACCACGATTTTTCGTCCTTTTCAGTCTATGACTGGAAAGGACTTTTTTATTAGCAGGAATTTCAAAGAAATACCTGCTAATAAAAAAGTCACTATAACTAATGCGCAAATAAGCAGAGAAAGATGTATCAAAAAGTGAGTTGGAAGCTTGCTTACAAGCTCACCTTTTGATGCTTCTGGCGAGCAACGCGAACCACACAACAGAAAGGAATACTCACATGATTCGACTTGCAAAAGAAAATGACATTCCTGTGATTTGTACCATACGTGAACAAATACATGAGCTTCATGTAAAGGGACGACCTGACATTTACAAAATGCCTGACAATCTGGAGGAATTTCACGCTTCCTTAAAGGATAGTTTCTCCCAGGAAAATTACCGGCTCTTTGTATCTGAAAAAGATGATACCATTATTGGCTATGCTTTGGTGCGAATTGTAAAGCGTGAAGAATCACTAATTGGTAAAAAACGCTGCTTCTATTTTATAGAAGAATTTGCGATTGAAAAATCGAAACAGCGGAAAGGCTACGGCAAAGAGCTTATGCAGTTTATTATTGAATCTGCCAAGCTTGACCTGGCAGATTCTCTGGATTTAGAAGTATGGGGCTTTAATAAAGAGGCAGAACTCTTTTACCAGTCATTAGGAATGACCACAAAACGAACCAGCTTAGAACTCATGTTTTAATAAAAACAAAGTTCACAAAGGAAACCAAATAACTCTGGCATTACAGCCTGTATAATTTTTTCAGAAAGGAAAAACGAATATGACATTATATGACGAATTAGTTGCCCGCGGATTAATCGCACAGGTAACAAACGAAGAAGAAATCAAAAACTTAATCAACAACGGTAAAGCTACTTTTTACATTGGCTTTGACCCAACAGCTGACAGCCTTCATGTAGGACATTTCATGGCACTTTGC
>CAYMIS010000016.1:0-42052 GCA_964390485.1 uncultured Roseburia sp. | reverse complement strand
ATATATAAAGGTTTATAATGTGACTTACAATAGGGGTGAAATTATGCAGATAAATGAATTAAGGTACTTAAAAAGTCTGGCGAGACAGTATCCGACAGTAGCGTCGGCAGCGACAGAGATTATTAACTTACAGGCAATTCTAAGTCTTCCAAAGGGTACGGAGCATTTTATTACGGATATTCATGGGGAGTATGACCAATTCCAGCATGTACTGAAAAATGGTTCCGGAGCAATTAAAAGAAAAATCGAAGACGAGTTTGGGAATGCAATCAGCGTTTCGGAAAAGAAAGCAATTGCAACTTTAATATATTATCCGGAACAGAAACTAAAACAGGTTCTGAAGGTAGAAGATAATATGGAGGACTGGTATAAAGTAACCCTGTACCGCTTAATCCGTATCTGCAAATCTGCATCCTCGAAATATACGCGCTCTAAGGTGCGCAAAGCACTGCCGGATGATTTCCGCTATGTAATTGAAGAATTACTAACGGGAAGACCGGATATTTCTGACCAGGAGGCATATTATAATGAGATAATTAATACCGTAATCCGTACTGGAAAAGCAGAAGAATTAGTGATTGCATTTTGTAACCTGATTCGTCGTCTGGTGGTAGACCATCTTCATGTGGTGGGGGATATTTTTGATAGAGGACCTTATCCAAACCTTGTTATGGATACCTTAATCAATCATCATTCTGTGGACATTCAGTGGGGAAATCATGATGTATCCTGGATGGGAGCAGCAGCAGGAAATGCAGCGCTGATTTGTAATGTAATTCGTATTTCAGCAAAATATGGAAACTTAAATCTCTTAGAAGATGGCTATGGTATTAATCTTGTGCCGTTGGCACGTCTGGCAATGAACCAGTATGACAATGACCCATGTAACTGTTTTAAATTAGATTACAGAGAAGATGTATACGATATCAGAGATGCCATGCTGGATGAAAAGATGCATAAGGCCATTACCATTATGCAGTTTAAGCTGGAAGGACAGTTAATTAAAAATAATCCGGAGTTTGATATGCAGGACAGACTTCTTTTGGATAAAATTGATATCAAAAAGGGAACGATATGCGTTGGTGGCGAAGAGTATCTTCTCCGGGATACGAATTTTCCTACGATAGATTGGGAAAATCCATACGAATTATCTGCGGAAGAGACGGAAGTAATTGACCGTCTCACCTCGGCCTTTTTAAATTGTGAAAAGCTGCAAAAACATGTACGTTTTCTTTTTACAAAGGGAAGTCTGTATAATGTATACAATGGAAATTTGCTTTATCATGGCTGCGTACCAATGAATGAAGATGGTACTTTTACCAGCGTTAAAATATTTGGAAAAGAATATGCAGGGAAAGAACTTTATGATATACTAGAAAATTATGCGAGAAAAGGTTATTATTCGATTGACCAGGAGGAAAAGCGGAAAGGCTTAGATATCCTTTGGTTTATCTGGGAAAATCAGAATTCACCGGTATTTGGGAAAGGGAAGATGACCACCTTTGAGCGTTATTTTATCGCAGATAAAAAGACTCACGAAGAGCCGAAAAATCCTTATTATTCCCTGCTAGAGCAGGAAGATGTGGTAAATAGAATTTTATCAGAATTTGGGTTGTCCGGCGAAGAGGCCCATATTATTAATGGACACATTCCAATTGAAGCGAAAAAAGGAGAATCTCCGGTAAAATGTAATGGAAAGCTTTTGATTATTGACGGCGGATTTTCTAAGGCATATCAGCCAAAGACAGGAATTGCCGGCTATACACTGATATATAATTCCTATGGTCTGGTATTAGCTGCCCATGACCCCTTTGAATCTGTGGAAAAGGCAGTACAGGAAGGGAATGATATCGTATCCCATTCGATTCTGGTACAGCATGTTGTCCGCAGAAAAACGGTGGCGGATACAGATAATGGAAAAATAATGCAGGAAAATATCGAGGATTTGGAGAATCTTTTACAGGCATACCGTGAAGGAACGATTGTAGAGAATTTATAGGCTTAGAGCATTGAGAAACGCTATGTTTTATTAGCGTTTTATGGCTGTGACTATCAGACACATTTTATGAGACAGGAAAGGAAGAAATATATGTTAATTGGAAATCATTTATCAACCTCTAAGGGATATGCGGCAATGGGAAAAGAGGCATTAAAGTTAAATGCCAATACCTTTGCATTTTTTACAAGAAATCCAAGAGGCGGAAAGGCAAAAGAAATTGACCCGAAGGATGTAGAGAAGTTATTACAATTAGAAAAGGAGCATGACTTTGGGAAACTGGTAGCCCATGCACCGTATACCATGAATCTTTGCGCAGAGAAAGAGGATGTGCGGAATTTTTCCAGAGAAATGATTGCAGATGATATAAAACGTATGGAATATACACCGGGAAATTATTATAATTTCCATCCGGGTTCCCATGTGGGACAAGGTGTGGAGCGGGGAATTGAGCTGATTGCAGAGGCGGTAAATGCAGCATTGACACCGGACCAGAATACGATTGTGCTGTTAGAAACTATGGCTGGAAAAGGAAGCGAGGTAGGACGCAGTTTTGAAGAGTTGAGAGAAATTCTTGATCGCATCCAGTTACAGGATAAAATTGGTGTGTGCTTTGACACCTGCCATGTGTGGGATGGTGGTTATGATATTGTAAATCATCTGGATGAAGTCTTAACAGAATTTGATAAGGTGATTGGATTAAACCGACTTTATGCAGTACATTTTAATGATAGTATGAACGAGTGTGGAACTCATAAAGACCGTCATGCCAAAATTGGAGAGGGCTGCATTGGTGCAGAAGCATTACGCCGGGTAGCGACCCATCCGGCTCTTGCAGGTCGTCCATTCATCCTGGAAACCCCAAATGACGATGAAGGATACAAAAAAGAAATCGAGCTTATCCGCTCCTGGACAGAATAAAATAACCGGTTAAAATTATATTTACAACTAACGCCCTGACCTAAATTCTATGATCGAATGGCTGCACCATTTGATGATAGGAATTAGGTCAGGATAGCAGTTGCAGATATTAATTTTAACCGGTTATTTTTAGGTTATTTTCTTGATTTGGGATGGGGAGACACCGTAGTGTTTTTTGAAGAGCTTGCTAAAGTGATAGGCATCGTCATAGCCTACAGCAGCAGCCACTTCCTGAATGCTTCCTGTCCAGTCATTTTCTAAAAGTTCCTTTGCCTTTTCTAATCGTATATTTATTAGATGGCGGATTGGTGTATCTCCGGTTTCTGATTTGAAAATTTTGGAAATATAAAAGGGGCTTAAGTACATATTTTCTGCAATCTGGTCCAGAGAAATTTTCTCATTATAGTGGTCTTCAAAATAAGTGACAATACGTTCTACGATATATTTTTTATTGGTGGAATCAAAGGAACAGCCGGAGGTTGTTTCAATGGGAGCCGTCTGCTCACGGATAATTAAAAGAAGCATCTGAATCAGGTATGCCTTTAGCATAAAATAACGGCCTTCCTGACAGATGGCGTTCTCGGCAGCCATTGAAGTACAGATTTTAAACAGCTTCTGGCGCAGTTCTCCCTTGGTGTGCATCACATAAGAGCCTCCCGGCAGTGGAAACTGATTTTGTGGAAGCCCGGTAAACTGGAAGTCCGTAAAACCGACAAAAAATTCCGTGGTAGGATGGGCAGCATCACTGCGGATTGCCTGATGGCGGATGCCCGGATTAATCAGAATCAGGTCTCCTTCCGTAACATCATACATCTGGTCATTAATATGATATTTTCCGGAGCCGGAAAGCACAAAGGCCAGCTCCATGTGGTCATGTTGATGATAATTTTTCTCATCGCAGGTACGGGTTCCCTGCCAGGTAAATAAAAAAGTTGGGTTTAAGTCTTCAATCAGGCTGTTGTGGTGTTCGCAGCACATAGGTAATACCTCTTTCGTTGTAAGTGTCTTTTTATTGTAAACGATAAAGAGCGAAAAAGAAATATATTTTGAGCAAAAAGATACATCAATGGTGCAAGAAAGTACATTTCATTTCTTTGAAAAAATGATAAGTTAATCATTAACAAAGTAATTCACCCGAAGGTGAAAAAAGAGGGAGAGAAGATTATGACTTCAATGAAATGGTTTTACTCTTTTTTAAAGAAGTACCGTGGACTAATGGCATTGGGACTTTTACTGACAACCTTTGTAGCTATGCTGTCTATTGTGAATCCGTATATTTCCGGACAGATAGTAGATGAGGTAATAGAAGGTGGGAATACAGATGCGCTGCTGCCATTAGTCGGATGCCTGATAGGGGTTACCCTGCTGATAGGTGCATTGAAATTTTTATTTCAGTATGTTTTTGAGGTAGCATCCCAGGGGATGTTATATGACATGAGAGATAAGGTTTACCGGAAGCTTTTACAGGAGGATTTTGCTTTTTATAATAAGAAGCGAACCGGAGACTTAATGAGCCGCCAGACGGGAGATATGGACGCTATCAGACATTTTGTGGCCTATGTTATTTATGTGGTATATCAGAGTGTGCTGATGTTTATTTTTGCTCTGCTGATGATTTTTACCGTAAATACAAAACTGGCGTTGTCCATGATTTTGGTGCTGCCATTTACAGCCTATACTACTTATCGCCAGTCGAAGCAGGTAAGACCTGCCTTTCGTCGAAACAGAGACTGTTTTTCATCCTTAAATGCCTTTGTACAGGAGAATGTCAGCGGTAACCGGGTAGTGAAGGCCTTTGCAAAAGAGGACTATGAGATTGGAAAATTTAACGTAGAAAACGATAAATTCCGGGATGCGCAGATTTCTGCTTCTCGTATCTGGATGAAGTTTGTGCCGATTTTTGAAGTGTTGTCCTATGTACTGACCATTTTATTAATTGTATATGGTGGTTATATGGTTATTCAGGGCGAGATTACCTTAGGCCAGCTGGTTACCGTAAATGGATATTTATGGATGTTAAATACTCCGCTTCGTATGGCAGGCTGGCTTGTAAATGATACGATTAATTTTGTGACTTCCGTTGACAAGATTTATGCCACTTACAGTGAAGAACCGCAGGTGAAAACGCCAAAAACCGGAGTTGTGAAAAAGCAGCTGCGGGGAGAAGTAGAATTTCGCAATGTTTCCTACCGGGCAGAGGATGAGGACATTGTAACGGACATTAATTTCCATGTAAAACCGGGACAGACGATTGGTATTATTGGTTCTACCGGAGCTGGAAAATCTACGATTATGAATCTGCTGTGCCGTTTTTATGACGTGACAGAGGGTGAGGTTTTGGTGGATGGAACAAATGTAAAGGATATGGATTTATATTCTTTAAGAGACAATATTGGAATGGCAATGCAGGATGTATTTCTTTTTTCAGATACCATCGAAGGAAATATTGCCTATGGAAGACCGGACTGCTCCTTTGAAGAGGTGAAAAAGGCTGCTATTATGGCAGATGCCAATTACTTTATTATGGCAATGCCGGAAGGCTATGATACGATTGTTGGGGAAAGAGGTGTCGGTCTTTCCGGCGGTCAAAAACAGCGAATTTCCCTGGCCCGTGCCCTATTAAAGGACCCGTCGATTCTGATTCTTGATGATACCACCTCGGCGGTGGATATGGAGACAGAAAGCTATATCCAGAAGCAGTTAAAAAATATTACGAAAGACTGCACCATTTTCGTAATCGCATACCGCATTTCTTCTATTAGAAATGCAGACCAGATTCTTGTAATGGATAATGGAAAGATTATTGAGGCAGGAACCCATGAAGAGCTGATGGCGAAAAATGGTTATTACGCCTCTGCATTTTATCATCAGTATGGAGAGGTTCCGGAAGAGATTATGAAAGGAAAGGGGGAAGCATAAGATGGCACGAAACAGATATGATATGGATGAAGTCTTAGAGGACAGCTTTGATATAGGACAGTTGAAACGTCTTGCAAAATATATTGCACCATATAAATGGAAGATGGCAGGAATTATTTTACTGATGCTACTTTCTTCTGCAAGTACAATGCTTGTTCCAATTTTCTTTAAAAATGTTATGGATGATTGTATTCCTAACAAAGACATGAAAACAATCTGGATATATGGTGGATTAACCTTTGCGGTTGCCCTGTTTTCAGCAGTGGCATTACGGATGAAAATTAAAACCATGAGCGTGGTAGGACAGAATATTATACATAGTATCCGTTCCGATATCTTCTGTCATTTACAGGAGCTTCCTTTTTCCTACTATGATGACAGACCTCATGGAAAAATTCAGGTGCGTGTAGTCAATTATGTCAACAGCTTAAGTGATTTGTTGAGTAATGGTATTGTCAATACCTTTACGGATTTGTGTAACTTGTTTTTTATTTTGATTTTTATGCTGGCTTTAGATGTGAGACTAACGCTAATCTGTCTCTGCGGACTGCCGGTGCTGGCATTTGTAATTGTTCTTATTAAGAAAAAACAAAGAAGGGCATGGCAGATTCAGAGTAATAAGCAGTCAAATTTAAATGCATATATTGCGGAAAGTATTAATGGAATCCGGGTAACCCAGTCCTTCGTAAGAGAAAATGAAAATACAGGTATTTTCAATCAGCTGAGTGGAAAATACAGACAGTCCTGGATGCGGGCAGTAACCTTTAATTTTACCATGGGACCAAGTGTAGATATTATTTCTACCGTAACAACATCCTTTATTTATGTGCTGGGGGTAAATTGGATTTTTGCACCGGAAGCAGAACTTACCGTGGGAGTTTTAATTGCATTTACTGCATATATTGGACGATTCTGGGCACCAATTAATACGCTGGCAGGCTTTTACAATTCCCTTTTAACAGCAATTTCTTATCTGGAGCGTATTTTTGAAACCATTGACGAACCGGTAAATGTCAAGGATGCACCGGATGCAGTAGAGATGCCTGTTATAGAGGGGGAGGTAACCTTCGAAAATGTTTCCTTCAGCTATGAAGAGGGGCATAAGATTTTAGATAATATCAGTTTTAAAGTAAATCAGGGAGAGACCTATGCGATTGTAGGACCGACGGGAGCCGGTAAAACAACGATAGTAAACCTTATCAGCCGTTTCTATAATGTAGACAGTGGAAAGGTTATGATTGATGGAATTGATATTTCAAGTGTAACACTCCACTCTCTGCGGAATCAGATGGGAATTATGATGCAGGACAGCTTTATTTTTTCCGGTACGATTATGGATAATATCCGTTATGGAAATAATGATGCTACGGATGAAGAGGTGGTGGCAGCTGCAAAAACAGTATGCGCTCATGATTTCATCATGGAAATGGAAAATGGATATGATACCCAGGTAAATGAGCGGGGAAGCCGTCTTTCAGCAGGTCAGAGACAGCTGATATCCTTTGCAAGGGCATTGCTTGCCAATCCAAAGATTTTAATTCTGGATGAAGCAACCTCAAGTATTGATACGGAAACAGAGATTTTGTTACAGAAGGGCTTAAACCGCCTGTTAGAGGGCAGAACATCCTTTATTATTGCCCATCGTCTTTCTACGATAAAAAGTGCTGACTGCATCATGTATGTAGATAAGGGCGGTATTTTAGAAAAAGGAAATCATGAGGAATTGATTGACCAGAAGGGAGCATATTATAAGTTATATATGTCACAGTATGATTTCTTAAAGGAAGCATAAGGAAGGTTTGGCACTTCACAAAAGCAGAAATTACCATTTTTTGAAAAAAAATATTGACACTGTTTCTAAATTGTGTATAATACAATTTGCAAACAAGTTGCAAATGCAAGCTAAATGCAAAAACAACTTGTTTGCAAATTTTTGTGTAAAGATGAATTTGTGAGGTGTAAATATGTTACATATAATCGAACATTCTTTATTAGATAGTATAAAATTACTGCCATTCTTATTTTTAACGTATCTGTTAATGGAACTGTTAGAGCATAAGACGGGAGGAAAGGCGAGAGAGCGTATTAAAAACGCAGGAAAGGTTGGTCCATTATGGGGAGGATTGCTAGGTGTAATGCCCCAGTGTGGATTTTCAGCAGCAGCCTCCAGCTTATATGCAGGTCGTGTTATTACCGTTGGAACTTTAATGGCAATCTATCTTTCGACTTCGGATGAGATGCTTCCAATTCTCATATCTGAGTCAGTTCCGGCAGTCACAATTATCAAGATTCTTGTGACAAAGGTAGTGATAGCATGTGTTTCCGGTTTTATTGTGGAAACTGTGTATGTAGGATTTTTCCATAAGAAAGAAAAAGAGATGGATATTCATGTGGTCTGCGAAGAAGAGCATTGCAGCTGTGAAGATGGTGTTTTAAAATCAGCAGTAAAACATACCTTAAAGATTTTCTTTTATATTTTGCTTATTACAGTAATTCTTAATCTGATAATTCATGGTATTGGAGAAGATACCTTAGCTGGAATTTTTACAAGTATTCCGGTGGCGGGACAATTAGCAGCAGCCTTGGTTGGACTGATTCCAAACTGCGCTTCTTCAGTGGTAATTACAGAGCTTTATTTAGGTGGAATTATTAGTGCAGGAGCCATGATGTCCGGTCTTTTGGTAAATGCAGGAGTTGGTGTTTTGATTTTATTCCGTTTGAATCGTGATGTAAAACAGAATGCGGGAATTATTGCTGCTTTATATGGTCTTGGAGTATTCTGGGGCATTTTCCTTGATTTGTTTGGCATTGTTTTCTAAAGTGTGTTAGAATGTAACATGTATGGTCAAAAATGTATTTGAACATACATGTTATTTTTTTCCATTACAAAAAGAAAGCAGGAGGCAGGCATGGCAGGAACTGGTTATGCAACCGCAAGCAGAAAGAAAATATTAGATTTTTTAAAGAGTAATAGCGACCGCACCGTAACAGTAACAGATATTGATTCCTATTTAAAACGGAATGACAGTGAGGTGAATATTACCACGATATATCGCTATTTAGACAAGCTGGCAAAGGAAGGAACTGTTATTAAGTATGTGGCAGAAAAAGGAAGTCAGGCGGTCTATCAGTATGTAGAGCAGGGACACCGTTGTGAGGAGCATCTGCATCTAAAATGTGTGAAATGCGGTATGATTATCCATTTAGAATGTGCGTTTATGGATGAGATTGCAGAGCATATCGGCAAGGAGCACGGATTTTTACTGCAATGTAAAAATTCTATTATTTATGGTCTTTGTGAAAAATGCCGTGTGAGATAGTGAGGAAAATTAGTTCGGCAGGAAATGGAATAAGAACTGTAGCAGTGAGGTATTTGTGAAAAGTCTGTAGCTACTTAATATTTTTTGTATTAAGTACTACAGACTTTTTGTATTTACATCGGCAGTGGGAAAAGCAACTGCCGCATGAAGAGCAGATAATACTAAGATATTCCAATTGCATAGCATGTTTTTTATAATTAATGGCTGAAATTCACAAGGAGATTCTTTTTTGGATTTCTGTTCATATAATGAAAGGAAGCCTTTTTGGAATAACTATGAGGAAGTGCAGACGGAGTGAGGTATGAAGATTCGGATTGAAAAACGACAAGACATAAAGGAAGATAAGAAACGTTTTCTTGAAGCCGGCATGTTGTTAGAAGCAGCGTTAATACTTGTATTTAGCATTTTTTATTTATCGGATTATAGACTGAAAAAGACATCGATTGAAACAACAGCGGAAGGTGAGACCATTAAATGGGTAGATTTTAATGTGTCCTATGAGGCTTTAAACCGGGCATATGAATATGATGTGGAGACCTATGGAGAAGAGATTCATCTAAGCTGGATTGAGCTTTTGGCATATACGGCAGCAGTAAATGGCGGCACTTTTGGAAGTGATGCAGTACCGGATATGAAAGCACTGGCGGAGAAAATTCTTGCCGGGGAAACAACGATGAAAAAGGCGGTCTCTGATTTAAAATACTATCCCTATTATTTAGAAGCCTACACGGCGGTTCTGGCTGAATATGTGGGAGAGTATGAGATTCAGGAAGAAGAAGATGGAGAATATGTAAAAAAATATGGTTTAAAGGCGTTTCTTCCAATTGCCAAAGACTTTCCCTATAGTGATTATGATGATTTTGGCGTATCCAGAAGTTATGGTTACAAAAGGCAGCATTTAGGACATGATATGATGGGACAGGTGGGCGTTCCTATTGTGGCAGTGGAGTCCGGAACGGTGGAAGCCATTGGCTGGAATCAGTATGGCGGCTGGCGGATTGGCATCCGAAGCTTTGATGAAAAACGTTATTACTACTATGCCCATCTGAGGCAGAATTATCCATATCAGGAAGAACTTGAGGTGGGAAGCGTGGTAACGGCAGGAGATGTTATCGGCTATATGGGGCATACCGGATATAGCAAGAAAGAAAATGTAAACAATATTGATTCTGTGCATCTTCATTTTGGTATCGAGTTGATTTTTGACGAAGAACGCAGGGAAAGCGGAAATGAAATATGGATTGACTGCTATAATTTAACCAAATTCTTATATAAAAATCGTTCTGAGGTATATAAGGTGGAAGGAACAAAGGAATGGAAACGAAAATTAGATATGAAAGAAATAGAGGAAGGGAAAAAGCAAAGTGCCGTATCTCAGTAAGTGACAGGTTATATACTATTATTGAAGAAAATGCGATACTCGTTGATTATTCAATACTCGTTTGCATAAATAGAACACCACCCAAAACTGCCAATGACAATCTGGGTGGTGTAGATGTTCATATTTATTTGAAATAATTAAAGCTATGGAATAGCTTTAGTAATTACTTAAGACAAGTCTGCGTTTAAAGACAGGGTCCATCTGGTCAATGGTGCGTCTTGCCTGACAGTAACGGTTGCGATTGGTGCTGATAACATAAATCTGGCTTGCACCATGAAAACGGTCTCTTAAAAAGAAAGGAATGCGAATCCAGTTTTTGGTAAAAGGAATCTGATTCTCCATTAAAAGCTGGGCTGCCTGATTACTGATTCTTTCGTTTGTTGTGCGGCATAATTCGATGTCTTTATTAATATCTTTGCCATTTCCTAGGGTGATGATTTTCTTCATATGTGTAAAATCCTCCGGGATGATAAATTCTAAATGGTATGTATGCTTAAGAAACGGGGAAAGGTAAAAGAATAGTTATTTCACTTTTATCTGAATTTGTTTCCCAAGACTTCCGGCAACCTTAATTAAAAAATCAAGGCTGGGATTGTATTTTCCGCTTTCAAAGCGGGAGATGTTAGATTTTTTAGTACCGACCCGTTCGGCAAGCACTTCCTGGGTGATATCCTGCGCTTTGCGGGCGGCTTTTAGCTGCTCCACCACTTCATAACGGGGAGCAAGTTTCGTGTTTTCTTTATTCATTATTGTTGTCAGGTTTTAAGAAAAACCGCTCCTTAAAAAAGTATGATGTGGCAATTATTTCATACACCTTATACATAAAAAGTTATCATATATGATAACTTTTGTCAATGAAGGATTTTCGGAAACAGAGAGAGAACTAATGATGAAATTTCACAAACAATTGAAACAATTTTGAAATTAATGGTTGCATTCTTGGGGAGGGTATGATAAGATTGATTTTGCTGAACGAGTCGTTCAGAAGTTTATATAGACGCAGGAGTGGCGGAATGGCAGACGCATCAGACTCAAAATCTGACGTAGGTGACTATGTGTGGGTTCAAGTCCCATCTCCTGCATTATGAAAGAAAAGAAGCAGCTCAGCAGAGCTGCCTTTTTTACATTAGTTAAAAAGGTAAATGATTGAAAAATAGAGGAGAATACCTAACATGAAGAAAAAGCGAAAAAAGAAAAGCCGGCAGATGAATGATGGTGGTCTGACATATGAGACTATAAAAAAAAATTGCCCGAAGGCAAAAGATATACAGATGAATTATCATAGTCTGAGTTTAAAGGAAAGGCGGTATATTACGAATTGGATGCTTCATAAAAGAATGATTTTGTTTTATGCGACCGCTTTTTTGGAAGCAGTGCTTATCTTAGCGATGGTTGTTATATATATAGCGGATATTGGTAAAACTCATAATCTCTCGGAGTTCATATGGCTGATTGTAGGAGTGGTAATTGTATTTCTGGGTATGTTTATTCTTTTATGGAGAAGGAATAAGAGGCAGTTTCGTACGATTGATTTTGATAAGGTGCAGGAGGTGGTTTATTTACACAATGGAGGGAGAACCAGCCAGAATATTGTGTGGGTATATCAATGGGATGAAGAAAAACAAAAGTTTTATAATACAAGGATGGTTTTAGATATTTCTATTTCAAAAAATCATGGAACGATTATGTATTATCCATACGGGACGAGACTGCTTATTCCAAAACCCAAGAAGATGTAACTGTGGCGGCACTAATCGTGCCGCTCTTCTTTGCAATCATAGGTTTCGCAGAAACGGGCTGCAAAAGCAGGTTTTTCCTCTCCGGCATAAAGGTGCGAGATATCACCAAAACTGCTGACACGGAAGATAGCAGTTCCTTCCCGGCGTTCCTCGGTATAGACAGAAGTAACAGAGGATGGCGCAGCACAGGTATGATGCCATAAAACCATTGGGGAGACATTCATCAGATGGCTCAGCAGGACGCACTCTAAACCGAAGTGGCAGAAGAATGCAATGGTATCTCTGTTAGGAGCGTCCACCCGGTAGTTTTCACCATCTCTGACATAACCGTATTTTGCTAACAGGTTATCAAAGTTTTTGATGACCCAGTCATATTCTTTTTTTACATTTCCTGCTTTCATAATTTCATTTGCGCCCCAGAGGTCGCGACGGTAGAAGGCTTCCTCTTTTGTCCAGTCTTCCGGCAGCCAGTCCCAGGAAATTGCTTCCCGGTCGATAACGTCCGGCCGCATAATGCGGGGAGCAAATTCTCTTAGCCAGTCACATTCTGTGGCGGTGCGGTTCATTTTCTTTAAGGTTAAGGAGGCGGTATCCTTTGCCCGTCCTAGAGGGGAAACATAGAAATCCCGAATGTTCATTTTTGCGATGCGTTCTGATAAAAGTTCAGCTTCATGCCAGCCTTTTTTAGTAAGAGAGTCATGTTCATAATCCGGGTCTCCGTGTCTTATAATTAAAAGTCGCATTTTGTATTCCTCCAAAATAAAATGAAAAATGATATTACTGTATCTCCTGCAATTGGGCGATATTTTCTAAAAACTGTTTTTTTAGCAATTTATTTGCCAGTACAGCACTGTAAAAGGTATCAAATGCCATGTTATATACATTGGTGTACTGAACATAATGCCATTTTAATTTTTCCTTCCAGTTATCTAAAGTTATGGTATTGTCTTCCTCTAAATGATAGTCAAAAAGATTGTTGCGAAGTTCGTAGGCAGCCGCATATTCCAATAAATGCTGCATCATTTGTTCAGCAGTATCTAAGGAAGGCAGGTCTTTTACATCAATTCCTGCAAAGGAATAAAGTCCGGCAAAGCGGGAAGCAGGATGTTTTAATGGGAAAAGTGCATCAATGCAAAGCTGTTTTACATCGGTTCGGAAGGATTGCAGGGTGGCAAGCACCAGTGTCTGGATTAATTCCTGAAAGGCTTCTTTATGGAAACAGTCTTTGGTCTCAAAATATTCGTCTGCAAAGTCATATACCACAAAGTCTGCGCAGGTAAAATGTAAATCCTTCCAGTAAATTCTTGAAAATTCCGGTAACAGCGAAGGAAGCTCTGCTTCATAATTGGTAAGACAGATATAAAGTGCTGCCCAGAAAGCTAATTCATTTTCATAAACAAAATCTAAGGTAAAGGAGGCATCATCATAGCCTGCCTTTAATACGTCAGGACAATGTTCGGAAAGTAGTTTGTCTAAAAGAATCTGACCGATTCCGTCTGGGTCTGCTGTGATACAGATTGCATAATAAAGATATAAGGTATCAAAGCTGTCGCTGGCGATAGCAGGTGAAAAATAAGAATCTTCCATCAGGTATTCAGAAATGGTATCAAAGCTGTCTGGATGTAATTCATATTCAGATAAGGTGCCAAGCATTTGTACAAGAGCCGGGACTCCATGATTAGAAGGAGAAAGCTTCCTTGAAAGAGAACAGAAGAAGCGGTATGTGGTGTAAGTTTTGAAACGCTGTAAGCCCTTCCTCGGTCCATGCTCTAAGTATTCGATTAATAAGTCAGCCGGAAAATCAGGATTAAAATCGTTCATTGCAGAATCTCCTTTTAAATTCAAATAGTATAAGTAATAAAATAAGTGTACTTTATCTGTTTTGGGAAGTCAAATTTTCTTGTCAGATGCTATCGGGAATGATAGAATCACATATAGAATGATTATTTTGGAGGGAACGTCAATGAAGAAAAAGAGATATAACCCTACATCTATAATGGGATTAATAACAGAGATAACAGCAATGACAATTATGGCGTTTTATTATTTTCAAGGAAAGCCAATTCCAAATTATAGTGTATATCTTTTTTATGGCGGCTTTCTAATTATAATTGCCGGAACTGTAATTGGGATAAGAAATAATAGGAAATAAAAATGAGAAATAGTGCATTACATATTGTAATCTGTGATGATGAAACGTCACAGATTTCTTTATTGGAAAAATACGTGAAGGACTGGGCGGTTAAGGAGCAGGTGGAAGTATTTTTACAGAACTGCCGGAATGCAGACCAGTTTCTTTTTCTGTGGGAAGAAAAAAAGGATGTAGATATTGTTCTTTTAGATATTGAGATGCCGGGAATGGACGGAATGAAGCTGGCAAAGCATTTGCGACATGCAGGGGAACAGCTGCAGATATTATTTATTACCGGAAACACAGATTATGTGATGGAAGGCTATGATGTGGAGGCAGTTTCCTATTTACTAAAGCCGGTAAAAGAAGAAAGATTTTTTGCATGCATGAATCGGGCAAAAAACAGAATTGGCAGAGAAGAACCGGTATTGCTGTTAGAGGCAGCCGGTGAAATGGAAAAAGTGCGCCTGAAGGACATCTCTTATCTGGAAAGTGAAGGGCACGATACCCTCGTATATCAGGAGGGAATGCAAAAGCCGCTGCGCAGTAAGCTTGGAATCCAGAAATTAGAGAAAGAAATTATGGAAAAAAGCAGGATGTTTTATAAAATTCATCGTTCTTATCTGATTAACTTTTCCCATATTCAAAAGATTACGAGAAAAGAAGTGTTTATGGATACGGGAACCGCAATTCCGATTCCAAGAGGCAAATGGGAGGCTTTAAATCAGGCGTATCTGGAATTTTACAGGATGAATCAGGAAGGATAGTCTAAAAACATATGGAAAGGGTAATATTGGAAATTATCTGGCTGGGACTTTATTGGTATCTGGTAGAGCAGACAGCCGTTATAAAAAAAGGAAAAACAAAAAGAAGTATCACATTACTTCTGGCAACCGCTTTTTTAGGCACAGCTTTTCTATTTGGCAGAACCTTGTTTCCGGAGGTACTTGCATGGAGTGGAATCACAATTCTGTTTTTGCTATTTGTGTTGTTTTTTGATGAGGAACCCTTTATTTTCCAATGGTGGAGAGTGGCATTGCCGGGAGCGGTGATGTTACTTTTACTATTGATGGGGATAGATATTTATGCTGCAAATGGAATTTTGCTGTGGGTGATGTTTCTTCTTTTGGCAGGGAAAAGAGGGTATTTAAGCTGGCAGAATGGAATTATAATGGGAATGATGTATGGAGTGCTGTCCATATTTCTTTTATTGTTTGAAGGTGGAATATGGCAGATGCCAGATGCTATGGCGCAGCTTTCAACAGAAATTCTTAGCCAGGGGTGTGTAGGACTGATACTGTTTTTAGAATATCTTTTGCTTTTTCTGACGGAGGGAACGCTTTTTTCTTATAAAAAAGGATTTGAAACCCAGACAGAACGTTTTTGGCAGGATATGTTAAGTCACCAGTATGAAGAAATTAAAAATATTTACATGAATATGCGGGGATGGCGTCACGATTATCATAATCATCTTCAGGTAATGAAAGCACAGCTTGCATTGGAAAATTATGGAGATTTGGAAGACTATTTAGATGAATTAGAGCGTGACTTGGACGGAGTGGACACTTATGTGAAATCCGGTAACCTGATGGTGGATGCTATTTTAAACAGTAAGCTGACGCTGGCAGAAGAACGGGAAATTAAGCTTCATTGTAAGGCAAATCTTCCGGAGAACATGCAGGTAGCAGATGTGGATTTGTGTGTGATTTTGGGGAATCTTTTGGAGAATGCAATTGAGGCATGTGAGCAGATTGAAAAGGAAAAACGCTTTTTGCGTATCTATATGGCAGTAAATAAAAGTCAGCTTTATATATCAATTCAAAATGCGGCAAAGGAAGAATTAGATTTTAATGAACGCAATTATATTACCAATAAAAGGGGCAGTCATGGCTTTGGAATGCGCAGGGTAAAAGCGATGGTAGATAAATATGGCGGATACTTAAATCTTGCAAATGAGCCGGGGATTTTTGCGGCGGAGGTTACCATGCCCCTTGATATTACATGAAATAAAAAATCATTACATGAAATAAAAAACATTTCATGAAAAATAAAAAACATTTCGTGCAGGAATCTCCACAGAGGGAGATTCCTTCTTTATTTTATAGAGGTAAGTTCGCGGAACTTCTTATAGAATAAAACAACTTTCTGCACAGAGACACACAATGCGTAAGGAAAAGAGGAGATTTTAAATGAAAAAAAGACAAGAGGATAAAACAGGGCGTTATCCGTTGTGGGATAATTACCGCTATGCCGTGAAACGCTTAAAAGTATTAGAGGGCAGAAGAGCATTTCTGTTTTGCGGTACAGATATTTTGGTAGAAATAATATACCCATTTCTTGCAATGGCACTGCCAAGTGCTGTTGTGGCACTTTTTATGAGCAGCGCAGACACGAAAACTATACTTGCCGGAATTATTGGCTATGTGGTGCTGCTACAGCTGATGCGGCTTTTAAAAGAAAATCTATGGCAGTTAAGTTATAAAACATTATTTATGTTTCGTGGCAAAATGTCTATGGAATACTTTGAAAAAGGAATGCAGGCAGATGGACAGTTTATGGAAAGTAGCATTGGACAAAAAAAGATGTATGAAGCAATGAAAAATGTGTATTCGGGAAATGAAAAAGGGGTAGAAGCCTTTGTCCGGGCATTTAATAATGCTGCAATTAATTTTGGAGGTATGATGGTTTATGCAGTAATTATTGGACAAAAGAGCCTTCTGCTACTAGGTTTTTTAATGGTTTTGACTGCCATTATTGCCTATGGGAATTACCTTGCAGGAGAAAAGGGCTATGTTATTGAGAAGGACTACATAAAGGAATGGAGAAACTTCCAATATTTAAAAGACGAATCCCTAAAGGTGGCAAATGGAAAAGATATCCGCTTATATAAGATGAAGGAGTGGTTTGTAAATACGTTTTCTGATACCAGAAAAAAGATGGTTTCTCTTCAAGGAAAAATACAGGATGGCTATGTAGCCGCCGGTATTTTAGAAAAATCCTTATCTTTTTTGCGGGATGGTGTAATATATGCCTATTTTATTTACGGAATGATACAGGGGAAGATAGAACTTAGCAGATTTTTACTTTATGTGGGGGCTGTGGCAGGTTTTGGCAGCTGGATGGAGAACTTTTTTAAAGCAATTCAGGAAATTTTACAAAATAACAGAATGATGGATGCGTACCGGGACTATATGGATTCCGGGGTGGTTTTTTATGATAATAAGCAAAAGGTTTCGAATGACGGAAAAGTACACAAACTGCGTCTGGAAAATGTCTCTTATCGTTATGATGGAGAATCAGAAGATACCATTAAAAATCTGAACCTGACAATTCATCCGGGAGAAAAGCTGGCACTTGTGGGGATGAACGGTGCAGGAAAAACAACGCTGGTAAAATTAATCTGCGGCTTTTATCATCCGACTTCTGGAAAAATTTATCTGGATGGTGTAGATATTTCAACTTTAAATCAGAAGGAATATTTTAAGGAATTTGCAGTGGTATTTCAGGATGTGTTTACCTTTTCTTTTTCCTTAGAGGATAACGTTACCTGCGGACCGGAGGAGGTTGTGGAGAAAAACAGACTGGAGGAATGTCTGAAAAAATCGGATTTATGGGAAAAGGTATGTGAACTGGAATATGGCGTGAAAACAATGATGAATAAGGATTTGGATGAAAAAGGTGTAACCTTATCCGGTGGTGAACTCCAGAAGTTAATGTTAGCCCGGGCTCTTTATAAGGATGCGCCGGTTGTGATTTTAGATGAGCCAACAGCAGCACTTGACCCGATTGCGGAAAGTAATATGTATGAAAAATATTATGATTTGACAAAGGATAAAACCAGTATCTTTATTTCCCACAGACTTAGCTCTACAAGATTCTGTGACCGAATTCTTTTTATGGAAAATGGAATTGTGACTGAACAGGGAAGTCATGAGGAATTGATGCAGAAAAATGGTGCATATGCAAATATGTTTGAGGTACAGGCCCATTATTATCAGAAAAAGCAGCAGGAGGAAGAACTTTATGCATAAATTAAAAGATAGGCTGACGTTTCACAAAACAGGCTTTCGTCTGTTAAAAATTACCCATTCCATAAATGAAACAATACTTCCGGTAAGGCTGTTGGAGAGCTTTTTACGGATTGTGGAAATGTTTGTTTTTCTGATTTTTTCAGCGGAAATGATTGATGCATTACTGGAAGAAGCATATTCTTTGGCAGCAGAATTTGCATTGGCAGTAATTTTACTGAAACTTGCATGGGGAATTTCGGAGCATTTTTTAGGAAAAGTGATTCGTAAAAATGATATCGAGTGTACCTTGGAATTTACAAAATTGCTGAGAGAGAAAATGATGACAATTGATTATGAACTGGTAGAGAATCCGGAGGTAATTGAAAAAATACGTTTTGCAGAACGCTCTATGATGATGCATGGAGGTTTGTCTGCGGTTGTGAAGCATTATAAAAATCTTCTGGAAAGTGCTGTTATTATGGCAATATCTCTGGGAATGGTATTTTTTCTGTGTTTTAAGCAGCCATTGCAGACAGAAGGAATTCTGGGATTTTTAGCAGGCAGAAGAGGCTTTGCACTTGTATTTCTTTGTATCCTTGTAATAAGTATTCTTTTGTCATTAAAAATGGGAGAGAAATATTTGAAATGGACAAGACAGAGTATTAAGAGTCATACCGATGTGGAACTTAAGATTGGTTATCTGGTAGACCATGTTTTTACAAATTATAAGGCGGCAAAAGTTGTACGCTTATTTGGAATGGAAGATATGCTGATTCAAAATGGTAAAGAAGAAGTAGGAAAGGCAAGTAATTATTTTTCTGAGATGGGAGATATCGACCGTAAAAAGACAGTTGCACAAACGGCAGCCAACAGCTTATTTGTACTCGTGTCCTATATTCTGGTTGCAATCAAGGTAATCACCGGAGCAGTCAGTGTAGGTTCTTTTACCAAATATGTTGGAGCATTAAATCAGTTCGGAAGTGCTTTTTCTACCTTTAGCTCTACTTATATGGAATTAGAACAGGTATGTGAGAGCATGAAACAGTTTTTAGAGATTCTGGATATAGAGAATGTACATAAAAAAGGAACAATTCCGGTAGAGAAACGTTTGGATGGTGAATATGAGCTGGCCTTTGAGGATGTAAGCTTTCATTATCCCGGCAATGAGGAACTGGTGTTAGAACATGTAAACTGTAAGCTGGATATGAAAGGGAAAATGGCAGTTGTAGGGCGTAATGGTGCAGGAAAAACTACTTTTATCAAGCTGCTTTGCAGACTGTATGAGCCGACGGAAGGACGTATTACTTTAAATGGTATAGACATCAGAAAATATAAGGAAGAGGAATACCGGGAGCTGTTTGGTGTGGTATTTCAGGATTTTAAGCTGTTTTCTTTCCCTGTATGGGAAAATATTGTAACTGCTGCTTCCCGTGAGGATGAAAAAATATGGCACTGTCTGAAACAGGCAGGAGCAGAGGCGGTTGTTAAGAATATGCCGGAAGGGCTAGAAACTTATCTTTATAAAAATTGTGGAGATGGTGTGGAAATCAGCGGCGGCGAAGCACAAAAGATTGCTCTATCAAGAGCTCTTTATAAGGATGCTCCAATTGTTATTCTTGACGAGCCGACGGCAGCTCTAGACCCTATCAGTGAAGCGGAAATCTATGCGGGCTTTGATGAGATGGTAAAGGATAAAACCAGTATCTATATTTCCCACCGTATGAGCAGCTGCCGTTTCTGTGATGATATTATTGTTTTTGACCAGGGAAAAATCATAGAGAGAGGAAGCCACGAAGAATTACTAACTGCAAAGGGGCAGTATGCTGCTCTTTGGAACGCCCAGGCAAAATATTATACGGTCTAAACAGTATATAACAGTTGACAACAGTTGTTAACTGTTATATACTGTTTGTGAAGAGGAGAGGTTAACCAATGAATTTAATTATTAATAATTCTTCGATGCAGCCAATCTATGAACAGATTGTCGGGCAGGTAAAAGAGAAAATCATGAATGGAGAACTTAAGCAGGAGGAGGCGCTTCCTTCTGTAAGAACATTGTCAAAGGAGCTTCGCATCAGTGCACTGACAGTAAAGAAGGCATATGACACCTTAGAGCAGGAGGGATTTGTTGTTACCGTACATGGAAAGGGAAGTTTTATTTCATGTATGAATCAGAATCTGATGCTTGAAGAGAAGAAAAAAGAAGTGGAGTCTGCTTTCGAAGAAGCAATCCGTAAAGGAAGAAGCTGTGGAATGACAACGGAAGATATCCGGGAATTGTTTGATTTGATGATGGAGGAAATGTAAAAGTATCATCAAAGGCTATGGTTGAATGAAAGAGGGAGTGAGAGATTAATGTTATTAGAAATGAATCAGGTAAAAAAGCAGTATGGTGCATTTACACTAGATTGTTCTCTGACATTAGAAGAAGGACAGATAACAGGTCTGATTGGTCAGAATGGTGCAGGAAAGAGTACAACCTTTAAGAGTATTTTAGGTTTAATTAAGGCGGATAGTGGAACGACGAAACTATTTGGAAAAGAGATAAAGAAGCTTTCGAATGAAGAAAGAGAGAATATTGGAGTAGTGCTTGCAGACTCCGGTTTTAGCGGTTATCTGATGATAAAAGATATTGTTCCGGTTTTAAAAAGCATGTATACAAAGTTTAAGGAAGAAGAATTTGTTTCCCAGTGTAAACATTTTGGACTTCCAATGGATAAACAGATAAAAGATTTTTCCACCGGTATGAAAGCAAAATTAAAGCTTTTAGTTGCCATGTCCCATGAAGCCAGATTATTAATCCTGGATGAACCAACAGCAGGATTAGATGTAATTGCAAGGGATGAACTATTGGATTTATTGCGGGATTATATGGAGAAAAGTGACTGTGCAGTTTTAATCAGTTCACACATTTCCAGTGACTTAGAGGGCTTGTGTGATGACTTATATATGATTCATGATGGAAAAATGATTCTGCATGAAGAAACAGATGTGCTGCTTAGTGAATATGCTGTTTTAAAGCTGACAGAAGAACAATATCAGAAATTAGATAAACAGTATATCCTTCGGGAGAAAAAAGAAGGCTATGGATATTCCTGTCTGACAAATCAGAAACAGTTTTATCTGGAAAATTATCCCCAGATAGCGATTGAAAAAGGAAATATTGATGATACGATTGTTATGATGCTAAAGGGACAGAACAAGGGGAAGGAGGCTTAAACTATGAAAGGTTTATTAATAAAGGACTGGCGTCTTTTGACAGGACGGCGTAATTATTTCTTTATGGTAGTTGCAATTGGGATTATATTCATGTTTGTAAATGAGGACCCTAGTTTTTCTGTTGGATATATGACTATACTTATGGCAATTTTTTCCATGAGTACAATCAGTTATGATGAATTTGAAAATGGAATGGCATTTTTAATGACGCTTCCAGTGGGAAGAAAAAGCTATGTACAGGAGAAATATGTGTTTGGTATTTTGTGTGCCGGAACTATGGCAATTCTTTCTACTGTATTGTCACTTGTGATTGCAGCAGTAACAGAGAGTGGAGCAGACGGTAAAGAAGCACTGGTGCTTGGCGGGGGAATGATTGGAATTGCGACACTGATTCTTTCTATTATGATTCCGATAGAAATTAAATTTGGTGTGGAAAAAGGTCGTACTGCTATGGGAATTATAGGCGGAGTAGTGTTTTTGATTGTATTTGCATGTTCCTATCTTGGGGAAAAACTTTCTGTGGATATGACAGGTGTTGTTTCATTTTTTGCAGGAATGTCCCAGAGTGGTTTGGCTGCAACGTTTGTAATTGCATTAGTTGTAGTAGTTTTTATTTCCTATTTTTTATCGGTCAGATTTATGGAACAGAAGGAGTTTTAAAGAGTAAAAAAATAAAAGCAGTATAATGAATAAAAAAGGTTGACAAATGCTTACCTAAACTGTAATCTAAAAACAGATGGTAGGCAGATGTCAACCTTTTTGCTTATAGAAAATTAAAACGGGGAGTATGGGAAGTACACTTTAATTTTGTAGGAAGTAATAAAAAGGAGGGAACTTATGCAGGTAAAATTATCAGATGCAGAGTGGAAGGTTATGGAGATTTTATGGGAGAATGCCCCAAAAACAATGATGGAAATCACAAATGCCCTGAAAGAAGAGACCGGATGGACAAAGCATACGGTAATGTCTTTTCTAAAGCGAATGGAAGAAAAGGGGGCACTGCACTATGAAGAAGGAGAAAGAGCAAAGATTTATTATCCGGATTTAAAACGGGAGGATGCAGTGTTACAGGAAACAGAGGAATTTCTGGACAAGGTTTTCCATGGAAAATTAGGATTGCTTCTTAATGCAATGGTACAGCAAAAGGAGCTATCCGAAGAGGAAATTGAAGAACTGCATCAGATATTAGAGTCCGGTAACAGGAAAAAGAAATAGGCAGAGGAGAAAATGTATGTGGGAGATTGCAATAACAACATCAGTATTAATTTTACTTGTATTAGGACTTCGGGGAGTATGCCGCGGTCATATCAGCATGAGGCTGCAGTATGGAATGTGGCTGTTAGTAGCAGTAAAGCTTTTAGTTTTTCCGGTGCCTTGGATAGAGAGTGATTTTTCGGTATTGAAATTATTTGAAGAACCGGGGCAAAAACAGCATGAAGTCATTGTAAATGATGAAACGGTTTATGAACCAATGTCAGGGCAGGAGGCACCGAAAGGAGTTATCATCGGAGTAGAACCGGAGGACAGCCTTGGCTTTAAAAGGGAAGAGGGCATAGAAGCAGCTTTGGTTTCAGCAGAGACCACAAAGTTTCAAGAAGTTTGTAAGGGTGTGGCAGTAATAGGAACCGTGGTTATGCTGCTGGTTCTGGTTGGGTATAATCTTTCCTTTTGGTGCTATCTGAAAAGACATCGTATCTTTTATGAGAAAGTAGAAGATAGACTGCCGGTATATCTGGTAGAAGGAATGCCATCGGCATGTCTTTTTGGAAAAGGGATTTATATAGCACCGGAAATTGTAGAGGATGAAAAAAAGAAAAAGCATGTGCTGGCCCATGAATATGCCCATTATAAGCAGGGAGATAGCATCTGGACCTGGGTGCGGGGAATCTGCCTTGCCTGTTATTGGTGGAATCCTGTTGTCTGGGTGGCAGCCTATGTATCAAAACAGGATTGTGAGCTTGCCTGCGATGAAAAGGCTTTAAAATTATTAGGTGAGGAAGAACGAATTTCTTATGGCAAAACGTTAATCGGTTTGATTCAAATAACAACAAAGCCTAAGGATTATTTTTCCATGACGACAACTATGACCGGCAGTGGAAAAAATATCAAAAAGCGTGTGATGAGAATTGCAAATAAGCCAAAGACCTTGTTATCGGTATGTGGAGCAGTAGCCTTTGTTGCAGTTTTGGGGTTGTTTTGTACGATTACAGCAGGGGAAAATACAGATTCCTATGAAAATCCAGAAGAAGCTGTTTCGTTGGAGAATACAGCTTCGACTTTTGTGTCAGATACGGAAACTACATATATTATGGATGATAATTCATGGGAGAGCAGTGAGGTATCTGCTGAGGATATCGCTTACATTGAGGAAAATATATCGGAGGGACATGTCTACGAAGAAGAGGAAGATATGCTGGATATAGAGGATGCGAATATCATAGATAATACGTCATCCACTTATATAAGAAATTTAACGGATGAAGAACTGACAGAAGAATTTGATAAAATGCTTTTAAATACCGAAGAATATACGATTCTTGTGGAAAGTATTTCAAGGAGTGCAAAGGTAATCGACCGTTATCGTTTAAATGGAAATGATTACCAGCTGGAGTTGTCGGGACTTACAGCAGGTATGATACCTTGGGAATATGAAGAACAGTATATGGCGGCTGCATTAGAAGGCAGAATTGATATGGAAGCCTTAGCATTTGCGGAGGATTGCAAATATTACCGGAATATTTTATTTGACAGCTTCGGAATCGAAAAGGAAGAAATAAGCTTTGACGACTTTGCTCAAATATTTGAAAAAACAGGGTCTAATTGTAACATCAGACTGAAGGACGGAAGGATTACGGAAATTGTTGCATTAACACCTTATACAGGGGTTGCTTATGCGCCATTGTATATAGACCACTGGTTTTATGAAGAATTTAAAACAGAAGAATTTTATGAATTAAAGGCTTCCTATGAAGCGGATATTTACCATGTGGCAGATGCATCTTCTACAGGAGAGGAAAAAGAAGTGCTGGAGGTATATACCGGAAATGTAGGCGATGGTGACAGCGGTTATGTATTGGTAAATGTGCCGGGGAATAAGCCTTTTAGCATTGAAGCCCATACGGCAAGAGCGGGCTGGAACAATATTTATGTGACAAATATTGAGGGGAAAGACTATATTTTAACATTGCAGATAGATTATCGTGATACCTATGGTGCATTTACCTATAATGTCTACAGCTTTGAAGAACAGACCGGAGAAGAACTGGCAGCAATACAATTAAGCGGCTCTATCTTTTCCTATGATAAGGAAAGCTTTTCTGAGGAAGCATTTTTGCTATGGGCAGATAGTATGGAGCAGTATTTGAAGAATGCCACCTTATTGCTTAGCACCCAGGAGGGAGAAGTGCGTACAGAGCAGGTAAATGAGTATGAAAAGTACAAGAAAGAGGCACTTCTTTCCATGATACGGGAATACTGGTAAAATTTAATAAAATCCTAAGAAAATCGAAATAGGTTCGAAAAGATTTTTTCGCTTTGCTATGCTAAAATACAAATAGAAAAAAACAATACCAAATTGTTGAAAATAGTTGTCAATAAATAAAGTCTGAATAATAGCATAGTCAAAGGAGGTACGCTTATGAAGAAAACCATGAGAGAGAAAAAAGAAGCAAGAGTCCGTATTTGTATTAACATTGTGATTTTATTGATAGCGTCCCTGCTGACCTATGAATATGTCATAAAGGATTCTTTACCGGTAGAAACGAATCTGACTGCTCCGGGAGAACTTGCGGAAGTAGTGGAGGAAAATGAATCATAAGTACTGGAAAACCAGTGTATATGCGGTGTTTCCGGTAATCTTCATAGAAAATTAAGATAGAAACTAATTTCCATATGAAAAGGGATGTGCTAAAATAGGTATGTTTTGGCACATCTTTTTTTACTTTATATAGGAAAAACCATGTCACGCTAAATTGCGAAAGTTCCTTCTATGAAGTAAAAAACGCTCCGCGGGATGCGCCAAGAATTGGCAGATATTAGAAAGGGCATTATTTGGAAGATGGAACTTGAAAAGACTAATAAGAAAAAATACATAGAAATTATTATAAATTTTGCAGCACTATTTTTATTTCCAATTGCAATTTTTTATCTGATGGAATGTTATACCCATAATCCCTTAGAGGAAGTGCGGTCCTGGGCGCAGTTTTTTAATATTGTATTATTTGAATTAATCGCATGGCTTATTTTTTTCCTAAGCGGAAGCATCCGGTTCGCAATTCGAACGGAAACAGTGATTGCTATGCTCTACGGACTGGCAAATGCTTATGTGGTACGTTTTCGTACGAATCCAATTGTACCTTGGGATTTTTTCTCCTGGAAGACAGCAGCAAGTGTGGTATCTAATTATAATTTTAAGCCGGATACCAAAATGGTGGTTGTAACCTTAATATTTCTTGCAATGATTGTACTGGTGCATTGGCTGAAGTTAAAGATAAACCAGATGAAGCTATGGAAGAGACTGCTTCCGGCAGCAGGAGTAGTATTGGTTCTTATCTTATTTGCAGGCCGCCTGCAGGATGAGGAATTTCAGACAAGCCATAAGTTATACCCATTTTTATTTACACCGGCACACATGACAAATGTCAATGGAATTGCAGTTACCTTTGTGATGGATTTGGCCTATGTGACAGTGGAAAGGCCAAAGGGCTATGATGAGGATAAGCTACAGGCTCTTTTGGAATCTTACCAGACAGAGCATACAGAAACAGAAGACCTGCCGAATATTATTGTAATTATGAACGAAGCTTTTTCAGATGTGGCTGCATTGGGAGATTTTACGCCAACAGAAGATTATATGCCATATCTGCATAGTCTTCAGGAAGGGGCTGAGAATACAATTACCGGAACGCTGAATGTGTCCGTGTGTGGTGGAAATACTGCCAACTCGGAGTTTGAATTTTTAACAGGAAATACCATGGCATTTTTACCACAGGGAAGTATTCCATATCAGCAGTACATTACAGAGGAAATTCCGGCATTGCCGGCACATCTGGCATCCTTAGGCTATCAGACAGTTGCAACACATCCTTATGGTGCATCGGGCTGGGAGCGGGATACGGTATATCCGCTGCTTGGATTTGCGGATAGTATTTTTAAAGACCAATATCAGGAGGCTTCTTATGTGAGAAAATATGTCAGTGATGACAGCTGTGTGGATAAAATCATACAGGTATATGAGCAGAAACCGGAAAATACGCCATTGTTTTTATTTAACGTAACGATGCAGAATCATGGTGGTTATACAGAAGAGTTCGAGAATTTTATACCGGATATTAAGGTGAATCATGTGAAAAGTATTTCCTTAGAGCAGTATCTTTCCTTAGTAAAGCTTTCCGATGCTTCCCTGGAAAGACTGACCTCTTACTTTGCCAAGCAGGAGGAAAAAACAGTAGTAGTATTTTTTGGAGACCATCAGCCCAATGATACAGTCGCATCTATGATTTTAAAACTGAATGGTGGTTCTGTAAGCGAACTGGATGAAGAGGAACTGAAAATGCGCTACGAAGTACCTTATGTAATCTGGGCGAATTACGATATCGAAGAAGAAACAGGGGCTGATACCAGTTTAAATTATCTGGCAGCCAATGTATTAAAAGCAGCAGGTGTTCCAACAACGGATTATCAGAATTATCTGCTGGAGTTAGAAGAAACGTATCCGGTAATTTCAGCAATGCGTGTAAAAAAAGCGGATGGAACAGATACCAATGTCTTGTCGGAAAGAGAGGGATTGGCAGAGTATCAAAGTCTGCAGTATTATCAGTTGTTTGACTAAAAATTGAGCAATTTTGTAGTAAGTACCTGGAGGATGGACAACATGTTAAAACGAAATGAAAAATGGGAAAAAAGAATACCTTTACTGGCATGCTTTTTGATTCCATTACTAATATGCATTATTATTTGCATTGACCATGAAGTATTTCCCTTTGGAGAACGTTGTATTCTTCATATCGATATGTATCACCAGTATTGTCCGTTTTTTACGGAATTTATGGATAAACTAAAATCAACAGAAAGCTTACAGTATTCCTGGACAATTGGGCTGGGCTCTGATTTTGTATCTTTGTACGCTTATTATCTGGCAAGTCCTTTAAACTGGCTGATAATCCTTTGTCCAAGAGGTTTTGTTATTGAATTTATGACAATTCTGGTGCTGCTTAAAATAGCACTTTGCGGTCTGACCTTTGGTTATTATTTAAAGCAGCATTTTAAAACCAATCATCTGGTAATCTGCATTTTTGCAACAGCCTATGCTTTGTCAGGTTTTATGGCAGCTTATGCATGGAATATTATGTGGACGGACTGTCTGGTGTTAGCTCCGCTTATCATTTTAGGGTTAGAACGGTTAGTTGAGGAAGGAAAAGCAGGCCTTTATTATGGGGCACTGGCGGTGTCTATACTGTCAAATTACTATATTTCCATGATTATCTGTATTTTCCTGGTGTTCTATTTCCTGATTTTATGGATAGAAAAGAAAAAGGACTGGGTGAAAACAGCGGCGCGTTTTGCCTGGTATTCTCTTTTGGCAGGGGGAACAGGGGCGGTGCTTTTGATTCCTGAGGCGATTGTGCTTGGAATGAGTGGTTCTTCGGGAATATCCTTTCCGGATACAATGGAATGGTATTTTAATATCATCGCAGAATTGGGAAGACATGGAGTAATGACAGAAAATTATACCAGTCGTGACCACTGGCCGAATATTTACAGCAGTGTTTTTGTGTTGCTATTATTTGTGATGTACCTTTTGAATAAAGAGATTTCGTGGAAAAAGAAATTGCCGAGAGTAATTTTTCTTGCATTTTTTGTGGTAAGCTTTGCCAATAATATGCTGGACTTTATCTGGCATGGACTCCATTTTCCTAATTCCCTGCCGGGACGCCAGTCATTTTTATATACGTTTTTGCTATTGGTGATTGGCTTTGAAGTACTGCTAAAATTAAAGGGCAGCAGGGTATGGCATGTTGCAGTGGCACTGATTGTAAATGTGGGATTTTTCATGCTGGCATATAAGCTGTCAGATGAAAGTCTTGTAAATGTAGATGCATTTCTTTTGACAGATGTGCTGATTGTCTGCTATGGTGCGCTGCTGATTCTCTGGATGCTGGGAAATAGGAAGCAGAAGCAGTGGCTGTTTCTTATGGCGATGCTTTTGGCAGTGGTGGAACTGACCCTGCATTTTGATTTGGAAGGGCTTGGAACCACCAGCAGAACTGCTTATATAGAAGATTTAGCTGACTATCAGCTTGTGTTAAATGAGATGGAAGAAAAGGAAACAGCAGAAAGTGAGACAGGCGCATATTTCTACCGGACAGAAAAATTAGAGCGAAAAACCAAAAATGATGCAGCATTATCCGGTTTCTATTCTGCAACTCAGTTTTCCTCTCTGATGAATATCAATGTCAGCCATATTTATCAGGATTTGGGAATGGAAGGTGGAAAGAACTTTTATTGCATCAATGGAGCGACACCTCTGATTTCTTCCATGCTCTCTTTAAAATATGTAATTGCGGATAATGACAAAGAAGAAAATCCAATCCGTACATTAGTGGCAGCCAGCGGAGATACTTATCTTTATGAAAATAAATACTCTCTGCCGTTAGGTTATATAGTGGATGAAGCGGTTGTGGCAGCATGGGAATATGATGGTGATGATGAAATTGAAAACCAGAATCAGCTGGCATATCTGCTTGGGGCAGAAGAAGCGATGTTCACAGAGATTTATTCGGAATCAGAAGCAGGTGTATCTACCATTCCGGTAAGTGAAGATGGTTATATTTTTGCAACCTATGAAAAAATTACTACGGACAAACTGACGGGAGAAATCAGTGACGGAAGAACGAAATCCTTTACAAAAGCATCCCATGGTTACACGCTGGATTTGGGATACTGTCATGCCGGAGATATTATCGAAATCACCAATACGGATGAGGAAACAGTAAAGATAACAGCCTATGTTTTGAATTTAGATAGTCTGGATACTGCTTATCAGAAGCTGAATGAGCAGACGATGGAACTGACACATTTTGAGGATACGAATATCCGCGGAATCATTGAAGTGAAAAAGGCAGGCAGACTTGTTTTTTCTATCGCAAAAGAGGATGGCTGGAAGCTTTCTGTCGATGGAAAGGAAATAGAATCTGAAATATTTGCAGAAGCCTTTCTTAGTACTTATCTGGAAGAAGGTGTTCATGAAATTGAATTAAAATATGAGACACCGGGCTTAAAGACGGGCTTTGCAGTCAGCAGCGTATCTGTACTTTTATTTGCAGCTACCCAGATTTTGAAAAAGAGATTAAAAAAGCAGGAGGAGCTATCAAATAAGGAACAGAAAGAGAACAAAGAAGGATAAAACAGTTCTTTCAGGAAACATTTGGAAATAATTATGGAAATCTTAAGAAAATTAAGAAAGATTTTACTGGTATGACATATTCTTGTCACATAATTTTGCTATGATTAATTTGTTCAATGATATGACTTTATAAAGCTTGTCATTGAACAAAAACTTCGTGTGAGATGCGCACTCCCGCGAAGGAGAAGTTTGTCGCTAAAGCGGCTGCGCCTGGCGCGGGAATACGCTAAGAACATTCTTCTATTAAATAAAAGGAGCTGTTGAGTTTGCATCATTGGCGGGCACTGTCAGTTCCGACTAAAAATAATCCAATAAGATGGTTTACGAATAGAAAAAAATAAGAAAATCCTCAGTATGACTTTTCGTTGTACTGAGGATTTTTGTGCAAATTATCTGGATTTTAATTGTGCAATTTCCGCCTGGAGAGCAGCGATTGTCTCACGAAGTTCAGCTAAAGTCTGTGCTTGTTCAGTTAAAGCGTTTTCCTGTTCGGCAATAATTGCATCTTTGGCAGCCATATTTCGTTCGTGTTCTTCTAAATATATATCGATATCTAAAACAAGAGATTCATCTGTCATATCATTTAATTCCTCCATTTCATTATAGTGGGAGTAGATATGCACATATAATTTATGTGTCAGCCGCTTTAAAATCTGTGCATCGTCATATGTAATGTTACCTACTCGAAGGTTTTCATCTATACTTCCAATTATATCATTTTGAATCAGGTTTTTCAACACGACGAGATTTTCGGGAGAACGTTCCTTTTGCAGAAGGTCCCGCAGTTTAAGCAGCATAAATGGAATCAGGATAATCATTTTTTTATCATTTAATTCCTGAGGAGTGGTTTCTAAAAAACTTATGGCAGGAACTTTGTAGTCAAAAGTTCCCTGTGTTCCAAAATCCAGAGTCACAGTATAGCTGGCAGGAATCTGTCCCTTGGAGTAAAGAAAGATAATTTTTGGTTCTGGAAAATGCAGGACATATAAATCGTCATCTTTTTCACGGGTGCGGTTTGCATGACCAAATCCATATTCAAACATCCGGAAAATAATATCGGAATCATTAGTAATTTGAGCTTCCAAATGATAGCTATAAGCATCATTAATCGTAAGAATGGTATCGGCAAGAATACGTTTTAAATGCTTGTCTTCAAATTCTGTCCAGTTATATGTGATTTTACTATCTAACGGATAATTTGTTTCGAATAAGCCGTTAATTAGATTGATGACAGATTTAGTGGATAAAGTTAATATTTTTTTGAAAATTTTGTCATAGATTTGATAAATAGTATTTGACATAAATATCCTCCTGTTTGTAAAAAGGGAAAAGAAATGTTGTTAAGACCTAATAATGTAGAAGAAATATGTTTACATAGGAATCACCTCTTTTAAAGTAAACGTGCGTGAATTTTGTTGAAGTAAAACATAATGGGGAAAATACTAAGACAATCAGAGAATTGCTCCTAAGTATTACAAAAGAAATAGTACATTTTGATTTTAGCATTAAGAAATTAATAGAACAAATGAAAAATTTATAAAATTCGTTGATTCACAATTAGAGGGAAAAAGATTAGATTTAATGAAAAGTTTCAGGTAAAATTTAGGATAAAAATTTTGCTGCGGTTGTCCAAATTATTGTACACTACAAATATTATACTCCTTTTAACAAAGCAAACGTGTATCGAAAAAAAGGAGTGTATTTTTATGAAGGGATATGTAATTGAAACAGGTTATATGGGTTATGTAGATGGAAATTATATGTTGTTTGCAGATGAAGAAGATTACCGTGAATATTTTGAAGAATGTCAGTAAATAGGTGTCAGGAAGAGGCGTTGCATAAATAAAATTTGATAAGTATATCAGGTCATAATTGGGATTATCAGAATATTTAGAGCATTCACATATATTCTAAGAAAGCTTGGTGAGTATGTCAAAACCTTGAATTTTCAGGTTTTGTCCAATACTTACCAAGCTTTTCTTAAAAAACTTGTTTCTAATGATTCCAGATAACAATATTTTTGGTAGATTCTTTTCCTTTGTATAGATTGTCATCTGCCTGTTTTATCATGTCATCAATAGAATTGCCGGCAGCATGGAAAGCTAAACCGATGGTAATCGTATAGTGAATTTTACTATTTTCATGGTTGACGTTTTTTTGCGAAGCCTGCAGACGTATTTTTTCAAAGATGCGGTAAATGTCCTCTGCTGTTTCAGAATAGTTCTGATAAAAAATCAGAAATTCTTCACCACCCCAGCGACAGACGTTAAAATTATCATTTTCATGCTGCATCTGGATTAGAATATCCGCAAAAGACTTTAGAACCTTATCGCCGGTATTATGTCCATAGGTATCATTAATACGTTTGAAATTATCGATATCAATCATGGCGATACACATTTGCTGAGTATTTGCAAAGCTGTTTTCCGGAATCGCATCCAGCATATCCTGCATATTTCGACGATTGTTGAGTCCTGTTAAGGAATCACTGTTTGCGGTAGTTACAAGAGCATTTTCAAGTTTATATGCCATTCTGCTGTAGGTGCAGGAATATATAATGATAAAGGCAAACATGATTAACGAATTTGTAATAAAAAATACATGTATCAATAAATCATTATGGAACGTATAAAGGGGCAGACGCCGATAAGTCCATATTCTTAGAATTAAAAAGGTAGAGATATCTATTATAATGAAAAGGATAGTACCTTTTCTGATTTTATGCTGCGGATTCACATAGAAGTCGGTGAACAGGGAGGAAACCAGAAAGCTTATGCAATATAATTGAAAGCCATAATCCCATCCCAGACAGGAAACATTTAGTACAGTAAAAATATATATTTCAAGAAATATCATATTGATATAAAAATTTGATTTTTGTTTGTAAAGGATGAAATACCCGGCAATATATGTAAGGATACTTATTATATTATAACAGTAAAGGATATCTGCTTTATGAACTTTGTATAATACAGCAAAAAAAGTATGACAAAGAAGAAATAGGGTATTAACAAAAAAAGGCTGTTAAAAACACGAATGTATCAATCTATTTTTATAATTATATCATAAATGAAGGGAATGTAAGGAGAGAAATTTCGAATAAAGGGTATTTTATTAAAAAAATAGGCTGACAGAGTTCGAAATACAAATAGAAATCCCATTGAAATAAAGCGTTCCCGGTGTTAAGATATTCACAGAGAATTTTTTTGAAAGGCAGTGATTATCATGGCAGAAAAAGAAATTAAGGTTTATGACGAGAGTGACAGTGAAATTGTATTTCGTCCATATGAGCATCATGCGAAGTATTATGAAACTGACCAGATGGGAATTATACATCATTCCAATTATATCCGCTGGATGGAAGAAGCCCGTATGGATTTAATGGATCAGATGGGACTTTCTTATAAAGAGATGGAAGCAATGGAGATTATCAGTCCGGTGTTATCTGTTTCCTGTGAGTATCACAGCATGGTTCACTTTGATGATGTGGTTGTGATTGAACCAAAGATTTTAAAATATAACGGTGTGAAAATGGAGTTGGAATACCGTATGACAGATAAAGAAACAGGAGAATTAAGAACGACAGGAAGAAGCTCCCACTGCTTTTTAAATCGTTCCGGCAGACCGATTTCTTTAAAACGTTCTTATCCTGAGATTGATACGAAGTTTTTTGAATTTTCGGGAAATTAAATAAATATAGCAGGCGTTGGAAAGGATATTACTATTTATATGATACAGGAAAGATTAGCTTTGCTTCGGGCAGAGATGGAGAAAAGAGGGATTGATATTTATGTTGTACCAACCTCAGATTTTCATGAATCGGAATATGTTGGTGAACATTTTAAAGCAAGACGATTCATAACCGGTTTTACAGGTTCAGCAGGAACGGCGGTTATTACGATGAAAGAAGCGGGGCTTTGGACAGACGGACGCTATTTTGTACAGGCAGAAAATCAGTTAAAGGGAAGCACTGTTACCCTGTTTCGTATGGGAGAAGAGGGCGTTCCTACGGTAGATGAATATATTGAAAAAACTCTAAAAAAAGGTGGCTGTCTTGGATTTGACGGACGAGTGGTAAATGGAAAATGGGGAAGTAAATTGGAAGCCATTGCTGCTGCAAAGAATGCAAAGCTTTCTGTAAATGAAGATTTAATTGACCTTATCTGGACAGACAGACCCGCCTTATCGAAAGCACCATTATTCCTTTTAGAAGAGAAATATTCCGGGAAAAGTACCAAAGATAAAATCGCAGATATTCGCGTGAAAATGGCAGAGAATGGGGCAAATGTACACATTTTAACCTGCCTTTATGATATAGCATGGATATTAAATATTCGTGGCGGGGATATTGCCCATGTTCCGGTGATATTGTCTTATCTTGTTCTTACAGAGACAGAATGTATCTGGTTTTTACAGGAGGAAGTGGTAGAGGAGACCATTGGGGCTTATCTGAAAGAGAATCAGATTCAGACAAGACCATATGAGGCAATTTATGAATATGTACCGGAAATTCCGTCAGATGCAGTCGTGATGATGAGTCTTGGAGAGACAAACTATCGTATTTGCAGCAGTTTGAAAAAAGATATCCGCATTCTGGACAAACCAAATCCATCTATGCTGATGAGGGCTGTTAAAAATCAGACAGAAGTAGATAACACAAGAGCTGCCCATGTGAAGGATGGGGTAGCTTTTACGAAGTTTATGTACTGGCTGAAAACGAATATTGGTAAAATTCCCATGACAGAAATTTCTGTTTCTGATTATTTAGAGACATGCCGCAGAGAACAGGAGAATTTTATTGATTTAAGTTTTGGAACAATTTCTGCCTATGGAGCAAATGCGGCAATGATGCATTATTCAGCAACACCGGAATCAGATACAGAATTGAAACCGGAAGGATTTTTACTGGTAGATTCCGGCGGGCATTATTATGAAGGAACAACAGATATTACAAGAACGATGGCACTTGGACCGATTACGGATGAGATGCGTCTTCATTTTACAACGGTGTGCCGTTCCAATATGAATCTTGCAAATGCAAAATTTTTATATGGCTGCTCCGGATTAAACTTAGATATTCTTGCCAGAGGACCACTGTGGAATCTTGGAATTGATTATAAGTGCGGAACAGGCCATGGGGTAGGATATGTACTAAATGTACACGAAGGACCAAACGGATTCCGTTGGAGAATTGTTCCGGAGCGTAATGACAGCGGTGTGTTGGAAGAAGGTATGATTACAACCGATGAACCGGGTGTATACTTAGAAGGAAAATATGGTATTCGAATCGAGAATGAACTGGTATGCCATAAAGCAGAAAAGAATGAATATGGTCAGTTTATGGAATTTGAAAACATTACCTATGCGCCGATAGATTTAGATGCCATTGACCCGGAAGAAATGACCGGACGGGAACGAAAGATGTTAAATGATTACCACAAAAAGGTATATGAAGTTCTTTCACCATACATGACAGCAGAAGAGAAGGAATGGCTGAAAAAATATACAAGAGAGATTTAAAGAAATAAATGATAATAAAATTGTAGAACCCTGCAAATTTTTTGCAGGGCTTTGCAGGTTAATAGAGATTGGAGATACATTATATGAGCGAAAAGCTGGTTTTAATAGATGGACATAGTATTTTAAACAGGGCATTTTTTGGAATCCCGGATTTGACCAATTCTGAGGGACTTCATACAAATGCGGTGTATGGCTTTTTAAATATTCTGTTTAAAATTTTAGAGGAGGAAAAGCCAAATTACCTGACGGTGGCTTTTGATTTATCTGCACCCACATTTCGCCATAAAATGTTTACGGAGTATAAAGGAACAAGAAAACCCATGGCAGAGGAACTGCGGGAACAGGTTCCATTAATGAAGGAAATGCTTACTGCCATGGGAGTAACGGTTGTAACAAAGGAAGGTTACGAAGCAGATGATATTTTAGGAACGATTGCCAAAAGAAGTGAAGCAGAGGGAATCGAGGTTTCCGTAGTATCGGGAGACAGGGATTTACTTCAGCTTGCAACAGACCATATCAAAATCCGTATTCCAAAAACAAAGCGTACCGGAACAGAGATTGAAGATTATTATACCAAGGATGTTGTTGAAAAATATCAGGTGACACCGACCGAGTTTATAGATGTAAAAGCCCTGATGGGAGATACTTCCGATAATATTCCGGGAGTTCCGGGAATTGGAGAGAAAACAGCCACAGCTTTAATTGTGCAATATGGAAGCATTGAAAATGCCTATGCCCATGTAGAAGAAATTAAGCCGCCTAGAGCAAGTAATAATTTAAAAGAGCATTATGAGCTGGCGCAGATGAGTAAAACATTGGCTACAATTGAAATCAATGCAGAGATTGATTACAATATAAAAGATGCAAGATTGGAACAGATTTCTGATTTGTATACAGAGGAAGCCTATCTTCTTTGTAAGAGATTAGAGTTTAAAAACCTTTTAAGCAGATTCGAGGTGGATGCACCAAAGAATCAGGCAGAAGAACATTTTAAACTGGTGACAGAGAAAAAAGAAGCAGAGAAGATTTTTGCAAAAATAAAGGGCGTGGAATGCGCTTTTCAGCTGATTTTTAACGAAGAAGAACAGGATAACAGCATGGATGCCACAGGACAGATGAATCTTTTTGGCACACCACAGACCAATCAGTTTTTTGGGATGGCTGTTTCCTTTGGGGAAAAGGATACTTATTTTTTCCATGCGGGCGAAGAATTAACCAGTGATACATTGGTGGAGCTTTTGGTAAACAGTCAGGCATCAGGCTATGCTACACTGGATTTAAAACCACAGTTAAAATTCCTTGGAATGTTAGAGAAAAAGTCCAATGGAAATCTGTCCAGAGAGAATTTATTTGATAATGTAATTGCGGCCTATTTGTTTAATCCATTGAAAAATGAATATCCATATGAAGATTTAGCGAAGGATTATGCATCCCTTATGATTCCATCCAGAGTGGATTTGTTAGGAAAGTTAAGTGTAGAGAAAGCCTTCGAAGAAAAGCAGGAAGAATTAATAAAATATGCCTGTTATATGGCATATACTTCCTTTGCTGCGAAAAAGGCAATGGAAGAAGAATTAAAAGCAACAGAAATGTATGGGTTATATCAGGAGGTAGAGATGCCGCTGGTATACACCTTAGCAGATATGGAAAAAGAAGGAATTGCAATTGATGCAGCAGCCTTAAAGGAATACGGAGAAAAATTAGCTGTCCGTATCGAAGAATTGGAAAGTCAGATTTATGCAGCAGCAGGGGAGGAATTTAATATTAATTCTCCAAAGCAGTTAGGTGTGATTCTTTTTGAAAAATTAGAACTTCCAAACAGTAAAAAAACCAAGACCGGATATTCTACAGCAGCAGATGTTCTGGAAAAATTAGCACCAAAGCATCCGATTGTTGCAGATATTTTAGAATATCGTCAACTGGCAAAATTAAAGTCAACCTACGCAGATGGACTGGCAAATTATATTTCAGAGGATGGTAGAATCCATACGAATTTCAACCAGACCATTACCGTTACGGGAAGATTAAGCAGTACCGAACCAAATCTGCAGAATATTCCAATGAGAATTGAACTTGGCAGATTAATTCGTAAAGCGTTTCTTCCAAAAGAAGGTTATGTATTTATGGACTCTGATTATTCCCAGATTGAGCTTCGTGTGTTAGCCCATATGTCCGGGGATGAGAAGTTAATTGATGCCTATAAGCAGGCACAGGATATTCACAGAATCACTGCTTCTCAGGTATTTAAAATTCCATTTGAGGAAGTAACAGATTTACAGCGTAGAAATGCCAAGGCAGTCAACTTTGGTATTGTTTACGGAATCAGCTCCTTTGGGTTAAGTCAGGATTTAAGTATTACGAAAAAGGAAGCAGAAACTTATATTAACAGTTACTTTGAAACCTATCCAAAGATTAAGCTGTTTTTAGATAAACTGGTAGCTGATGCAAAGGAAACAGGCTATGTGACTACCATGTTTGGAAGAAGACGTCCGGTACCGGAATTATCCAGCAGCAATTTTATGCAGCGCTCCTTTGGAGAAAGGGTGGCGATGAATGCGCCAATTCAGGGAACAGCAGCGGATATTATTAAGATTGCCATGATTCGTGTACATGATCGTCTGCTGGAGGAAAATTTAAAATCCAGACTGATAGTAACAGTGCATGATGAACTTTTAATTGAAACAGCAGAGGATGAAATAGAAAAAGTACGTACCATTCTTGAAGAGGGGATGCAGCAGGCAGCTACTTTACAGGTGAAATTAGAAGTGGATACCCATACCGGTACAAATTGGTATGAAGCGAAATAGAAAATAAGGAGCACAAATGAAATTTATTGGAATTACCGGTGGTGTAGGTGCCGGAAAATCAGCAATTTTGGAATATCTTTCTAAGAAAGATGGTGTCCGGGTAATGTTAGCAGACGAAATTGCCCATGATTTAATGGCACCGGGAACAGACTGTTATAAACAGCTGAAAAAAGAATTTGCAACAGAAGATATTTATCTGCCGGAGGGTGGATTTGACCGATTGAAGTTAGCAAAAGTGATTTTTTCAGATAATGAGAAAAGAAACAGATTAAACGGAATAGTACATCCGGCAGTGAAGCAGTATGTAATTGAAGAAGCTGCAAAGGAACGAAGGAATCCGGAGCGGACAATACTGGTGTTAGAGGCTGCCTTATTAATTGAAGAACATTATGATGCAATTTGTGATGAACTTTGGTATATTTATACAAGAGAGGACGTAAGACAAGCGCGCCTGATGGAATCAAGAGGTTATTCTAAGGAAAAGGTTCGTCAGATATTTGACAGCCAGTTGAAGGAAGAAGAATTCCGTAAGTACTGTAAAGTGGTTATTGATAATAATAACGGACTGGAAGAGACTTATTTCCAATTGGAAGAGGCTATTAGCAACCGAAAGATAAAGGATTTATTATAGGACATAAGGTTCTAAAAAAATATACAAAACAAACAGGGAGATATGACAGATGAGAGGAGAAGAACAGCCATTTGTATTTGGTCTTGATATCGGAACAAGAAATATTGTTGGTACGGTAGGCTATTGTGAGGACGATAAGTTTATTGTTGTTGCGCAGTGCATTGCAGAGCATGAAACCCGTTCCATGTTAGATGGACAGATTCATGATATCGGAAGAGTCGGAAAAACAATCCGAAAGGTAAAAGAACAGTTAGAAGCCCAGATTGAACAGCCCCTTACAGAAGTATGTATTGCGGCTGCCGGACGTGTGTTAAAAACAATAACAACAAATATTACTTATGAGTATCCTGAGGAAACCGTTGTAACAGGTGAAGATGTTCATACACTGGATTTACTTGGCATAGAGAAAGCCCAGAGTATTTTAAAAGAAAAGAATGACACAAAATACAAGTTTTATTGTGTTGGTTATTCGGTAGTGAAATATTATTTAAATGATGATGTTATTTCCAATCTGGAAGGTCATAAGGCAGAGGTTATTAGTGAAGATGTAATTGTAACCTTTTTGCCGGAGGACGTAGTAGACGGACTTTATTCAGCGGTAGGACTGGCAGGACTTTCTGTGGCGAATATGACATTAGAGCCTATTGCTGCTATTAATGTGGCAATTCCGGAAACCTTCCGTATGTTAAATATTGCCTTAGTAGATATCGGAGCAGGTACTTCTGATATTTCTGTTACACGAGACGGAAGTATTATTGCTTATGGTATGATTCCAATGGCTGGTGATGAGATAACAGAACTGATTGTACAGCACTATCTGGTGGATTTTAAAACAGCAGAGCAGATTAAGCTTACCAGCGGTGTGGAAGATGAAATTACATACAAAGATATTATGCTTATTGAGCATACCATTCCATCTTCAGAAGTGTGGAAGCTGACGGAGCCGATTGTAGATAAGATGACTACAGATGTTGCAAATAAAATTAAAGAGTTAAATGGCGAGAAAACCGTCAGTGCAGCCTTTATTGTTGGTGGTGGAGGAAAAATCCACGGATATACAGAAATGCTGGCGGAGAAATTAGATTTGCCAAAGGAACGTGTAGCCCTTCGTGGAGAAGAGGTATTGCAGGAAGTTACCTTTGAGCAGAATGATATTAAAAAGGATCCACTGCTTGTTACCCCAATTGGTATCTGCCTGAACTATTATGACCAGAAGAATAATTTCATTATGGTACGCTTAAATGGTGAACGTGTGAAATTATATGATAATAATAAGCTTACCATTGTGGATGCAGCATTGCAGGCAGGTTTTCCAAATGAAGATTTATTCCCGAAACGTGGAAAAGAGATTAATTTTGTTGTAAATGGTGTAAACCGTGTGATTCGCGGGGAAGCAGGAGAATCTGCAGTTATTTATATGAATGACAGACAGGTGGGAATCAATACGCCATTAGAGCCAAACAGTGATATTGTAATTACAAAATCAACACAGGGCGAGGATGCAGTATTTTGTATTGAACAGTTAGAAGAATATCAGGCATCAGAGGTTGCTTTTGTGGTAAATGGTAAACGTGTACTTTGTCCTAAATTTGTTGAAGTAAATGGAAGTCTTGAGGCTGGAAATTACGAAATAAAGGATGGAGACCATATTGATACAAGAGCTTTCTATACCGTATCCCAGGTAATTGAGTTTATGGATGTAGAGGTCGATACAGATAAAGAAATCCTTGTAAATAACCGTGTTGCAAGTATGGACACACTGGTATATGAGAACTTTACCATTGACTGGACAGTATTAGGTTTTGCAACAGCAGAGCAGGATGCGTTAAAGGCAGCCATACCGGAGGGAGAAAAGGATGCTGATGCAGAAGGTCAGGCTACAGAACTTGCAGGTGACAAAGTAGAAGGACTGGAGGCAGAGCCGGCTGCTGGCGGAAATGAGGAGCAGAAGATGGAGACAGAAGCAGAGCCAGAGGAAGAAAAGGAAAAGACAATTGAAGTAATTGTAAATGGTACACCGGTTACTCTGACTGGGAAGAAGAGCTATATCTTTGTAGATATTTTTGAAGTATATGACTTTGATTTGACGGTATCGAGGGGCAGAGCAATTATAACAAGATTAAATGGCCAGGATGCGCAGTTTGCATCGGAACTTAACAATGGTGATGAGATTGAACTGGCTTGGAAAGAGAATTAAGAATTATGGAATTATGTAGTATTGCCAGCGGGAGCAGTGGAAACTGTATCTGTGCTGGCTCTGAGAACTGCCACATTTTGATTGATGCAGGAATCAGTGGAAAAAGAATAGAAGCAGGATTGAACAGTATTGATTTAAAGACAGCAGATATGCAGGGGATTCTGATTACCCACGAGCATATTGACCACATTGCCGGTATTGGAGTTCTTGCAAGGAAATATGGAATCCCAATGTATGCAACAGCAGGAACCATCGAAGCGGTATTGAAAACAAAATCTATTGGAAAAGTGGATGAATCCTTGTTTCATCCGGTAACACCGGGAGTAGATTTTGTCATTGGAGATTTAACGATTGAGCCGATTTCAATTTCCCATGATGCGGCAGACCCGGTGGCTTATAAGATAAAACAGCCGGGGAAAAGTGCAGCAGTAATGACAGACCTTGGGACTTATGATGACAGAATCGTAGAAAAATTAAAAAACTTAGATGTCCTTTTGCTGGAAGCGAATCATGATGTGAGAATGCTTCAGGCGGGTTCTTATCCATATCACCTGAAACGGAGAATATTAGGGGATAGAGGACATCTTTCCAATGAACTGAGTGGACAGCTGTTAAGTGAAGTTTTGCATGATGATTTTAAAGCGATTTTCTTAGGACATCTAAGTAAAGAGAATAATTATCCGGAACTTGCTTATGAAACAGTTCGTTTAGAGGTGACATTGGGAGATAATCCCTATAGAGGAGAAGATTTCCCGATTTATGTAGCAAACAGGGATGATGTTTCACAAAAGGTAGTCTTTTAAAGGGATTATTAATATTTTGAAATAAATATATTACTATTTGGAATAAGTATATTC
>CAYMIS010000015.1:0-42487 GCA_964390485.1 uncultured Roseburia sp. | reverse complement strand
ATTTTTATTAATAGTGGTTTGATTTTAGAATATTTTTAATACAAAGAGTGAGACATTGAACGGTTTATGCATGTAGTGTACTATGGAAAACGTATAAAGCCAATATTGAGTATAGTTAATTAAGGAAGCGTAATGAAAGTAGATAATGAAAAGGTATTAATACTAATTAAGGGGAAAGAGGAAACTCGAGAAATAGTGGATTATGAGCATGATTTGGAAAAAAATAAAATGAAAATTAGATACAAAAGCGGATGGACATATCTATTCTCTAATGCGAACGTAAGAATCGTTGAAAATCCAAAAACAATTGATTTAAATGGTAATGCAGCATATATTGATGGTGTACCTGTGTATGCACCCAAACGTATCTTAGATTTTGGAGGATGGATTCGGATTATTAATGAGAATGGAAAAGTAATTACGGTTAGAAAACAGGCATTTACTATTGTTAACAATGGTCTTAAGCAGCAGACGGCAGGGGATGTGGTAGCTTATTTAAAAGATATTTCTCAGTATACTTCAAAAGAGGGGATAGAAGAAACCTTTTTAGAAAAAGAGATGGAACAAATGAAATTTGTGCATTCAGAAAGTGTATTAAATAGTTTTTTAAATACACAAGTAATTGAAAGACGATACTTGAATGGAAATAAGATAATTTTTCCATTTAGATTTAATCTTAGCCAGAAAGCGGCCTTAGAAAATGCACTTTCAAATTCAATTTCTGTAATTGATGGACCGCCAGGAACAGGAAAAACGCAGACGATTTTGAATATAATTGCTAATTTAGTAGCTGTACATGGAAAGAGCGTGGCAGTAGTATCGAATAACAATGAAGCTGTAAAAAATGTTCTTGAGAAGATGCAAAAACAGGGATATGGATTTTTGAATGCATTGCTTGGAAAAGAGAGTAATCAGAAAGAATTTTTTTTGAATATGCCAGAGGAACAAATGGAAGGATGGGATTGTATAGAAGAAAAATTCGAACTGGAAACTCAAGTTGAGAAGTTGAATATAAAATTAAACGGATTATTAAAACGAGATAGAGAAAGAAAACAGTTGCAGCAGGAATTAAGGGCGTGGTTATTAGAGCAGGAGCATTTCGAAGAATATTATGCCAGACAGGAAGTGGAGGAGATTGATAAATTACCATTAATGAATGCAAGTACAGAGCGTATTATTGAGTTTTTAGCAGAAACTTCATTAGATAAAGATAAAAAAGTTTCAGATAGTTTTATTTTTCGCTTGAAATTGCTCTTTAAGTATGGAATATTTGACTATCGAAAATTAAAAGAACATGATGTGGCTATTTTCCTGTCAATGCAAAGAGAATTTTATAGAAAACAGATTTCACAATTGCAAATTGAAATAGAAAATATTGATGCGGAATTAGAAAATGCTTCTTTTGAACAGCTTTTGAAACAGCATCAGGAGATTTCAGAAAAGTTTTTTCGTAAATGTTTGTACGATGTGCACAGGGGATTAACTAAAACAGAGTTTAGTAAACGAAATTATAAAGAAAAATTTCAGAAATTTATAAAAAAATATCCAATTATTTTAAGTACAACACACGCTTTACGACGTTCAATACCACAGAATTATTTGTTGGATTATGTAATTATTGATGAAGCTTCGCAGGTGGATTTGCTAATTGGGGTATTAGTTTTTTCTTGTTGCAGAAATGTAATTATTGTAGGTGATGAAAAACAGCTACAGCAAATTGTTGACAAAGATATTAAAGAAAAAATAAAAACAATTCCTAGTCGTGATGAATATGATTATTTTACACACAGCATATTAACTTCGGTGCTTAAATTGTATAAAGAAATACCACGTACAATTTTACGTGAACATTATCGATGTCATCCACGTATTATTGAGTTCTGTAATCAAAAATACTATCAGGGACAATTGATTGCTTATACTGAAGAAAATTTGTCAGAAGATGCATTAACTATTTATAAAACAGTAGAAGGAAATCATATGAGGCGTGTAACGCGTGGAGAAAAAACAGGAAATTATAATCAACGTGAGTTGGATGTGATTATGGAAGAGGTGTTGAAGAATCCCTTTGATAGAAAGATAAATGAAAAAATAGGTGTTGTTACACCATATCGTAAGCAAGCGAATAGAGCAATGGAATTTTTTACTAATGTTTTAGAATGTGATACAGTGCATAAATATCAGGGACGAGAAGTGGATATGATGATTATGTCTACTGTATTAGATTCAAGTTGGCGTGGAAAAATGGGAATGGATTTTGTAGATAACCCTAATATGGTAAATGTAGCAGTTTCACGTGCTGTTAAGAGGTTTGTCCTTGTAACAGACCATGAACTGTTTTTTGAGAATGGTAAAGAAATAAGTGATTTAATAAAGTACATACAGTATAATACATTAGATGAAAATATAATTGAAAGTGAAGTAATATCTGTATTTGATTTACTTTATAAAAAATATTCTCCAAAATTGAATGAGCTAAAAAAGAAAATGAAAAAGAATAAAAAGTACAAGTCAGAAGAAGTTATGCGTGTTCTTTTAGAGGAGATTTTGGCAGAAATGGAAAATGCTAAATATAGTTTTTCGCAGGGAATATTATTGCGGAATCTGCTCAATTCCACAGACGAGCTTACGACAGATGAGTTAAGATTTGTAAATAATCGTGCATCTTTGGATTTTGTTATATTTTATAAGCAGAATAAAAAGTGTGCACTTGTAATAGAAGTGGATGGGTTTGAATTCCACGAAAATAATCCAGAACAATTGCGGCGAGATGCTTTAAAAAATGCCATACTAAAAAAATACAATATCCCACTTTTGCGCCTTGCATCTAATGGAAGCAGGGAGAAGGAGCGTATCCGAAAAATGTTAGATGTTTTGTGAAAGGAATGTAATTGTTTGAAAGGTGAATCAAAGTGTAAAAAGTAATTACTAAAATTTTGCTGTCACTTTTACTTATTTTTGTTACAATCAAACTATACAACATACAATTCAGATAAGGAAGCCATACCCATGAAAGCAACCATACAAAATAACACCCTGATAATAAAAACCCTATTCCGTGAACAGCACTACCCCTTTAACGAATTAACCCGCGTAGTATGGAAAGGTGGAGTTTTTATATACAAAGGCGAAAAATGCATTTATCAGGAAAAAAGATTTTTAAAATATCTTCCTATTATTGATGAGATAGAACATCTGGCAATGAAATACGGATTGATATATGAGACAACAAAAATGTTTGAGGATGAGATTCCTGTTGGAGAGATACGCAGCTATGGACAGAAAGTCTGCGAAGAATTGCAGATGACTATGCAGGAATATGTGACTGCGGAATTAGGCAGGGAATATGAGGCTGTGGTAACAATGAAAGAAGGAGCTTACCGGGTGGATTTGTATGGCAATATTTTTCAGAACGGTGCCAAGGTATGTATGAATAATGAAGAGGAAGTAACATTTTACACACATATAGATGAAAATTGGAAGGATTTCCAACTATGGTGGACAGAATTGGTAGTTCCGGAATATATTAATCCGAGGGAGCAGAAATTCAGAATTAACAAAAAGGTTGATTTTACAGAAGATATTATAGAAATCAAAGAACAGATTAAAAAAATGAAGGAATGTGGAATTGTTCCGGTAAGCCATTTTTCTTTGCCTGCAAAAGTGAATAAGAAGGAATCCTGTTTAGAAAACAATAAAGTAAACATTTGACCTTTTTACAAGGCAATGTTACACTAAAAACAGGTGAAAAATATGTGTTAGGCAGGAGCAGGACATGTTACCTGATAAACATATTTTTCCAAAATGAGATGACTGAGAGTAAAGGAGACATGATGGCAGAGAGTAAGAAAATTGGTGTAATGACAGACAGCCATAGTGGTATTTCGAAGGAAGAAGCAAAAGCAGCAGGAATCTGGGTGCTGCCAATGCCATTTTATATAGATGATGTGTGTTACTATGAGGATGTTACACTTACAAGAGATACATTTTATGATAAGTTAAGAGAAGGATGTAAGGTGTCAACCTCACAGCCGTCGCCGGAAAGTGTCATGAATATGTGGGATGAGATGCTGAAAGAATATGAGCAGATTTTATATATTCCTATCAGCAGTGGACTTAGTGGTTCTTGTCAGACAGCTACAGCTATGGCAATGGATGAACCTTATGAAGGAAGAGTCTATGTGGTAGATAATGGAAGAGTGTCTACACCGATGCATCGTTCTATTTTAGATGCATTAGAATTGATTGAGGAAGGCTATTCTGCGCTTGAAGTAAAAGAGATGCTTGAAGCTGCGAAGTCAGATATGATTATTTATATTGGTGTCAGCACATTAGAGTATCTGAAGAAGGGTGGAAGAATTAAGCCGGCAGTGGCTGCAATTGGTACAATTTTGAACATTAAGCCGGTTTTGAAATTTGACATAGGTACATTGGATATTTATCGAAAATGTCGTGGATTTGCAATGTCGAAAAAAGAAATGATTCAGGCAATGCGTAATGATTTAGAGACTAAATTTAAAGAGGCATATGAGAAGGGGGAAGTTTATCTACTGGCTGCTTCCAGTGCTTCTGCAGAAGCTACAGAGAAGTGGGTACAGGAGATTAAGGATGCATTTCCGGGCATGGAAGTTATGTGTGACAGCTTATCTTTAGGGGTATCCTGCCATATTGGATATGATGGTTTGGGAATCGGATGTTCCTGCAAACCAAAGCGGCCTGCAAAATAGATTTTGTAGTTCACCAGACAATCCGATGAAATGATAAGAGATAGACAGGTAGGGATTGGAGTCCCTACCTTTTTTAATTTCTATGGAACAAAAGCTGTGGGATATCAGAAATTGGAATACGAAAGTGTGCAAAGTGTACCATAATAATCTGGAGAAGGAGATAAATATGCAAAAGATTGGAAAAAAATTCTGGCTGGCAATGGTATTGCTGGGATTCATTGGACAGGTGGCCTGGGTTGTAGAAAATATGTATTTTAATGTATTTATCTATAAGATGTTTCATGCAACGGCAGCAGACATCTCTCTTATGGTAAGTGCCAGTGCAGTTGCGGCAACCCTTACCACCATTCTTATCGGAGCATTAACTGATAAATTAGGTAAAAGAAAAATTTTCATATGCGGTGGTTATCTGATATGGGGAATCAGTATACTGGGATTTGGACTGATTCGAATGGATATTCTTACACCGATATGTGGTGGTACCCTAGAGGCAGCAGCCCTTGGAATTAACCTTGTGATTGTACTTGACTGTGTGATGACTTTTTTTGGCTCCGCAGCGAATGATGCTGCCTACAACGCCTGGCTGACAGATGCCGGGGATGAGAGCAATCGAGGGAAAATCGAAGGTATCAATGCAATGATGCCATTGATTGCAACTCTGGCTGTTTTTGGCGGTTTTATGAGCTTTGACCTTGAAAAAGCGGACAACTGGACGGTAATTTATACAATTATTGGCGGAATTGTTCTTATAGTGGGCTTATTAAGCATCTTTTGGGTAAAAGATATGAATACCGGAGAGATGGGAAAAAGTTCCTATTTTGAGAACATATTATATAGCTTCCGTCTGTCTACATTAAAAGAAAATAAACTGCTTTATGCAGTCATCGGCGCTTTTGCGGTATTTGGAATTTCCATACAGACCTATATGCCTTATCTGATTTTATATTATGAGCAGACTTTGAAACTGGAAAATTATGTATTGATTATGGCTCCGGCAATTATTTTGGCTGCAATTATTACAGCATTTTATGGAAGACTTTACGATATGTTAGGTTTTCAGAAAAGTGTTGTGCCATGTGTTGTCATGTTAGTGGGTGGTTATATTATTTTATATTTTTCCGTTAATACAATGCCTGTATTTATGGGTTCTCTTTTTATGATGAGTGGTTATCTGACAGGGATGGCAGTCTTTGGCGCTAAAATCAGAGACCATATACCGGAAAACATGGCGGGAAGATTTCAGGGAATTCGCATGATAGGACAGGTCTTAGTGCCGGGAATCATAGGACCTGTAATTGGAGCCTTTGTACTTAGAGATGCAGAGCAGATAGAAAATTCAGATGGAACATTTTCCTTTTTACCAAATAAAAATATCTGGGCAGCAGCAATGTTTGCAGCCTTAATATTGATACTGATTTTATATTTGATTTTTAAAATGATTCGTCTTGGCCATTACGAACTTTGGTCAGAAGCATCGGAAAAGAAGAAGGATAGCTGGCAGCAGTATTATCCGAGACCACAAATGAAAAGAAAAGAATATCTGATTTTAGGCGGCGAATGGAACTTAAATGGAAATCCAATTAAGATGCCATATCCACCACAGTCCCTGTTAGCAGAATATCGAAAGAAAATAGGAAAGCATCTGACCTATGAAACAAGCTTTGAATTACCGGAGAATTTTACCAAACAGCGGATTTTACTTCATTTTGGGGCAGTAGACCAGATTGCAGAGGTATGGGTAAATGACAATTTTGTAGGAAAGCATGAAGGCGGTTATCTTGCCTTTTCCTTTGATATTACAGAAGCTGTAAAGTCAAAAGAGGTAAACCGGCTGGTTGTAAAAGTTACAGATGCCTTAGACCGCAAATATCCTTATGGAAAGCAGTGTAAAAAACGCGGTGGTATGTGGTATACCCCGGTTAGCGGCATCTGGCAGAATGTCTGGCTGGAAAATGTACCGGAAGAATATATAGAAAAAATTGTAATAAAGCCGGATTTAGAGGGCATTGACCTTGCCATTAAGATGGCAGGAGCACCCTCTGGAACTCAGACAGGCATACAAAACGCAGCAGTCGATACAGCTACTGCAGCCACAACAATTAACACACCCGTTACAACCACGAGAATACCGGTTACATTTACCGTCTCCATCATTTTACACAATGGGGAAATTTTAACAAAAAACGTTAACACACCAGAGGTTCGTATCAATCTTATGGAGCATATCTGCGCGGATGGTAAGACTTATGAGCCAAAGATATGGTGTCCGGAAGAACCATATCTTTATTCAATGACAATTATATGCGGGGAGGACAAGATAGAAAGTTATTTTGCCCTGCGTACAATCGGGATAAAGAAGTTGAATGGAATAAATCGCGTATGCTTAAATGAAACACCAATTTTTTTACATGGGGTATTAGACCAGGGATATTATAGCGATGGAATTTATCTGCCGGCAGAACCGGAGGAATATGAGAGAGATATTTTAAGAATGAAGGAATTGGGATTCAATTTCTTAAGAAAGCATATCAAGGTAGAGCCGGAATGTTTCTATTACTATTGTGACAAGCATGGAATGTTAGTAATGCAGGATATGGTAAACAATGGAGGTTATTCTTTCTTATTCGATACAGCACTGCCGACTATCGGTATGAAAACAAGAAAAGATACCGGCGGCAGAGAGAACGAAAGAAAACGCATCTTTAGAGAGCAGACAGCAATGACCATCCAACAGTTGTATAATCATTCGTCTATTGTGGCATATACCATATTTAATGAAGGCTGGGGGCAGTTTGACAGCGACAGGATGTATGACTTCGTGAAAATGATAGATGACACAAGGCTGATTGATTCTACATCAGGCTGGTTTGCCCAGGAAAAAAATGATTTTGACAGCGAACATATTTATTTTAAAACGACATCTCCGGAGGTAGGAGAGCGGCCGCTTTTTGTATCTGAATGTGGAGGTTATTCCAGATTAATGGAAGGGCATTATTACAGCAGATATAACTGTTATGGTTATGGAAGTGCAGAAAATGCCAAAGCACTGACGGAAAAGATAATTGAGATGTATGAAGAAATGATTATACCGGGAATCGAAAAAGGTATCTGTGGCTGCGTGTATACCCAGCTTTCTGATGTGGAAGATGAGGTAAATGGCCTTTATACCTATGATAGAAAGGTATGTAAAGTAGAAAAAGAATCTCTGAATCAGGTAGCTGAAAAATTGATAATTAAGCAATAAATTTCGAAAAGTTTCGAATTTTAGAAAAAAATAGCCAAAAACCCTTTATTATTTTCAAGAAACGTGATACAATTTCACTATCTTCCGAAAGAAACAGTAAAAAATGGAAGATTTTCCCGTGGGGAAGACGGGAAATTGGGAAGGAGAAGGGTATTATTATGAGAAGACGAGTGAAAGCCATGTTTATGGCAATGGTTCTGCTTGTAATGACTGTGGTACCATCCTTTATGGATGGGATGACAGTAAAGGCTGCAGAAGAACTGACATTGAAGCTTCACTATCACAGAGAGGACGGCGTTTATGACGGTTGGGACGTCTGGCTTTGGGAAGAAGGCGGAGATGGCGGCGGTTACGCTTTTGCAGAAGAAGACGGTGAGATGGTTGCAACAAAAGTAATCACACCGGGTGTAACCACAGTAGGTTTTATTGTTCGAACAGCAGACTGGACAAAGGATATCAATGCGGATCAGTTTATTGATATTTCGGAGATGGTTTCCGGTACTGTTCATATCTATGTAGAATCCGGTGTGGAAGGCTATACCAAAGAGTATGGTGAAGATGCAGTGACCGGAACAAAGCTTACAAAAGCAAGATATGACAATGAAACACAGACCATTACAGTAAACATGACAGGTACAATCGATGGGGAATTGGCGAGTGTATTTTCTATTGCAGGTGCAGAAGGCAGCATTGCAGTTACAGAAGTAACTGCTGGTGAACAGTTTGAGTACATTGTTGCAGTGGAAAGTCCGTTAGAGCTGACCAAAAACTATAATATTACATATGAAGGAAATGAGTACAAGATAGTTATGCCAAACATTTATTCAACAGAAGCATTCGAAAAGGAGTATACCTACACAGGAACTGATTTAGGTGCAACCTGGAGCAGTGATAAGACAGCATTCCGTGTATGGGCTCCGACTGCAGAAGCAGTAAAAGTAAATCTTTATGCATCAGGAACTGCCGGAACGGAAGATTTAATCGAACAGTTAGAGATGCAGAAGGATGTAAATGGAACATGGGTAGCAGAAAAAGCAGGTGATTTAAATGGTACCTATTATACCTATTCTGTTTCTATTAATGGAACAGAAACAGAAGCATGTGATCCATATGCAAAAACAACTGGTGTAAATGGAAAACGTGCCATGGTAATTGACCTTGCATCTACCAATCCAAAAGGCTGGGAAAATGACACAAACCCACATGCCGGAGAAAATGTTACAGATGCTGTTATTTACGAGCTTCATGTAAGAGATTTATCCTCTGATGCAAGCTCAGGAATTACCAATACCGGTAAATTCTTAGGATTAATTGAAACAGGAACAACAACAGAATCAGGAATTCCAACCGGATTAGATCATATGAAGGATTTGGGAATTACTCATCTGCATCTGCTGCCATCCTATGACTATGGCTCCGTAGATGAGACACAGTTAGACAAAGCACAGTTTAACTGGGGATATGACCCGGTAAACTACAATGTACCGGAAGGCTCTTATTCAACAGATCCATACAATGGAGCAGTAAGAGTAAAAGAAATGAAAGAAATGGTACAGGGATTACATGAAAATGGAATCAGTGTAGTTATGGACGTTGTATATAATCATGTATACAATGCGTCAGAATTCTGTTTCAATCAGATTGTTCCGGGATATTTTTCCCGTGTGAATGAGGATGGAAAATATTCTAACGGTTCCGGCTGTGGTAACGATACCGCATCTGAGAGAGCAATGGTTCGCAAGTACATTGTAGAATCTGTAAAATACTGGGCAGATGAATACCACATTGATGGCTTCCGTTTTGACTTAGTAGGATTAATTGATACCCAGACCATCAATGAAATCGTAGCAGAAGTACATAAAGACCATCCGGATGTTATTTTCTATGGTGAAGGCTGGACAATGGATACAGATGTAACCAAAGAAGGTTATCTGATGGCTACCCAGGTGAATTCAAAAGAAACACCGGAATTTGCCTACTTTAGTGATACATTACGTGATGCATTAAAGGGAAGCGTATTTGAAAATAGTGAGCGCGGTTATGTTTCAGGAGCAGAGGGCTTAGAAAGCACCATTGAGCAGTGCTTCTTAGGAGCACCTGCATGGTGTACAACACCATCCCAGACAATTAACTATGCATCCTGCCATGATAATTTAAGCTTGATGGACAGAATTGCACGTTCCACACCGGCAGAAGCAAGAGAAGACAGAATTCGCATGAACAATCTTGCAGCTGCTATCTATATGACAGCAGAAGGTATTCCATTTATGCAGGCGGGAGAAGAAATGCTCCGCAGCAAAGTGAAAGAGGATGGTGGCTTTGATGAAAACAGTTATGCATCCCCAGACTCAGTAAACAGCATCAAATGGGATAATTTGAATGAAGAAGAATATCAGAACACCTACAATTATTACAAGGGACTGATTGCATTCCGTAAAGCTCATCCGGCACTGCGCATGACAACAGCAGCAGATGTAGAAGCAAATGTGACACCGGTAGAAGGCTTAGATGCCAACGTAGTAGCCTTTGATATCAAAGGCGGGGCAAATGGTGACAGTGCAGAAGGAATGTATGTTATCTTTAATGCTAATAATGAAGAAAAACAGGTAACTCTTCCGGCAGGTTATGCATGGGATGTATATGTAAATGGTGAAAAAGCGGGAACAGAAGTAATTGAATCTATTACAAATGGAACTGCTAAGGTTGCACCAATTTCAGCCATGGTACTTGTAAGAGGTGAAGAGGTTGATGAGGCAGAACAGGCAGCATCAGCAGATACTACAGAAAAAACAGAGAGTGGTTCTTCTGTAAATAAAGGACTTATTGCAACAGCAGTAGCAGCTGTTGTAGCAGTAGCAGTCGGAATAATAGCATTTTTTCGCAAGAAAAAGAAATAAAAAATAATTACCGCAGCTAATATAAGAGGCTTTCAGTACATGAGAAAATCATGGGCTGGAAGCTTCTTTTTTGTTTACGCTCCCAAAGCGTACTTCTCATAATTGAAAAATATTTTCAACGCCTCTACTTGACAAATATTATTAGATTAGGTATTATAAACGAGAGTTAGAACAGACTAACTCGAAGGAGGAAGAATGAGTACAGAAGTATTTGAACTTGTGCGGGAAATGGATTTAAAGGATGCCTCAACACAGCTCGTGCTGCAGTGCTCACCTTTAATTACAGGCATTAAGCTTTCCAATCTTTTGATTATACCAAATGAGAATCTGGAAAGAGTGAAAAGTGTTTTGTCAGGGACAAATCTTTCTTTTTACATATTACTGGAGACAGAGTATAAAACAACATTGCTGCTTTATTGTCATAGAAAACTGGAAAAGTATTTGAAAGATACAAGAGTCAGCATTTTTTTGCAAAAGAGTGGCTACCGGGATTTATCAGTAGAGGCAGTATTAGGACTGTTTCAGAAACGTTATCAGAAATATATGAAAGATAATAAAGATTTTCCTCATGAGATGGGAGTTCTTTTAGGATATCCCCTGGAGGATGTAGAAGGCTTTATCAGAAACTGCGGCAGAAACTTTTTGTATGCCGGTTATTGGAAGGTATATGAGAATCTTCCTAAGAAGCTGAGATTATTCGAAAGCTTCGAGCTTGCAAAAGAGACATTGATTCAATTAATCTCCTGCGGAGCAAGTATTGAAGATGTCATTGATATTTACAGTGATACACAATTACAACAAGTAATATAAAAACATCGCCAGAGAAATGGCAGAAAGAGGGTAATTATGGAAAAAATTTATGTTGTTTACTGGTCACAGTCAGGAAATACACAGGCAATGGCAGAAGGTGTGGCACAGGGAATTCGTGATGGAGGAAAAGAGGCAGAGGTTGTAGATGTAAGCAGTGCTTCTTTGGATGAATTAAAGGCTGCGAAAGCCTTTGCATTAGGCTGCCCTGCAATGGGAGCAGAAGTGCTTGAAGAAGGTGAAATGGAACCATTTGTATGTGACGTAGAAGGCTTTGCTGCCGGAAAAACAATCGGTTTATTTGGCTCCTATGGCTGGGGTGACGGACAGTGGATGCGTGACTGGGTTGACAGAATGAATGCAGCGGGTGCATCTGTATTAAACGGCGAAGGTACAATTTGTCAGGAAATGCCGGATGATGCTGCATTAGCAGAGTGCAATAGTCTTGGAAAACAGCTTGCAGCAGTGTAAAGGTGTACATAATAAAAAAACAGCGTGGAAGAGAGGATAGGTATGAGTGTAGTAATCGTGGGTGGACATGACAGAATGGTTAGCCAGTATAAGAAAATCTGCAAAGAGTACAACTGTAAGGCAAAAATTTTTACTCAGATGTCTGGTAATTTAAGCAGCCAGATAGGCTCACCGGATGTAGTAATCCTGTTTACAAACACCGTATCCCACAAAATGGTACGTTGTGCAGTAACAGAAGCAGAAAAGTGTAATGCAGATATTATCCGGTGTCATACAAGCAGTGGAAATGCGTTAAATGAAATTTTGGAGAAGGTATGCTGCTAATTAGCAAAAAATATTCTGTATAAATAACAAAAAACATCTATACTTTTGAACAAAAGTATAGATGTTTTTTCGTTTTCTAATTATAAAATGTTTTTCTGTTTTTCAGTGTAACTAACTACTAGGATTTTCTGAAAAAATGTGCTATTGTAAAAGAAGGTGGAATTTATTTGGGCGAAGGATAAAGATATGGAAAAAATCAAAAAAAAACTGGAAACGATGAAAATATTTTTTCGGGGAGAGGCCTTAGAACGGTCGGCAGATAAGGTTGCAGCTGAGAATTATAGAATGCTGATTTTGGTAGATTTTGCTATCTTTCTTTTTTCTACAGGCTTATTGGGCTTTGCAATATTTGGAAAGATGGAAAGAATGCTGGTGGAGACATACAGCTACTTTCTGGTGGCGTCTATTGTTATTTGGTGGATACTGCATTACATAGTGAAGGTACAGCAACGATTGATTCCGTTGATGATTGTTGTAGAATATGTTGTAGTTAATATTTATTTGCTTAGAATAGGTATTATATATCATAATGATTCACCGGCAACGTCATTTTATATATTTCTTGCTTTGTCCTTCTGTTTTTTGATGAAGCCGAAATATCTTGTGATGCTACAGCTTTTTTGTGGAGGTCTGTTTGCAATCACATCCATTTTGATGAAGCCATATACAGCATCCTATTTAGATGTTTTGAACACGATTATGATGGTTATTATCAGCTGTGTTTTAGGATGCAATATTTTAAATTTCCGAATGACATCCATGCGTAAATTGGAGCAGAGAGATCATGCCTTAAAGGTGTCCCAGCTATATCATAGTATTCTGGATGAGACACAGACTGGTATTGCAGTACATGATATCCAGACGGGAGAGATTTTCTATGGTAATGAGAAGATGAAGGAAATCTATGGTATATCAGGAGATGTGGCAGAGTTGAAGCAGGATAGTGTGCTGTATCAGGAGCGTGGCAGAAAGCACATTAATCTGGATATAGATGCGTTAAGAAATGGTGAAACAACAGAGGCAACGGAATACCATAGAGCATCCGGCCGTTTCTATCAGGTAAAAGGTAAAAGAATTGACTGGTATGGCAGAGAAGCATATGTGGAGTATTTGTCGGATATTACAGATAGCAGAAGATTTAATGAGCAGCTTCGTCATGCCCATGAAGAATTACAGAAAAAATATCAGGAAGCATTGTTATATCGTGAGAATGCAGTATCGGATGATGTGATTGCCAGCAGTCGAATTAACCTGACCCATGGTTATATAGAAGAAATGCGTATTGGTACCGAAGAAGGATTTGAGAAGCAGTATCTTTATGCAGTGGATTTACTGACCCGGGCAAGTGCTTTTACAAGAAAGAACTGGATTCTTCCGGAACAGGCGCGAAGAATGACTCCGGAGCATTTGTTAGAGGGCTTTGCAAATGGAAAGACCCGATTTGCAGAGTTATATGCGGCGGAACTTAAGGATGGTAAGCATGCATGGGTAAAAACCGAAGTGACATTGGTAGAACGCCCGGAAACAGCAGATATTATTGCCTTCAGCTATAGCCGTAATGTAACAAGAGAGAATGAACTTTCTCATATTCTTGAGAAAATTATGTCTTTTGAATATGATGAAATCTATATTATTGATTCTATAAACGGAAGTGTTTCTGCAGTTGCTAAGGGTGTGTATGCCTTGGACAACCATATGAAGGATGGCACGTATGAAGATAAGCTGGAAAGCCTGAAAGTCCGTACAAAGACAGAAGAAGATCGCGTTATGCTTGGTAAAAAGCTGAATTTGAATCGAATTTGCCGGAAGCTGGAGAAGAGTAATACCTATGTAAAAGAAGTACCTCTTCGTTCAAAGAGTGGTTTTATCCGTTTGAAACAGCTTCGTTATATGTATCTGGATAATACGATTGGAACAATTCTCTTTACCATGAAGGATATTGATGCCGTTGTAAAGGAAGAGAAAGCAAAACAGGAACGATTGCAGATGGCGCTGCATATGGCTGAGGCTGCTAACGCAACAAAAACAAATTTCCTTGCCAGCATGAGCCATGAAATCAGAACACCTATGAATGCAATTATTGGTCTTGCTTCCATTATGAAAGAAGAAGCTTCTAACGAGCAGACTGTTTTAGAGTGTACAGATAAGTTAGATTCGGCTTCCAGATATCTCCTGTCATTATTAAATGATATTCTGGATATGTCTAAAATTGAGAGTGGTAATGTCATGCTGCAAAAGCAGCGGTTTAAAACAGCTACTCTTTGGGAAAGTGTAAATACATTAGCGATGACCCAGGCAAGGTCAGCTGGTATTACTTATATATTTGAATCTAAAAAGGAGTTATCAGAGGCATATATAGGTGATACAACGAGACTACAGCAGATATTTATTAATTTGATTAATAATGCCATGAAATTTACCCCAAGTGGTGGTACGGTAAAGGTAACTGTAAGTGAAGAAGAAACGGTAAAGGGCAGAGTACATTTGAAAGTAACTGTTTCTGATACAGGAATTGGTATTTCGAAAGAATTCCTGCCAAAGCTTTTCGAGGCTTTTATGCAGGAACACGATGGACGTACCAGTGTTTATGGTGGAAGTGGTCTTGGACTTTCTATTGCAAAGAGCTATGCTAATCTTATGGGTGGAGATATTAATGTAGAAAGCGAACTTGGAAAAGGCACCACCTTTATTGTAGAAGTATGGCTGGATATGGTGGAAGAAGCGAAGCGGGCATTAAAGAAGGTTACAAAGAACGTTGACGAAATAGACGAGCTTACCTTTGTTGGAAAACGGATTCTGTTGGCAGAAGACCATCCGTTAAATACAATGGTTGCAACCAGACTATTAGAAAAGAAGGGTATGATTGTTGTACATGCTGAAAATGGTAAAAAAGCAGTGGATATGATAGAAACTAGTGAAGAATTTGCATATGATGCAATTCTTATGGATATTCGTATGCCGGTAATGGATGGAATTGAGGCAGCAAAGGCAATTCGTGAACTGGATAGAGCCGATACAAAGGTAATTCCAATTATTGCAATGACTGCCAATGCCTATGATGAGGACCGCAAGATGACCAGTGAAGCAGGTATGAATGACCACCTTGCGAAACCAATTGAAACCCAGCTTTTATATCAGACCTTATACAAATATATGGCAAAATGATAAGATACAGGCTTTGGGGTGACGAAGTATTTTCTGTAAAGTTAAAAAGGGCGATTACGCTTATGCGTAATCGCCCTTGGTTATTATTTTTGGGATATTAAGCAAGAATTTCTTTTACAGCAGCTGCGATTGCTTCGTCCTTGCAGTCTGCGAAGAAGTATTCTTTAAAATGTTCGCCGCTTAAGGCGCCCTTTACTAATTCCTGGTCAAGTTCTTTTAAAATAGAAACCATATCTCTGTGAGTTACTTTTTTCACTTCATCTAAGATTTTCTTATTTCTCTGCTCTGGAACAACTCTTTCCTTTGGATAGCCGCCGCCACCTGGAGCACAGAATAATTTTTCGAAGATGTATGTAAGATTTAATTCTCCACCCCATCCGAAGTTCTCTGCGAATGGAAGAGAGATGCAGTTACCATCGTTTACCTGAGAGAAAAGGTAAGCATCTAATGGAGATTCAATGTGACCACAAAGTACCTGTGGGAAGGAGTTACATGCAAGCATAGCACCTTCACCGGTACCACAGCCTGTGATAACATAATCAACAGCACCGGAGTTGATTAATACAGCAGTAAGAATACCGTTCTGTACATAAGTTAACTGGTGCTCATCCTCAGCAGAGTACATACCATAGTTTACAACTTCGTGTCCCATTGGTTCTACTACAGATTTTAAAGTATTATAAATCAGTTCATTTTTTGCAGCCTGACTATTTTCGTTAATTAAAGCGATTTTCATGATTGACGTTTCCTTTCGAAATATATTGTTTTCTATAATGCACAGTTTTTTACATTAAATCCTGCATTCTGATGCCGTCCATGTCGTCGAAGTCCTGATTTTCTCCTACCATACCCCAGATAAAGGTGTAAGCCTGAGTACCACATCCGGAGTGGATAGACCAGCTTGGAGAGATAACAGCCTGTTCATTTCTCATAACGATATGACGTGTTTCTGTTGCTTCGCCCATATAGTGCATTACAAAGGCATCTTCCGGCATATCGAAGTAAAGGTATACTTCCATACGTCTGTCATGTGTGTGACATGGCATTGTATTCCATACACTGCCCGGCTCTAATTTTGTCATGCCCATTACAAGCTGGCAGCTCTGTACCTGTCCCGGAAGAATATATTTACAGATAGTTCTGTGGTTTGCTGTTTCTAAAGAACCTAATTCTACTTTGTTGCTGTCTTTTACAATAACAACGCCTTCTTCTTCTGTTCCTTCCGGTTTAATTAAAACAGTAGGATAGGTCATATGTGCCGGAGCACTGTTTAAGTAGAATTTTGCAGGAGTAGAAGCATCATCGCTGGCAAAGGAGATGTCCTTAGAACCCATTCCGATGTACATACCTTCTTTGTGTCCTACATTGTAAACTTTTCCATCGATTGTGATAGTTCCGGCACCACCGATGTTGATGACACCAAGCTCACGTCTTTCGCAGAAATACTGAGCACGAAGCTCGTCACCTGCTGTAAGTACTAATGTTTCTTTTACAGGAACAGCAGAACCGGTAATGATACGGTCGATGTGACTGTAAACTAATTTGATGACATCTGGCTGAAACAGATCATCAATTAAAAATTCTTCTCTTAAACGTTCTGTTGTGTAGTGTTTGACATCTCTTGGAGATGCAGCTGTTCTTAATTCCATATTTTCCTCTTTTCCACGTAATAGGTACGTTTTTTCATATTTATGCGCTGGAAGAAGTCTTCCAGCGCTATTTAAGAAGCAAGACTGCTTCTGATATTTTGATTTTTAGAAAAACTATTTTGTTTCTAAGTCAAATCCGAAGTAGCGGATTGCATTGTTGTAAGAGATATTCTTTGTGATTTCACCTAAAATATCGTAATCTTCCGGGAATTCTCCGTTTTCTACCCATGTTCCTAAGAGGTTGCAGAGGATTCTTCTGAAGTATTCGTGGCGGGTGTAAGATAAGAAGCTTCTGGAGTCAGTAAGCATTCCTACAAATCCGGAGAGATTTCCTAAGTTAGCAAGGGAAATCATCTGGTCCTGCATACCTGTTTTATGGTCGTTGAACCACCAAGCAGAACCCTGCTGAATCTTAGCAACAGCAGTAGAATCCTGGAAGCATCCTAAGATAGTTCCGATTGCCTGGTTGTCGTTTGGATTTAAGCTGTAAATAATTGTTTTTGGAAGCTCGTCTGTCTTAATTAAGGCATTTAAATAATCTGCCATTTCGGAAGAAGGAGCGTAGTTGTTGATACAGTCATAACCGGTGTCTGGTCCTAACTGGTCAAATCTTAAGGTATTGTTATCACGTTTGCATCCGTAGTGAAGCTGCATTACCCAGTTTCTCTTAGCATATTCTTTTCCAACATAAATCATGAATGCTGTTTTGAATTTTAATTCTTCTTCACGGGTTACATCAGAACCGCCAAGACGTTTTGCGAAAATAGCTTCGATTTCTTCGGTGGAAGCTGGTGCATACATAACATATTCTAATGCGTGGTCAGATACGTTACAGCCCATAGATGCAAAGAAGTCCATACGAACAGATAAAGCTTTGCACATATCGGCAAAGGTAGCAATCTTAACACCGGAAACTTCAGCTAAAGAAGCAAGATATTCTGGGAAGGTTGGCTTTTCAATGTTCATTGCTTTGTCCGGTCTCCATGCAGGAAGTACCTGAACATCGAAACTTGTATCTTCTGCGATTTTTTTGTGCCATTCTAAAGAGTCAACTGGGTCATCTGTGGTACAGATTAAAGTAACGTTGGATTTCTTAATGATATTGCGAACAGACATGGATGGGTCAGCAAGCTTCTTATTGCATAACTCCCAAACTTCTTCTGCTGTGTTCTTATTTAATACACCGTGATAATCGAAATATCTCTGTAATTCTAAGTGGCTCCAGTGGAAAAGTGGATTTCCAATTGCTTTTCCAAGACATTCTGCCCATTTTAAGAATTTCTCTTTGTCAGGTGCGCCACCGGTAATGTAGAATTCATCTACACCGCAGGAACGCATAAAGCGCCATTTATAATGGTCACCACCAAGCCATACCTGTGTAATATTTTCAAACTGACGGTCCTCTGCGATTTCCTGTGGATTGATGTGACAGTGATAGTCTAATACAGGAACTTTAGAAGCGAACTCATGATAGAGTTTTTCAGCAGTTTTTGTAGAAAGTAAGAAATTTTCATCCATAAATTGTTTCATATTTTTTCCCTCCATAATAGATGTTTATTTAAAAAAGAGTCGTTCCTCTTTTAATTAACTTGCCTGAAAAAATGGACTTTTTCGGCATTTCTTCACCGGATAAAACACCAAGAAGTGTCTGTACAAGCTGATGGGTCTGGGTTTCGAGACGATTGTCAACGGAAGTCAGTTCAGGTGTACAACAGTTTGTCAGCATGGAATTATTATATCCAATCACAGACAAATCTTCCGGAATGCGAATACCTTTTTTCTGAGCATATTTAATCGCACCAATTGCAAGGGAATCATCCGAGGTGATTATACCATGGAAAGAAAGTCCACTATCTGCAATTTTTTCAACGAAATGAGCAATATTGTCCAATTTGTCAATTTTACCATCATAATAGAAGATGTAATCTTCATAATTAGAAATCTTGTAGTTTTTCATGGCTGCTTTAAAGCCTGCCAGCTTTTTGGTACCACTATAGGAATTAGAATCATATAAATAAAGAACATCATCAATTCCTGCACGAATCAAAGAAGAGGTGGCTTCTACCATGGTTGTATAGTCATCACATAAAGTGCTGTAGACGTTTGGATAATCAAAGGATGCATTTAAAAGCATAATCGGAACCTGAGTGGAGGCATCCTTGATATACTGGTTTTCTTCCTCGGTGGTTCCGATAAAGTTAGAGCCTACCAGAATGATGCTGTCTACTTTTTTGGAAAGAATTAAATTAAGGTAATTCTTTCTGGCATCTAAATTATAGCCGGTGCAGCATAACAGAGATTCATAACCGTTTGCCTGCAGTTCCTGTTCTAGGAAATACACAGCCTTTGCTAAAAATAAGTCAGATGAATCTGCACATAGGATACCAACTGTTTTCAGGGAATGAAGACCCATTCCTCTTGCAAATGCATTTGGTGTATAGTCATATTTTTCAATTACGTCCATAACTTTCTTTCTGGTGGAAGGGCGGACGCTTTCGCTTCCATTTAATACCCGGGAAACAGTAGCAATAGATACCCCGGCTTTTTTTGAAATGTCATAAATTGTCAGTGCCATAACTAAAAATCCTCTTTCGAAAACGTCCTGAGCGACGTTTTTATTAATTAAAGAAATTGCCTGTACGATGGTACATTATATAAATCCTCATTTGTTTTCATAAACATTGTGGAGTGATATTTTCCTGAAAATGTAAATGTAAGAAAATGATATAAATGTAAGATTTCCAATGTTTTTATGTAATTCAACAATGAAAGCAGTTACAATGTAACCGAAAACATTATAACTCATGCCGAAAAATAAAGCAATACAGGAAAAAAATGAAATGCAAAAAAGTGTAAAAAGAAAAAGCTTAAATAAAAAAAATATGCGAAATATACAAAAAAGTGTAAAATAGATATTGACTAATCGAGGAAAAGGTGCAAGAATGGTAAATGTAAACGCTTACATTTTATGAAAATATCAACGTATACAAATCAAGAAGCATGAAAAGCATGTGGAAGGTTTTATTTAAAGAAAGAAAGGACATAGTTATGGAACTTTTAAGCAAAGCAAAAACAGGTAAAGTGGAAAGACCAGTAAAAGTATTACAGTTTGGGGAGGGTAATTTTTTACGCGCATTCGTAGATTATATGATTGATATTGCGAATGAAAGCGGAGAATTCAATGGTGATATCGTTTTAGTGAAACCAATCGAATTTGGTTCATTAGATCTTTTTCATAAACAGGAATGTCAGTATACCGTACAGTTAAGAGGTATTGTGGACGGAGAGCCAAAGAGAATCAACCGTATCGTTAAGAGTGTTGCAGATGTGGTAGATGCTTATGGTGAATACGAGAAATATGCAGAGTTTGCAAAATTAGATACCTTACGTTTTATTGTGTCTAATACAACAGAAGCAGGTATTGTATATGATGACACAGACAGAATTGAGATGACACCACCTAAGAGCTATCCGGGTAAATTAACAAAATTCTTATATGAAAGATATAAACATTTTAACGGAGCAGAAGACAAAGGTCTTGTAATGCTTCCGGTAGAATTAATTGACGATAACGGAATTCACTTAAAAGAGTGCGTATTAAAACTTGCAGCTTTATGGAATTTAGAAGAGGAATTTGTAAACTGGGTAAACAATGCCTGCGTATTTACCTCTACTTTAGTAGACCGTATCGTAACAGGATATCCAAGAGACGAAGCAGAAGAGCTTTGCAAAGAGTTTGGATATCAGGATAACCTGATTGTAACTGGAGAACCATTTGCACTCTGGGTAATCGAAAGTGCAAAGGACATCAGCGATGAGTTCCCACTTCCAAAGGCAGGACTTCCTGTAATCTTTACAGACAACCAGAAGCCATACAAACAGAGAAAGGTTCGTATTTTAAATGGTGCACATACTTCTTTCGTTTTAGCTTCTTACCTTGCAGGAAATGATATTGTATTAGAGTCTATGGAAGATGAGTTAGTATTTAACTTTATGAAAGCTACTATTTTTGATGAAGTAATTCCAACACTTACTTTACCAAAAGAAGATTTAGTAGATTTTGCAAATGCAGTCATTACACGTTTTAACAATCCATATGTAAAACATGCATTATTATCTATTTCCTTAAACTCTGTGTCAAAATGGAGAGCAAGATGTATGCCTAGCTTCTTAGGTTACATTGAGAACGAAGGAAAGCTTCCGGCACACCTTACATTCTCTCTTGCAGCTTTAATGGCATTCTACACAGGAACAGAAATCAGGGATAAAGCATTAATCGGACATCGTGATGGCGCAGAATACAACATTTTAGATGATGCTGCAGTATTAGAATTCTTTGCAGCAAACAGCAGCAAGGATGCAGCAGAATTTGCTCATGCAACATTAAGCAATGTGGATTTCTGGGGACAGGATTTAAGTGCTCTTGCCGGAGTAGAAGAAGCCGTTGTTTCTTATTTAAGCGATATTCGTGAGCTTGGCATGAGAAAAGCAATGGAAAAGATTTTTGGTTAATTACCGAAGCTGGTAAACAATATTCAGCGTAAATGATATTGATGTGTATCAGCTATGCAGAAATGAGGAAGAAATGAAAGATTATATCAAGATTCATGAAAATGATAATGTAATCGTAGCATTAAATGAAATTGCAGAGGGTGAAGTAGTTTCCACAGGGGATGTGGAAGTTACAGCCCTTGAGACAATCCCTGCCGGTCATAAAATGGCGATTAAGGACATTGAGGAAGGAAACGAAGTAATAAAATACGGTTTCCGTATCGGGAATGCAAAAGAAGCAGTGAAAGCCGGACAGTGGATTCATACCCATAATGTGAAAACAGCTTTGGGTGATTTGTTAGAGTATACATACGAACCGGTAGAAACAGAATTAAAGGAAACAGAAGACGCCACATTTATGGGCTTTCAGCGTCCGGATGGTAAAGTGGGTGTGCGTAATGAAATCTGGATTATTCCAACGGTTGGCTGTGTAAACAATATTGCAACAGCAATGGCAAAGGCTGCCAATCAGAATTTAAAGGGCAGTGTTGAGGAAGTTATTGCATTTCCACATCCATATGGCTGTTCCCAGATGGGAGATGACCAGGAAAATACAAGAGCCATCTTAGCGGACCTGATTAATCACCCAAATGCAGCCGGAGTTCTTGTGTTAGGACTTGGCTGTGAAAACAGCAACATTGAAGTATTGAAGCCATACATCGGTGAATATGATGAGAAACGTGTGAAATTCCTTGTCTGTCAGGAAGTAGAAGATGAGATGGAAAAGGGAGCAGAGCTTCTTTCTGAACTTATCGATTATGCAGCAGGCTTTGAACGTGAGCCAATCAGCGTTTCCAAACTGATTATTGGTATGAAATGCGGCGGAAGTGACGGATTCTCTGGAATTACAGCTAATCCGTTAGTTGGTAAATTCTCAGACCTTTTAATCAGTAAAAAAGGAACAACAATTTTAACAGAAGTACCGGAAATGTTTGGTGCAGAAACACTGTTGATGAATCGTTGTGAAAATAAAGAACTTTTTGAAGAAACTGTAAAATTAATCAATGATTTTAAACAGTACTTCAAGAGTAATAATCAGACAATTTACGAAAATCCATCCCCGGGTAACAAGAAGGGCGGAATTTCTACATTAGAAGATAAATCTTTAGGATGTACACAGAAATCCGGTAGTGCAGCAGTCAAAGGTGTGCTGGCATATGGCCAGGTGGTAGAGACTCCGGGCTTAAATCTGTTAAGTGCACCGGGAAATGACCTTGTTGCCTCTACAGCTTTAGCTGCCAGTGGAGCACATATTGTGTTATTTACTACAGGACGTGGAACACCATTTGCGTCTCCGGTTCCAACCGTTAAGATTTCAAGTAACAGCAGTCTTGCCGGAAAGAAAAAGAACTGGATTGATTTTAATGCCGGTGTGTTAGTGGAAGACAAAGAAATCGAAGAGACAGCAAAAGAGCTTTTTGACTATGTGGTAGCAGTTGCATCCGGTAAAAAGGTATGCAGTGAAGAAGCCGGCTTCCATGACATGGCAATCTTTAAACAGGGCGTAACCTTATAAAGATTAAGTAGTGATGGTTCACTTCGTTATCAATAACTGAAAATGGACAAAATGGACTATTTTTTTACAAAATATATAAGAAAAAAAGAGTTAAATATAGTAAAATGATTATGTATTCTGCCGGGAAGCCGGTATATATAAATAAAGGAGAGAGAGAAATGGCAATTTTAAACAATTTTTCATTAGAAGGAAAAGTTGCTCTTGTAACAGGAGCTTCTTACGGTATTGGATTTGCAATCGCATCTGCATACGCAGAAGCAGGCGCAACTATCGTATTTAACGATATCAAACAGGAATTAGTGGATAAAGGTCTTGCAGCATACGAAGAAAAAGGCATCAAAGCGCATGGTTATGTTTGTGACGTAACAAATGAAGATGCAGTAAATGCTATGGTTGCACAGATTGAAAAAGAAGTTGGAGTAATTGATATCTTAGTAAACAACGCTGGTATCATTAAACGTATCCCAATGTGTGAAATGTCAGCAGCAGAATTCAGACAGGTAATTGATGTAGACTTAAATGCACCATTTATCGTAGCAAAAGCTGTTATTCCATCTATGATTAAAAAAGGTCACGGAAAAATTATTAACATCTGTTCTATGATGTCTGAACTTGGACGTGAGACAGTATCTGCATACGCAGCTGCTAAGGGTGGATTAAAGATGCTTACAAAGAATATTGCATCTGAGTACGGTCAGTACAATATCCAGTGTAACGGTATCGGACCTGGATACATCGCTACACCACAGACAGCACCATTACGTGAAGTACAGCCAGATGGTTCTAAACATCCATTTGACCAGTTTATTCTTGCAAAAACTCCTGCAAACCGTTGGGGAGAAGCAGAGGATCTTCAGGGACCGGCAGTATTCCTTGCATCTGATGCATCTGACTTCGTAAATGGTCATGTGTTATATGTTGATGGTGGTATCTTAGCATACATCGGAAAACAGCCATAAGAATTGAAAAATTAGAATAATATGGAGCTGTTGCAAAAGTAGAAGAATTGTCTACTGGAGCAAGGGCTCCTTTTTGTTATAAGAGTTACAGAAAATTATTTTTTATATCGCGTAATGTTTTTCCAGTTTGTTGGAAATCCCATTTCATTTAGTAACTGCTCTTCGGAAATATGTTGACAATGAGTAAGAACTTGACGAATAAGTTTTACTAGTTCAGATTTGAATTTTTTAAAATCTTCATTGCTAATAAGATATCTGAGTGCAATTACAATTGAGAATAAATCTTGTTTTCCATTTATATATTGTCCGTTTTTTGTCTGTATATGTAGTTTCTTGTGCAATGTTGTGTTTGGAATGCTTTCTCTGATATGAAAAGAAAATAGTCTTTCACCGTGTGCGCAAATATTGCGACAGCGGGCAATGACGGTAAGAAATTGATGAAGTTCCCGTTCTGTTACATGTGGAAATTTTTGACTGATTTTATATTGAATATCATTTGGGATATATTGGTATATTTTTGATACTTGTCCAAGGGTAAATGCGTTCATAGAAACCCATAGCGGAACATTACCATATTTTTTTGCATGATATGTAATATATGTATAATGATTTGGTAAGGAAATTGTTTTTTGAAGAGTATGAACTAGTTTATTTACTTCATTTATATTTTTCTTTGTCAGAGTATAGTTATCTGGATTAAGATATTCATGTTGAGATTCACCATATTTTTCACAGAAGTGATAGGAAATAATGGATTTCATGTGTCTTTCAATGTGTAATATATATTTAAAAAAGAGGGTGCGAAGTTCTTCATCAAAATAATAGAAAGCTACAATTTCTTGAAAAGTAACGTCATGTTTATATTTACCAGAAACAGGATGCTTAAAAGATGTTTTGTAACCATTGATTAATGAGTAGTAGCCTAAATGTTCTAAAGTAATGTGGGCATATTCTTTATCAGGAATAGAAAGCATTTTTTTAAACATTAGATTTTCTAATTGTTGTTCATATGTGAAAAAAGTATGTGACATGGTGTTACCTCCATGAAGGATATGAAATAGAAATTGAATTATAGTATAAAAAAGGAGTCCACGCATGGACTCCCCGGGCTACGCGCCTCACAAGCAACGTAGCACAACCACTAATTAATAATATACTGGAAATACTACGAATAGTCAATTGTTTTTTTCGATAAATATATTTTATGCACGAGTACTAATTATTAAGTATTGGTTTTCCGTATAAGTGGGTATTAAATTCATGAAACAGACTTTCTTCCTGTTTCCGCATAAACACAGTAACATCATTATCACCGAAGACCAGTTCAAAATGAACAGAGCCGACAAATTCATCCATAATATGTACCTTGATATAGAGAGTATCCTCTGAAAACCATATACCGCTGGCACCGTAAAACATATCATAGACTGGGAATTTTCCAGTGACAAGCTTGCCAAATCCGAAAGGAAGCTCGCAATCCTGTCCGTTTAAGGTAAAGGATAGGATTCCCTCAGAAGGAGTCGATATAGATGTTTTTTCTATAGGAGAAACATTATCCCTGCAATCGCTGCTGGCTGGGTTGTTCACAGTATTAGCGAAGTAAAGGGATAACTTTGTAAAGCCCTGTGGATTTTCTTCAATGTTAAAGCACCGATTGTGGATAGGTTCCATTCTTGGAGAGGTATAACAGCCTTCTAATGGCGGAACCTGAAGGGAACCCAGCAGTTTGGTAAGTTGTTCGTGTGCTGCAAGGTTTTCCGTCGAAGTAATTGTGTTTTTAGAACGAATATTCGACTCTGAGTGGGGTTTTTCTTCTACAAAGCTTAATATTTCCTCGTAAAATGCATCATAAATTGTCTGATTGCCGCCGCCAATCCCCTGGGTATCTGCAGTTGTAACGCAGATGAAATCATAATTCGGTAACACAATTACAAGCTGACCACCCATGCCGTAGCAGACATATCCGCCCTTTTCATTGCGCCAAATCTGGTAACCGTAGCCACAAGCTTCGCTTTTCACAGGAGCAGTTACAAGGGTGTCAGTTAAGTGAGAAGTGGCAGTTTCAATATAGTCCGCAGAAAGTAACTGTTCTCCACAGATATTTCCTTTTTTCAGAAGAAAATAACCAAATTTCAAAATATCCATAGAAGTAGCAACTAGTCCGCTTCCTCCCATGGAAACACCAAAGGGGTCGCTAATCATATAAGATTCATTTGACAGTCCGAGTGGTGCAAGTTTCTTTTTTATGTAATCTAACATAGGCATACCGGAAAGACGTTCGGCTAATGCACAAAGTACATGGGCAGAAGAAGTATCATAATGGAACAATTTTCCGGCAGGGTGGGTAGGTGGAACTGTAAAAAAGCTTTCTACCCAGTCGGTTTTCATATTTACCTTATAGGTGGTGGAAGCGTGGCAGGTTCGCATCATCAGCATATCCCGGATAGTCATGGATGCAATCCATGGATGAACCTTAGAAGGCAGCTTGTCAGGAAAATAATCTACGATTTTATCCTCTAAAGAAAGCTTGCCTTCCTCTGCTAAAAGGCCAATTGCAATCGCAGTAAAGCTTTTGCTGATGGAAAACATGCGGTGCATGGTGTCTTTTGTGTAAGGCTTGTAATAGCCTTCTGTAATTAAGGTATCTTTGTGAAGCAGTAAAAGACTGTGCATAGGGATACCTTTTTTTTGCAGACGCATGATAAAATTAGTAATACATATGGATGAAACTCCGGTAGATTCCGGAGTTCCTGTTTTAAAATTAAGCATAAAAACCACCCTTTCTAATTAGTTTGATGTCATGGCACTTGGTGTGACACCAAATTTCTTTTTGAAGGCACGACGGAAGGAAGTGATATTGTTATAGCCCACTGCTAAATAGATATCAGATAATGGTACATTTCCTTCTTTTATTAGCTGTGCTGCTTCATTTAAACGTAAATCTTCTAAATAAACAGAGAAGTTGACCTTCATATTCTCCTTGAACATATGAGAAAAATAACTTTCTGAAATATTAAATTCATCCGAAATTTTGCTAAGGCAGAGGGACTGGTCCCTGAAATTGATTCGGATATAGTCAACAATTGTGTCAATTAAGTTTGATTTTTCTGCTTTTACAAAGAATAAATCACAGAGCTTTAGAGCAATATCTTCACAGGAACGGAAAGAAAGAGCTTCCGAAGTAAGCAATTCATCCACTTCAGCTAATGCGTCAGCATTTTTTTCTGTTACTGTTGTAATAGAAAAACGAGCCTTAAGCAGAGTGTTTCTGATATCAGATATCAGGAAACGGAACAGCTGGATTGGAAGGGAACGTTCTTCCACATTTTCCTTATGAATTAAGTTAAACAGGTCAATAATCTGTGATTTACTTCCGGTATTGATAAATTGAATCATGCGGGAAGCGAATTCCACCGGGTAATAGTAAATCTGGGAGCTTTTCTTTAACATTTCATATGGAAGGAAAATATAGTTTTTGCTGGTGTAACCGGAAGCATCCTTTGCCTGCTGGTAAGACTCCCAAATACTTGCAAATGGGCAGGCAAGACCAACGCCGGTAAAGAACCAGATGGAATGTTCTTCTAGTAATTGTTCGTGAATTTTTAATATTTTTTCCTGCATATGAATCAGCATATCATCTTCTTTACCTTCAAAAGGAACTAAAACGGCATAAACACGCTCCCTTGGAGAATAAAGATAGAGTGTATTTTGGTAAGAAAAATGAGTGGAAAGACTCTGTTCAATAATTTCATTCAGGTTTTCTGTAGACTCTGCAGGATTTTCCTGATTATCAAAAAGTTCATTTCCATAAACAATACTGTACATAACATAATAGCGCAGAGACGGATTTTCCAAATGAAGAAAAGTCTTGATATAGGTTAATTCGTCTGAGCTGGAAACAGTTCCCCGTAAAAGCTGATTCAGATAAGTATTATAAATAATTGGCCGGGCAGCCTCTACAACCTCCTGTAACTGGTTACGGTCAGTAATTGTTTCCTGTAATTCAGTATTTAATTCGTTGATTGGACGCATATTGTTTCGCACAAGGAAACAGATGAGCATTGCACCAAGTAAAGCGGAGAGCACCAGAAATAAGGCATAAATTCCGGGATATGGTGTGTCATAATTCGAATCAGGCTGAATCAGATAATAAGTCCAGTTATTTAAATCGGAAGAGATTCGTGTAATATGCATTTTCTGTTCCTGATATTCTAATTCGGCAAAATGTTCCTCAAAAGTAAGGGCTTTAAGTTCCTCTGCCAGTGTGGAATCCTTGCAGATAAGCTCATTTTCGGCAGCATTGGCGGCATTGGATAGAAACATTACCTGATTTTGGTTTTCATCCAATGCAATTACATAACTGTTTTCAAAGGGAATGCCGGAAAAAATATCCTTTAATTTTGTAAAACTGAGATGAAAACCGGCTGTGGCAGGTACATTTGAATATGTAAGCGCATTCATATCTACCAGATACAGGTAAGCATCGTCACTTCCGGAAGAAACAAGATCGGAAAGTGGGTAAAGGGTACCGGTACCATTCTGGGCATAGATGCGGTCACGCCAGTTTTCTAATAATAAGGTATAGCTATAATTGCGAATATAGTACAAGCTTTCCGATTTAAAGGAATTAATAGAAGCAACATAGCCGGTATTTCTTAAATAAATAAAGAAGGCATTGGCAGGAAAATTTGGGTAGGTATATAAATGTGAAGGGAAATTTGTCTTCAAAGTCATACCTTTAATAAGGAAATCTTCCCCTTCACTATCCGTTGCTCTTGATAAGGAACGGAAATTACTATCCTGAGCCAATTGTTTACAATAGGAATCAATAATCGCAAAATTTGTATCCACCAAAGAAACTGCACTGCTGAAGTTCGATTCGTTCTGTTCCCAAAATTCCTCGGTAGCTTTTACTGTCGTACTGTGATGAAGGTATACTGTCAGAATCAGAATTACAAATAAAAAAATGCAATAAGAAACAGCAAACTGAACCGGCAAAAATGCATGTCGGTCATTTTTGGAAGCGTTTTTAAATTTATCTATAAAAATGTATTTCATATATTCGAATATTACCTTTCGTGAATCCTGTATATGCAACTTCATTATTGTATCACAAAATGAAAAAAATACAATATTTGATATTGCAAAAACCTTGAAAAAACAAGCTTTTTCAAGCAGAAAACAAAATTTGTTCCCGGCATTCAAATATTGTTTCTTGATAAAAAATTGCAAAAATGATAATGTAAACGCAAGGCATGAAAGCACTTACATCTTGCCGAAAATTTTATTAAATACATTAGGAGGTATTTATGAAAAAGAAAGTTGTTTCTTTACTTCTGGTTGCAGCAATGGTAACCAGCATGGGATGTGGCTCTTCAGATGAAGGCGCAGCAAGCAACGATGCAAACACAAATGCATCAACAGAAAGCGCAGATAACGCTTCAACAGAAAACGCAGGTGCAGAGGAAGCTCCAGCAGATGAGGTTGAAAAACCTGAAAAAATTACTATCATGGTTGACGGTACTGTATTTACACAGGAAAACGGTCAGGCAGAATTTGAAGCTAGATGGGAAGAATTATCTGGTATTGATCTTGAAATCATCCAGCCAGACCACGATGCATACTATGATGTAGTTGGTCAGACATTCGCAAGTGGTGAATATCCAGACGTTATTATCCTTGGTAGCACATACTACGCAGGATATGCTTCAGAAGGCGTTCTTTGGGATATGTCAGAAGCATATGAAAACTCTGAATTAAAGAACAGAGTAATCAACCAGGACTTAGTTGATGGTTTAAGAATGGATGGCGCTTTATACGGAATCAGTGCTACTCGTGGTAACGGATGTGTTACATATGTAAAACAGGCATGGTTAGATAACTGTGGTTTAACAGCTCCAACAAACTATGAAGAATACAAAGCTATGTTAGATGCATTTACAACAGGTGACCCAGATGGTAACGGTGTAAATGGTGATACATATGCAGTATCTGCAGCTGGTATCGTTGGTAGCGAAGCTCCATATACAAACTACTTACCAGAATTCTATCAGGATGCTAACCCAAGCTTCTACAAAAACGCTGATGGTCAGTGGGTAGATGGATTTACAGAGCAGGCTATGAAAGACGCTCTTGTAAGATTACAGGAAGCTTATGCAGCTGGTTACATTGATAAAGAAACTCTTACAAACGCAACAAGTGACTGCCGTAACAAATTCTATGAAGATAAATACGGTGTATTTACATACTGGGCAGGAACATGGGCAACTAACTTAAAGACAAACCTTGAAGCTAACGAAATCGATAGCAATTTAGTAGCTCTTCCACCAATCGCAGAAATTGGTACATACGTTGAACGTATTTCTCCAGCTTGGTGTATCACAAACGCTTGTGAAAATCCAGAAGGCGTATTCAAATACTTCATCGAGTCTATGTTAGACGGTGGCGACATGCAGTTCTTATGGACATACGGTGTTGAAGGCGTTCACTGGTCAACAGCAGCTGAAACATTATTCGCTGATGATCCTGAAGTAGATGATAAGGTTTATGCAGAAGGTGAATTCCATATGCTTCCAAACCTTGAAAAACCTACTACACAGTATACAAAAGCTCATATCGATCCAATGCTTGCTATCGCTCCATTAGAGAACGATCCAAAAGACACAACAGTAGCAGAAGAAGCAAAAGCATCTTCAGAATTATTCAATGCTAACTGTCATCAGGCAGACTTACTTATTTCTACAGAAGAAATGAGCACATACAATGGTGACTTACAGACATTAAAGAACAAACTTATCGCTCAGGTTGTTGTTGAAGGTCAGTCAATCGAAGAAGCATATGCTCAGTATGAAGCTGAACATGGTGCAGAATGGTCTCAGACAATCGTTGATTCTTTAAACGCTCAGTAAAAAATATTTTATCTGATTTTTAAGGAAATGATAACATGGAGCTATGGAGTACCATTTCCATAGCTCCATATATTTTGTGTGAAGGTGAGGAAAATTCAAGGATTTGCTTAACACGCACATACCAAAGCTGTATAACAGCCAGAGAAATTCGCAAAGCGTGTTTCTTGAGTTATGGGGAATAGAAAGTTTGCCCAGCAGACTTTTGATGCGAGTAACAATAGAAGGCCTGTCGGGCAAACTCTCTATTGTAGAAGATTCATTATTATTAAAGAGGAAGAGCAGATATGAAAAAAAATAAAAATCAAGCAGTAGTCGTAAATGCTTCCCAGAAACCATTATCAGCAAGAATTTATAAATACAGAGGATTTTATTTAATGTTCCTTCCTGTACTTATTTTTGCATTGATTTTCTATTATTTACCAATGATTGGCGTTTCTTACGCATTTACAGAATACAAAGGAATTAAAGACCCGGTATTTGTAGGCTTTGAAAACTTCCAGAAGATGTTTGGAATGCCAGGATTCTGGACTGCCTTTGTGAACACATTAGTGATTAGTATTTGGAAATTAATCTTAACAACATTTATTGCAGTTGTTGTATCTTTACTGTTAAATGAAATTGTAAGCTTAAAACTGAAAAAAGTGGCACAGACAATTATTTATCTCCCACACTTTATGTCATGGGTAGTAACCGCATCTGTGTTTACCTTAATTTTATCACCTACTATGGAAGGTCTTGTAAACTCTGTGCTTGTAAATATCGGTGTGATTGAGCAGGGAGCTGAGATTTACTTCTTAGGAAGCCAGAAATGGTGGAGATTTGCTTACTACTTAATTAATATTTGGAAAGAAACCGGTTGGCAGACTGTAGTATTTATGGCTACCTTAGCCGGAATTAATACAGAGCTTTACGAAGCAGCATCAATTGATGGTGCCGGACGTTGGCAGAAGATGAGATATATTACATTCCCATCTCTTAAAAACACAATTTTAACTGTATTTATCTTAAACCTTGCAAAGGTTATGAACCTGTTCGAATCCGTATTCGTATTACAGAATGATGCAGTTATGGACGTTTCAAACGTACTTGCAACTTATATTTATACACAGACCTTCAACAGTGGAGCAATTCCAAACTATGGTTATACCACAGCCGTTGGTTTATTTAGATCATTAGTTGGATGTTTCCTTGTTCTTATCTGTAATCAGTGGAGCAAGAAAGTACGTGAAGGCCGCGGTATTGTATAGGAAGGAGTAACAGAGATGAACAAGAAAAAAATTCCAGTTTTTAATATTGTCAATGGTCTTATATTTTTTATCTTCTGTTTGTTAATTATCATCCCAATGTGGAAGATTGTTGTAGACTCTTTTGACTTAAGAACAGCATATGGTATGAAGTTATGGCCGGAAGAATTCGGTTTAGCAGGATATGCATCTGTATTTACAAACAAAACATTGTATCAGCCATTAATTATTTCCTTTATTACAACATTAATTGGTACAGTGTTTGGTTTAACACTTGCTACTTTAGGTGCTTATGTACTTATCCAGTGGGATATGCCGGGACGTACATTATTTGCAAACATCTTACTGTTTACAATGATTTTCTCCGGTGGTATGATTCCTACTTACTTAGTAATGAAGTCATTACACTTAACAAACAGCTTATGGGGAGTTATCTTACTTCCTGCATTAAACGTATATAACCTGGTACTTATGAGAAACTTCTTCGAAGGTATTCCAGCCAGCTTATATGAATCAGCAACATTAGACGGATGTTCTCCAATGCAGACATTCATCAAAATCGTACTTCCTATGTCAAAGGCTGCTCTTGCCTCTATCGGTTTGATGTATGCAGTTACATATTGGAACGATTATACAAACTACAAATTATACATTACAGATTCTAATCTGTACAACTTCCAGATGAAGTTAAGAAGTATTATCATGGGTAGTGACTTACCACAGGCAACCGGTGGAGCGACAGAAAATACAGTTAAGAATGCTGCGATTATCGTCGTAATCCTTCCATTCATGATTGCTTACCCATTCTTACAGAAATACTTCGTAAAAGGTGTAAACATCGGAGCTGTTAAAGAGTAAAGACAGATATTGCAGAGGAGTTTACCATGGCAACAATTTATTGGGCAGGTGATTCCACCGTTCAGTATAATGGAATAATGACTTATCCACAAACCGGTATAGGGCAGGTGTTTCACCTGTTCCTAAAACCGGAGGTTAAGATATCAAACCATGCAAAAAACGGTAGAAGCACAAAAAGTTTTATTGACGAATCAAGATTAACAGAAATTTATGACCAGATTACAGAAGGAGATTTCCTGTTTATCCAGTTTGGACATAATGACGAGAAAAAAGAGGACCCTGCGAGATATACAGAGCCTTTTTCGGAATATATGACAAACCTGGAAAAATTTGTAAATGTGGCCAGAAATAAAAAAGCATGGCCGGTGTTGATTACACCGCTGGAAAGAAGATGTTTCGTGGAAGGTGATCAGTTAGGTTTAGGTGAACATTCTGATTATGTAGCAGCCATGAAGCAGACCGCAAAGAATTTAGATGTACCTTTAATTGATTTATATAGTATGAGCCGTGCAGAGCTGCGCAGAGCCGGTGCTGAGAAATCAAAAGAATGGTATATGCATTTGCCGGTAGGTGTTTATCCATATCATATGGAAGGCTTAGAGGACAATACGCATTTGAAATATGCAGGTGCAGTTGTTTATGGTGGATGTATAGCCAAAGGATTAAAGGAACTTGGCGGTATATATAGTGATTTATTAGTGGCTTGGGAGTAATCTTAAGCCACTTTTATTCTATAGGAAGTGCAAAGAACCTTCCTATAGAATAAAAGTGCTTTTGGAGACTTTTGTTTGGAAAGTTTCTTAGGATGCGTATAACGCACAAAAGGTAGATTCTTTTTTTAGAGTTAGGAGGAGATGGAAATGGAAAGATTGTGGAAAGCTGATTTGGGAGAGGGAAAGTTTAAGAATCCAATACTTTATGCGGATTATTCAGACCCGGATGTGATTCGGGTGGGAGATATATATTATATGACCGCCTCCAGTTTTAACTATACACCGGGACTTCCGATTTTAATATCTAAGGATTTGGTGAACTGGAAACTTGTGAATTATGCAATAGATAATATTCAATACGAAAATTACGAGAAACCTCAGCATGCGAAGGGTGTCTGGGCACCAGCGATTCGCTATCATGAGGGACGTTTTTATATATATTACGGAATGCCGGACGAAGGAATTTTTATGGTAAGTGCCGAAGATCCACTTGGAAAATGGGATGAGCCGGTTCTGGTATTAGAAGGAAAAGGACTGATTGATTCCTGCCCATTCTGGGATGAGGATGGAAAGGCATATATTGTCCATGGATATGCAAAGAGCCGTATTGGCTTTAAGAGTCATCTTGGAATTTTTGAGATGTCCTGGGATGGTAAGAAGGCAGTTACGGAGGACCATATTTTATACAGTGGCTTAGAGACACAGCCAACCATTGAAGGTCCGAAGGTCTATAAGAGAAATGGCTTTTATTATATTTTGGCTCCGGCAGGCGGTGTAAAACCGGGCTGGCAGACAGCCCTTCGTTCCAAATCCATATATGGTCCATACGAAGAAAAAATTGTACTTCATCAGGGAGAAAGTATTATTAACGGACCACATCAGGGAGCACTTGTTGATACGGTAAACGGTGATGAATGGTTCCTTCATTTTCAGGACTGCGGTTTATATGGACGAATCGTGCATATGCAGCCGGTAACCTGGGAAAATGACTGGCCGGTAATGGGAATTAATGTCAAAGAGGGCTGTGGTGAGCCATGTCTTACCTATGAAAAGCCAAATACAGGCATAATAGAAGAGCCATGTTATTTAGAGGCAAGTGATGATTTTAATAGTGAAAAATTAAATCTGATGTGGCAGTGGCTTGGAAATCATAAAAAGGAATTTTATTCCTTAACAGAGCGGGAAGGATTTTTAAGATTATACTGCTTAAATCCATCCGAGAAAAAGGATTCCATTCTCTGGGAAAACGCAAATGTATTAACCCAGAAGCTGGTGTGTCCTTATTTTGAAGTAGAAACCTGTCTGCATATTGGTGCATTACAGGAAAATGAGCAGGCGGGTATGGTAATGATGGGTGGTCATTATTCTTATTTTGCGGTGCGAATGATTCGTGGTCAGAAAAAACTGATTACCGGTTTATCCTACGACAGTGATGAGGGCAGAAAAGAGAAAAACGAACAGTTAATGGAATTGACAGGTGACAAGGTATATCTCATTTTTGCAATGGAGAAAGGCAGCGCAGGCCCTATCTTTAAGACCTATTACTCTTTAGATGGAAAAACAAGAACAGAAGTAAAAACAGACTTTATGCCATCGGACCATACATGGGTAGGTGCCAAAATCGGTCTGTTTGCGAATGTATTAGAAAGTAAGGCAAAGGGCGGATATGGAGACTTTGAATATATTCATGTATCTATGCTGCCGGAAGAATAGAAAACCTGTAATGGCAATAATGATATAGAAGAATAAGCAGAAGGCAAAACTTCTGCGTAATGCTGGAAAGGAAAGACAGTATGAAACTGCAGGAAGCAATCGAGCAGGAAAATCTTGGGCTGGTGACAGAAATTTTAGTAGAAGATCCCCCTTGTATTGACGATACAACGGAAGCTGGTGTGCCTCTGGCACTTTATGCAGCAAAGTTTGGAAATTTAGAACTGGTAAAATATATTGTAGAATATTCAAGAGCCAGTATGAACACTGTTGATGCAGAAAATAGAACGATTCTTCATTATGCGGCAATGTCAGGAGATGTGGAATTAAACCGATACCTGGTGGAAAAAGTAGGGATGGATATTTGTGCCGGAGATAAAAATCTCGTAACACCCTATCAGATTGCCTGGGAAAAAAAACATCAGGAATTATTAAATTACTATGCAAAACGGTGTGGAGCAGAATATGAAGAGATGTACCATAATCCAATCCGTACAGGAATGTTTCCTGACCCTTCGATTGTAAGGGTCGGAGAAGATTATTATATGGTGAATTCTTCTTTTATATTTTTCCCGTGTATTCCAATTTCCCATTCTAAGGATTTGATTCATTGGGAGATTATTGGTCATGCCATTACAAATCCGAAATGGGCAGGGCTGGATGAATTAGAGGGCGGAAGAGGCTACTGGGCACCGGATATCTCCTATGATAATGGAACCTTTTATATTACAGCAACTTATCGTTTGAATGATACAGGAACTGTTTATCGGAAACAGATTGTAGTATCTTCGGAGAAACCGGAAGGCCCTTATTCTGAGCCGGCAATGATTGATGAGGATGGAATTGACCCATCAATTTTTCACGAAGATGGCAGACATTATATGCTGTTAAACAGAGGTGCAAGAATATTTGAATTAAGCTCTGACTGTAAAAAACAGATTTCAGAGGCGAGTCTTCTTTATTATGGGCACCAGAAACGAGCACCGGAGGGACCGCATCTGCTAAAAAAAGATGGTTATTACTATCTGTTTTTGGCAGAAGGAGGAACCGGACCGGGACATCGTATTTCTGTGGCAAGAAGCAGAGAACTGATGGGAAATTACGAACCTTGTCCTTATAATCCGATTATGCGCCAAATGGACGAAAAGGCGGCTATTCAAAGATGTGGTCATGGAAAACCGGTATGTACCCAGAAGGGTGAGTGGTATATGGTCTATCTCTGTGGCAGAATGATTGGTGACGGTTACAGTATGTTAGGCCGTGAAACAGCATTAGACCCAATTACCTGGACAGCTGATGGATGGCCGATAGTAAATCAGTTAAAGGGGCCAAGTGCCTTACAGAAAAAGCCAAACCTTCCGGAATGGATACCGGAGAAGGAGACTTATGAAGAGAAAAAATGGGTAAGTCCAAGACCACCGGAGCAGGAGGGCATCCGCTTTATGGATGGAGGCTTTCGGATAAAGGGAAGCAGCCATTATCCGGACAGCGTTGCCTGCCGGAATATCTTAGTGCAGAGACAGACGGCTTTTTGCTTTGAGGCAGAGGCAAAACTTATATTGCCGGAGCTCATAAAGGGGCAGGAGGCAGGTCTTACCTGTTATTATGATGAAAATACCTGGGTAAATCTTTTGATTGGATATGAGGATGGCTATTTTGTGCAGGTAAAAGAGCATATTGGAACAGACACCACCGCTCATGAAAAGATAAGTCTTGAAGCAGTGGAAGGAACAGAAGTTATACTGCGGGTAAAAACAGATTATTTAAGAAGAGATTTTTCTGTCGGGATGAAAGGGATAGAAACTGACGTTAAATCATTGGAAAATGTTTATTATTTATGTGATGAAGGCATCCGTATGGGGAAACGTTTCACCGGAGCTATGGTGGGAATGTATGCCTATGCAGGGGAAAAAGAATTATATGCCGACTTTAAAGACTTCCGATATAAGGAACTGTAAAAGAAAGGTGTGATAAGATTTTGAATAAGCATGTGGACAGGGATAAGATATTAAGTGGAAATATGCTGCGGGCAATTCTTACCTTATCCATTCCTGTTATTATCAATAGCTTTTTACAGACTATGTATAATCTGACAGATACCTATTGGTTAGGGAAGCTTGGAACAGAGGAGTTAGCAGCCATTAATCTGGTAACACCGGTGCAGAATGTGGTGATTAATTTTGGATCGGGTATCACAGTAGCAGGTTCTGTTTTGATTTCCCAATATATTGGGGCGAGAAAAGATGAGGATGCCAGGTCTATGGCAAATCATATATTTGTATGCGCAATGCTTTTTGCAGTCCTATGTGCTGCAATTTGCGTGGTGACAACTCCTGCCATTGTAACGTGGCTTGGTGCAGAGGGAATTACCTATGAATACAGCAAAATTTATATGCAGCTTGTTATGATGGATATGCCCTTTTTATATCTGGTGAATATGTATGTGGCAATTAATCAGGCCCAGGGAGATACGGTGCGGCCGATGTTTATGAATTTGCTGGGAATTTCACTCAATATGATTCTTGACCCATTGTTAATGGTGGTGTTTGAATTTGGTGTGGCAGGAGCAGCAATTGCCACAGTGCTTGCAAAGGCAGTTCCGGCAGTCATAGCCCTTTTCCTTTTACATAATAAGAAAAAACTGGTGTATTTAGATTTATCGAAAATGAAGTTCGAAAAAGAAAAATTAAAGAGCATTGTTACGGTAGGACTTCCAAGTGCTATTGGCGGCAGTACTACCCAGTTTGGATTTTTATTGATGAGTAAAAGTGTATTTCAATTTGGTACACAGGCTATGGCGGCTTATGGAATTGGGAATAAAGTCAATGGTCTGATTTCTCTTCCATCCAACGGAATAGGTTCTGCAGTGTCCATTATTGTTGGTCAGAATATAGGAGCAAAGCAGATAGAGCGGGCAGAAGAAGGATACAAACTATCCCGCAGAATTATTGTGATATTCCTTCTGGTGGGAGGCTTGATTTTATCAAGAATGCCAATCTCCACAGCCATTGTGAAAATCTTTTCCGATGACCCGGAGGTAATCACAATGGCAGCGGATTTCTTAAGTATTATGGCATTCTGGTGTTTTTCCAACGGTTATTATAATACAGCCTCCGGTTTATTCCGGGGATGTGGATTGACAAGAGTCAATATGGTGGTGGATATTGCCAGACTTTGGGTATTCCGTTTTGCCACATTATTTGTATGTCAGCAGTTTTTGCATATGGGAGTACGAAGTGTCTGGTATTCCGTTGTGGTAAGTAATGGAATTGCAGCAGCAGTATTACAGCTTGTATATGCTACCAAACGCTGGAAAAAAGCAGCAGTCATAGAAAGTGAGAAAATGACGGAAGAGTAGAAAGCAGTCGGAAAATAATGTTTGCAAAGCAAAAACAGGAAAATAAATAAAAATTAAGAAAAATAGACTGTCTGTGAAATAATCAGATAGAAATGAGGTTTAAAATGAGCAGAGAATGTTATAAGGGAAAAAACACATGGCTTAGCATGGGATATCTCCAGATGCAGGAAGCCACTGGTGATGATACATATCTGATGAAAGCAGAAGCATTGTCAGAGGGTACTGATGATAATATTATGATGGGACTGACAGCTTCTTATTTATATCAGAAAACGGGGAAAGAAGCATATTTAAAAGTGGTAGAAGCAGGAAAGGAAGCGCTGGCTTCTGCGGATATGACAGCATTTCCAATAATGCCTTTCTTTATGGAATGTGAGACACGTTATGGCAAAAAAGAAAAATATATTGCCATAGTGGACGCTTTAGTAGAGGCAAAGAAGACTTTAAAGGATGAAGAAGAAATCTGTCAGTATCTTGTGGCATTAATTGATACCATGGATACTATGGATTTTCAGATTTACGAGCTCTATCGCAGACTGCAGGACACAATGAAGGAGACATTAAAAGAAATGCTTTCCAAAGAATCCTTATCCAAGACGGAACAGATTTTAGTGGATTACGTGATTTTAAAAGCCTGTAGAAAACATGTGCTGTTAAGTGAAAAATATGCAGATATTGCATTTGACAGTTTAAAGGAAATTTGTGCCGGAAATGAGCCGGAAACATTATTTGAAGCAGAGCCTTATTTTATGATGGCATATGCCCAGAGCCTGCTCTTACAAAAAGAAATGGCATAGACGTTTGGAGGAAATGAACATGGAAATGAAATTAATTATGAAATCTGCAAGAAGTGCAGTGATAGAGCTTGCAGATGGCGGGATTTATTATACAAAAGAACCATATGACATTCTGGTGAATGGAAAATCAGCATTAAAGGCAGAAAATGTAGTGGTATCTTTATTTGATTTAAAGCCGGAAACCGATTATGAAGTTGTGGCGCAGGATGGGGCAGGAGATACAGTAGGAAGCCTTCAGTTTACAACAGAGTATGAATTTGTAACTTTAAATGTAAAAGAATTTGGTGCAAAGGGCGATGGTGTTTCTGATGATACCAAGTTTATTCAGGCAGCAATTTTAGCGTGTCCACCAAAAAGCCGTGTATTAGTTCCGGTTGGTATTTATCGTATCACAAGCCTTTTCTTAAAGAGTGATGTGAATATTGAACTGGCGGAAGGAGCAGAGCTTCGGGCAGAAACAGACCGCTATGCTTTTCCTAAGTTCCCGGCAATTATTGAAAGCTATGATGAGACAGAGGAATATCATCTTGGAACCTGGGAGGGAAATCCACTTCCAATGTTTGCAGGAATTATTACCGGTATTAATGTAGAAAATGTTCTCCTTTATGGAAAAGGAACGATTAACGGAAATGCCTCCAAAGAGAACTGGTGGAACAATCCTAAGGTTATGGTAGAAGCCTTCCGTCCAAGATTGTTCTTTATTAATCATTGTAAGAACATTACGTTACAGGGCGTGAAATGCTGCAATAGTCCATCCTGGACATTGCATCCATTCTTTAGTGAGAACTTAAAATTTTATAACCTTACCATTGAAAATCCAAGTGATTCACCGAATACTGACGGTCTTGATCCGGAATCCTGCAAGAATGTGGAAATTGCAGGTGTTCGTTTCTCCTTAGGGGATGATTGTATTGCGGTAAAATCAGGAAAAATTTATATGGGTAAAAAATATAAGACACCTTCAGAAAATATTACAATCCGCCAGTGTTTAATGGAAAATGGCCATGGTGCAGTAACTCTTGGAAGTGAGATGGCAGGTGGTGTCAAGAACCTTGTTGTGGAAGAATGTCTCTTTTACGATACTGACAGGGGACTTCGTATTAAGACAAGACGTGGAAGAGGAAAAGATGCAGTATTAGATCAGATTATCTTCCGTAAGATTAATATGGACCATGTAATGACCCCATTTGTGGTAAACAGCTTCTATTTCTGTGACCCGGATGGAAAAACAGAATATGTACAGAGCCGCGAGTGGATGGAAGTAGACGATAGAACTCCGGCAATTAAGACCCTTATTTTTGAAGACATTGATGCGAAAAACTGCCATGTGGCAGCAGCTCATTTTGACGGACTGCCGGAACAGAAAATCGAGAATATTACGATGAAAAATGTTACGGTTACTTATGCCAAGAATCCAAAATGTGATGTACCGGCGATGTCTTCGGGAGTGGAAGCCTGCACCAGAAAGGGTATTTTTGCAAATAACGTAAAGAAGCTTGTATTAGAAAATATCTCCATCACCGGACAGGTAGGAGAAGAAATGGAACTTCACGGAGTAGACGAACTGATTCAGTAGAAATGTAACGTTAGGTTAAATAGTTATAAACAGTTGATGGAAAAGAGGGAAAATTATGCAGTTAGGAATACGTTTACATGATGTAAAAAAAGCACCAATAGAAGAACGCCTTGCAATTGCAGCGGAGCAGGGATTTAAATGTGCACATCTTGCCCTTGGAAAAGTAATCTCTGATTATTCTGTGGCAGACAGCGCATTAACACCGGGATTTGCCTGCTATATAAAGAATATTTTTGCAAAAAATAATCTGGATATCGCAGTATTAGGCTGTTATTTAAACCTTGCAAATCCAAATGAGGAAAGCTTAAAGAAAAACCAGAACCGTTATCTGGCACATATCCGTATGGCATCCTTAATGGGTGTGGGAGTTGTTGGAACAGAAACAGGAGCAATCAACGAGAGCTATTCTTTCGAAGAGGGGAATCATTCGGAGGAAGCCTTAGAGATTTTTATTAAAAATCTTCGCCCGGTAGTAGAATATGCAGAGAAGATGGGAGTTATTGTGGCTATTGAGCCGGTGTATAAGCATATTGTATGCAACCCGCTTCGGGCAAGAAAAGTATTAGATACCATCCAGTCACCAAACCTTCAGATAATCTTTGACCCGGTAAATTTATTAGATATCTGTAACTATGAGAATCGGGAAGCTATTATTGCAGAAGCAATCGAGGTTCTTGGAAATGACATTGCTATGGTTCATATCAAGGACTTTGTGGTAAAGGATGGAAAATTAGAATCTGTGGCAGCAGGAACCGGTGAAATGGATTATAGCCAGATTATTCGTTTCATCAAATTCCAGAAGCCATACATCCATGTAACTTTAGAAAACACTGTTCCGGAGAATGCAGTAGAAGCACGGAAATATATCCAGAAGCTTTGGGATGAATGTGAATAAAAGGGACTGTTGAAAAATGATTCACTAATCCCTCTGTCATAATTGGTATTATCACAAAGTTGCGCCATTCGCATTTATTCTTTCGACAAATAAAAGTTCAGCGAGCGATGTCAAAAAC
>CAYMIS010000014.1:0-42581 GCA_964390485.1 uncultured Roseburia sp. | reverse complement strand
CTCCATCAGTGTAAATTCCGGATTGTGTCTTGTATCAACACCTTCGTTACGGAATACACGTCCGATTTCGTATACACGCTCTAAACCACCAACGATAAGTCTCTTTAAGTATAACTCTAAAGAAATACGTAATTTCACATCTTCGTTCAGCGCATTGTAATGTGTCTCGAATGGTCTTGCTGCTGCACCACCTGCATTAGAAACAAGCATTGGAGTTTCTACTTCGATGAAGTTTAAGTCGTCTAAGAAACGTCTGATGCTGCTGATAACCTTTGAACGCTTAATCATTGTTTCTTTTACTTCCTGATTCATGATTAAGTCCACATATCTCTGACGATATCTTGTATCTGTGTCTGTTAAACCATGATATTTTTCCGGTAAAATCTGTAAGCTCTTAGAAAGAAGTGTTACTTCTTCTGCATGGATAGAAATTTCACCTGTTTTTGTCTTGAATACTTTACCTTTGATTCCGAGGATATCACCCACATCATATTTCTTGAAATCTTTGTAGGATTCTTCGCCGATTTCATCACGGGCAACGTATGCCTGGATATTTCCCTGAATGTCCTGAACATTACAGAAGGATGCTTTACCCATAACACGCTTGAACATCATACGTCCGGCAACAGTTACTTCCTGATTCTCTAATGTATCAAAGTTGTCTTTAATTTCAATGCTGTGATGTGTCACATCATATTTTGTGATTTCAAATGGGTTTTTACCATTTTCCTGTAATTCATGTAATTTGTCATAACGAACCTGGATTAACTGATTTAAATCCTGCTGTCCGCCGTTATTGTTCTGCTGGTTATTGTTCTGTTCAGCCATTTTATCCTCCATTCCAGGACACCCTTTCTTTCGAAACTCACTCCGCCCGCAGTCTGTACGCTTACTACAGCTGCGCATTATTTTATGTCCTGCTACAAATTTATCTCAATTAGTTCGCTCTGTGAATAGAAAGAATCTTGTACTGTAATTCACCAACCTGTGTTTCTACAGTAACAACATCTCCTGCTGCTTTACCCATTAAAGCTTTTCCTACTGGAGATTCGTTGGAAATCTTTCCTTTTAAGCTGTTTGCTTCCATACTTCCGACAATTTTATACTCTAATTCTTCGTCAAATTCCATATCTAAAATCTTAACACTGCAGCCGATGCTTACTTTACCAAGGTCTGCTTCTTCCTCTACAACAACTTCTGCATTCTTTAAAATTTTCTCAATTTCTTCGATACGAGCTTCGATATCTCTCTGCTCATCTTTTGCTGCATCGTATTCCGCATTTTCGGAAAGGTCTCCCTGTTCTCTTGCCTCACGAATCTTGTCAGCAACTTCTTTTCTCTTAACTACTTTGAGTTCTTCTAACTCATTCTCTAACTTCTTAAGTCCTTCATAGGTCAGTATGTTTTTCTTATCCATTTTGCTCTACCCTTCCTTGTATTTTTTATTCTTTGTAAAAAGCCTCTTCAAATCGGTCTCGCATGGGCTTTTGTTTTCCCTTTTGTATACTCTTGACAATCACAGTATTATAACCGAAAGGTACTAGAATGTCAAGGTTTTCCGCCATTTTCCAAGGTTTCTTGTGGATTGGGATATAATATTTTCCCTGACGGATTTGTGTCTGATAACACTCACCTTCCCATTCAAAATCCAGAACCAGCTTTTCTGCCCCTTTTCTATCCAGAGAATGCCATGTTTTTTTCCAGAAAAGAGGTTCTCTGCCTCTGTATAGTTCTTTTTTCGAAAAAAACATAACTACCAGACCATTTTCCTCATACATTATTTCTGCAAACTCTTTAAAATATGCAGCCCGGTCCGTATATATTGTCAAAAAATTCAGTTCCTGTGAAAGCTGTCCCAATACATCCTTTACATCTGCCGGCTCAAACATACTGTAATTTTCCGGCTCTTCATCAATAATTTCCAGCTCAAGATACTTTGGTTCCAGCCCACTGGCTTTTAAGATTCCTTGAAAAACAGGTTCAAAATCTGCTAAAAAATAGTTTGCATATGACATAGGATTTTCCGGTAACTTTTTTATTCATTATATGACAAAACCTCAGCAAATAATGCTTCTAACTGTTCATAGCTTTCCACTTCACAAACCTTCGCCCGCAGCTTTGCAGAATTTTTATAACCGGCAGTATACCATGCTGCATGTTTTCTCATTTCTCTTATGCCGGTATATTCTCCCTTAAATTCTATCTGCATTCTTGCATGACGCAGCATCATTTCTGTCACTTCTTTAAAATCCGGTTTCGGAAGTTTTTCTCCTGTTTTAAACTGATGAAGTATCTGTGCAAAAATCCACGGATTTCCCTCTGCACCTCTGGCAATCATAAAACCATCGCAGCCTGTTTCGTTTTCCATGCGAATCACATCCTCTGCACATAGAATGTCACCATTTCCGATAACCGGAATGGATACTGCTTCCTTCACCTGACGGATAATGTCCCAGTCTGCTTTTCCTGAATAATACTGCTCTCTGGTTCTTCCATGAACTGCAATTGCTGCCGCTCCTGATTCTTCCGCAATATGCGCCATTTCCACCGCATTCACATGCTCATCATCAAAGCCTTTTCTAATTTTTACTGTAACAGGCTTGTTAATTGCCTTAGCAGTTTTCTCAATGATTTTTCCGGCAAGAAGAGGATTTTTCATCAGCGCGGAACCATCTCCGTTATTGACCACCTTCGGAACAGGACATCCCATATTAATGTCCAGAATATCGAAAGGACGCTCCTCTATCTGTTTTGCTATTTCACTCATAATGTCAGGGTCTGAACCGAATAGCTGTAAGGATACCGGTGTTTCCCTTTCATCAATGGTTAAAAGTTCTTCGGTATTTTTATTTTTATATAGAATTGCTTTCGCACTAACCATTTCCATACATAAAAGACCTGCTCCCTGTTCCTTACAAAGCAAGCGAAATGGCAGGTCTGTCACGCCTGCCATTGGTGCTAATATTAAATTATTTTCTAAGGTTACATTTCCTATTTGAAGTTTTTTGATAGAACTCATAGTACTCCGTTTCTGATTCTGATTTATTTTCCTTGATTAATTTTCTATGAAAATCTCCGTTGCAAATCTTCCTTTTTGCATAGCACTTCACACTTATCTGCTGTTAATTAACTGATTTTTCCCGATTTGCGGTTCTGCTTTTTGTAAATCAGATTCATTCCTTTTAATGTCAGATTTGGGTCATATACATCAATCATGTCTGTTTCATTGGCAATGATTCGTCCTAAGCCACCAGTGGCTACAACCTTGATTGGCCCCATATTTGCCTGTGCAATCGTCTGCTTAATAATATATTCTGTCTGACCAATCTGTCCATAGATAAGCCCAGCCTGCATACTGCTAATTGTGTCTTTACCTAAAATGCTATCCGGTTTCTTGATTTCAATTTCCGGAAGCTTTGCAGCATCCTCCCACAACGCTCTTGCAGAAATGCGGATTCCCGGTGCAGTAACTCCGGAAACAAAGGCTCCGTCTTTATCTACCAAATCATAGGTAGTTGCTGTTCCAAAGTCTAATACGAATACAGGTCCACCATAAAGTCCGTAAGCCGCCGCCGCATCTACGATTCGGTCTGCACCAATCTGACGTGGATTCTCTGTTGCAACACGGATTCCTGTCTTTGTGCCCGGTTCAATAATAATTGGCTTAATATTAAAGTATTTGATAATAGAGCCTTCTAACGAGTGCATTACTTGTGGAACCACCGATGCAATAATCACATCATTGATTTCATCACTCTTAATTTTATTCTGTTCTAACAGGTTAATAAAAATCATTGCGTACTCATCTGAGGTACGTGGCATTTTGGTTGTAATACGGAAGGTCGCACGGATATCGTCTCCCTGAAATACTCCGACTGTAATATTGGTATTTCCTACATCTATTGTAAGTAACATGTTTCTCATCCTTTCCCACTGCAATATGCAGCTTCAGTCAATGCCGCTTTACGGTCACTGCTTTTTTAGAATTTATTTACTCTTCATCGATTCGTCCTGTCATTACTTTAAAATAAAGTTCTAAGGAACGAAGCAGTTCTTCTTTTGTACGCTGTAATTCTCGGATTTTCAAACCACAACCGATATCATCATACAAAAGATCTCCCTCATCGCAGGAAGTACGGAATTCCAATTCTCCATTCTCGTCGAATACAAGCTCTAGGATTCCGCCAATATCCTCGGTAAAAAGAACACACATAATTTTCAACTCGTTCTTAATCTCATCCGGAAGATTTTTAAAATTCTGATTAATATAAAATTTCTTGTTGTAGGCGTTTGCACCGCAAAGTACAACTTCACCGATTTCTTTTTTTTCAGACATATCCATATATTCCTCTCACTGATACTTCCCCCGAAGACACTAATCTTCTGCTCTCCCAGGTATCTACGATTAATTCTCCTCTGGCAGTAATTCCCATTGCTTTTCCATCGAAAGGTTCCTTTGGGTCTAATACTTTTACCATCTGATGCATATTTACCAGATGTGCATTGTATTCTTTCACCAGATTACTCAAATCCTCTGTCTGAAGATAGATTTCATAATAATATTCAAAAGCTTCCCAGACTGCCTCTATCAGTTCTGAACGGTTAATGCGTTCCCCCGTCTCCAGAAATAGCGAGGTTGCCATATGGGAAATTTCCTCCGGGAAACTTTCTGTATGCACGTTGATACCTACACCAACCACAATATGGTTTACATAATCAAACTGTGCGCTCATTTCTGTCAAAATACCACAAACTTTTTTTCCATTCATTACAATATCATTCGGCCATTTGATGCCCGCTGGTCTTTTTGTGGTCTCTGAAATCGCCTTTGATAATGCTAATGCTGCTACCAAGGTTATCATGGAAGCATTGTTTGGATTGATTTCCGGCTTTAAAAGCAGTGACATGTAAATGGAATTGCCTGCCGGGGATTCCCATACACGGCCGCGTCTTCCTCTTCCTGCTGTCTGACTGTCTGCCACCACCAGTGTACCGTTGGGATATCCTTCCTCTGCCAGATTCTTTACTTTCGTATTGGTAGAATCTACCGTATTCAGATACACCAGTTCCTGACCAATCCACTTGGTTTTTCTTCGGCTTTTTAATTCAAATTCACTTATTATATCCGGGACAAAATGCAGACGGTAACCTTTATTCTGTACTGCTTCTATTTCATAACCAGCATTTTTCAACTGATTCACGGCTTTCCACACCGCCGTCCGGGAAACACCGAACCGGTCGCACAGGCTCTGCCCCGAAACATAATCCTTTGCTTCTCTCAGAACTGCCAGCAATTCTGCTTTCATATGTAAAATACCTTTCTGCTTAATCGGCTAAGGTTGCAAACATAATTGCTTTGATGGAATGCATACGGTTTTCTGCCTCATCAAATACAACAGACTGTGGTCCTTCAAAGACTTCGTCTGTTACTTCCAGTTCGCTATAACCGAATTTTTCGTATACTTCTTTTCCTATCTTGGTCTTTAAATCATGGAATGCCGGCAGACAATGCATGAAAATCGCATCTTTCTTCGCATTTGCCATTGCTGCTGCATTTACCTGATAAGGAACTAAATCTCGCAGACGCTCTTCCCAGATTTCCTCCGGTTCTCCCATAGATACCCATACATCTGTATAGATAACATCTGCATCTGTTGTTGCTTCTTTTACATCCTCTGTTAATGTGATAGTTGCTCCTGTTTCTGCAGCCACCTTATTACAGTAATCCACCAGCTCCTGCTCCGGAAAATATTTTGCAGTTGTACATGCTACGAAGTCCATTCCCAGCTTTGCACAGGTAACCATTAAGGAATTACCCATATTATAACGGGCATCGCCCATATATACAAGCTTAACTCCTTTTAATTTTCCAAGATGCTCTTTGATGGTAAGCATATCTGCAATCATCTGTGTCGGATGAAATTCATTTGTCAAACCATTCCACACCGGCACTCCTGCGTATTTCGCTAACTCTTCTACGATTTCCTGTCCATATCCACGATATTCGATTCCGTCAAACATACGGCCAAGCACTCTTGCCGTATCTGCAATGCTTTCTTTTTTGCCAATCTGGGAACCATCCGGATCTAAATATGTTACATGCATTCCAAGGTCATGGGCTGCCACTTCAAAGGCACAGCGTGTTCTTGTACTGGTCTTTTCAAAAATCAGAGCAATATTTTTACCATTTAAGCTGTTATGGGCAATCCCCTGTTTCTTTTTTGCCTTAAGCTCTCCTGCTAAATCTATCAGATATGTAATCTCTTCCGGTGTATAATCCATTAATTTTAAAAAATTGCGTCCCTTTAACATAATCATTTACCCTCCTATATTGAAAAGCGAGCTGCCATATACATGACAGCCCGTAATTTCATACTAAATCAATATAATACGCTCGCTGTTTGCGGCTCTTCTTAATTTTCTTTTCCAACTTCCACAAGAGATTTTGCAAGACCTGCCATGCCCTGAATCTCGGATGGGATAATAATCTTAGTTGCTTTTCCGTCTGCTGCCTTTGCAAATGCCTCTAAGCTCTTAAGCTGGATAACATTAGCATCTGGTGCTGCTTCTTTTAACATGCGAAGACCATCTGCATTTGCCTGCTGAATCTTGATAATAGCTTCTGCCTGACCTTCTGCTTCCCGGACAGTTGCTTCTTTTTTCGCTTCTGCACGAAGAATCGCTGCCTGTTTCTCTGCTTCTGCATCTAAGATAGCGGATTCTTTCTTACCTTCTGCAACAAGGATGGTAGATGTCTTCTCACCTTCTGCACGAAGAATTGCTTCTCGACGTTCACGTTCTGCCTTCATCTGTTTCTCCATCGCATCCTGAATAGCTGCTGGTGGAATAATGTTCTTTAACTCAACTCGGTTTACTTTGATTCCCCATGGGTCTGTTGCGATGTCCAGTGTTGCTCTTAACTGGGTGTTGATTGTTTCTCTGGATGTTAATGTCTCATCTAATTCCAAATCACCAATAACGTTACGAAGTGTTGTCGCTGTTAAGTTCTCAATTGCCATCAGTGGATTCTCCACACCGTATGCGTAAAGCTTTGGATCTGTAATCTGGAAGAATACAACTGTATCAATCTGCATTGTTACGTTATCTTTTGTAATAACCGGCTGCGGAGGGAAATCCACTACCTGTTCTTTTAAGACAACTCTTTTTGCTACACGGTCGATAAATGGTGCCTTAAAGTGCGGACCAACTCCCCATGTTGCAAGATAAACTCCAAGACGCTCCACGATTACTGCGTTTGCCTGTGGTACGATTTTGATACAGGATGCTGCAATAATAAGCGCCATAATAAGTAAAATAACAATTACAATCATCATTCCTGGCATAATATAAATCCTCCCTTTATCCTATTATCCTTTGATAATTCCTTGACTATTACTCATATTACTATATTTAATTTCAGAATACAATACAGGAAAATAAAAAAAACTATTGCAAAAAATTCTTATCATGTGAATCTTTTGCAATAGTTTTTCTAAAACTCCGTAGGAGCAATTATTTATTTTTTAATAAAATACATGATTTCCAATGACAACACCTGCATGTCCCGAACTTGCGCGACGGAAGTGTGTTGCTCCACCAGTATTGTCCACTCCATTTAAAGCTTCCTGTGCTGCCTGAATACAGCTATCCTTTACGCCACTGGCAAGTCTTGTTGCTAATTTACCTGAGCTTGCCGGTCCAAACTGACCACGCTGATAAATAACCTCCGAAATGCTTCCCGGATAGTGTGGACTTCTGACACGATTCATGACAACCGCTCCAACTGCCAGCTGTCCTTCGTAGCTTTCGCCACCAGCTTCACACTGGATAATTGCTGCCAACAATGTCAAATCATCTACAGAAGCTGTTACAGCTTCGTTCTGAACAGTTGTTACTTCTGTAACCTGCGCTGCCTTTCTTGCTGCTTCTTCCTCAGCAAGTCTGCGCTGTTCTTCCTGTTCTTCTTCAATGGTGATTGCTTCGCCTAAGTTCAATTCCACGTCAACATATTCTGCACTGACATATCTGGTTGAGCCGCCATATGTGACTGCAACCCATTCTTCTGTTGCTTCAACAGAGGTATCCACCTGTAAATCTGTTCCCTCTGATACAACAGTAATAACAGAAGCATCCTCTGATGCCTCACTACGGATTCTAAGACCATTGGTCTGAACCTCCGCACTAGTATCTACATTAGCTGTGGCATATGCAAATGCTTCCTGACCAATCACAACATAATCGTTATGCACATAGCCATCTACATTTCCGGATTTTACATGTGTCCATGTATCACCTGCTTCAACGATTTCTGCCACATCGCCTTTATACATTTTTCCAACGATTTCTGCATTTTCATCTGCTGCCGCTCTGACATATAAAAATTCATTTACCTCTGCCATTAAGCGTGTCTGCCAAAACTGTTCTTCCTCGGACAATTCCGGTTCTTCTGCTTTGACTTCTTCAGAAGCTGCTTCTACCTCTGCCACTTCTGCTGTTGCTACAAGGTTGGCTTTAATTGGTGCCACACTGACATTCGCAGCTGAAATGCTCATTAATGCATTTTCTTCAACTTTGTTCATGGAAACAACAATACCCGCTGTTCCATTTGTAGCTAAGTCCGTTTCTACTGTTCTTACTGCCTGAGTTTTCTCTGTAACTTCATTCACTACAGGTACTGCCTGAGCAGTCTGTGCGGCTGTACAAAGTATTACTGCCATTAAAGCAACTGCACTTCCTTCTGCCGCTCTTTTTCTTAAATTCATAAAAAACCTCCATCGGTGCTACTATCCGGATAACAGATAGTATTACACTTTTGTTCCGTTTTATTCATAATTTATTACAATTGTTACGGATTTGTTACAAACGCGATTATAGCAAAGGCACTATTACTTGTCAAGCTATTGGAAAGCGCTTCCATTTTTTCAGTACTTTTTTATAAGACAAAAGTACCAATCTTTTTTCTTTCTCTCAATAAAACATCCGGCAAATTTACAGAAATATCATTTTCCTTTTTGTTTATAATTTACAATTTTTTTCTTATAATTTGTTGCACATTATAGCTGTTTTCTGTTTATCGTATTTTCAGCGAAACACCTCTGCCAGTACCGCATCTATTAACTGTTCCGGTGATTCCTCCGGTGCTTGTCCTTCCTCTTCATTTACTGGCAGATTTAATGTTTCCATCTCTGCCATGCTTACATCCTCTCCTCTCTCTTCCTTGGTTCTTTCTTTTTTACCATGGTTTGCTAATTCTCGCTCAATGCCTTTAAAGATGTCTACATTCTTTTTTATCCTATGTAATGTCAGAATCTGGAGCAGTACCACTGTAAGCAGCCCTCCTGTCACTATCCAGAATCCTTTTTCCTGAAAAAACATAAGTCCTTCCATTCTCATTACCTCTTTCTTTCGGCAGCTTCCTGCCGAATTTTGTATTAGTTTCTTCTATAATATAGTATTATAAAAGAAACAATTTTTTTTGAAAGAGGAGTCCGGCAGATTTCCATCGCAAGTTACGACAAAATCTGCTCTTTGCACAATGACCGCTGCCTTCTGCTGCTTATTTTCATTTTTTAAGTCTTTTCTTGACTTTTACGCATAAGGGTATTATAAATAGAAAAGCATCATTTTAGTATGAATTGTGCACTTACAGACTCCGTTTACATTGTCTGCTCTATGCACAGAAAGGATATCTAATATGAAGAAAATCGTAATGACTGGTGGCGGAACTGCCGGACACGTCACACCAAACATTGCTTTAATGCCGGCGCTAAAAAATGCCGGTTACGAAATTTCCTATATCGGTTCTTACGAAGGAATTGAAAAAGGACTCATCGAAGGACAGAACATTCCATACTATGGAATTTCTTCCGGAAAACTTAGACGTTATTTTGATATAAAGAATTTCTCGGACCCATTCAAGGTTTTAAAGGGGTATCGTCAATCTGTAAAACTATTAAAACAACTAAAACCAGATATTGTATTTTCAAAGGGTGGCTTTGTATCTGTTCCTGTTATACTTGCAGCAAAACGATGCAAAATTCCTTCCATTATTCATGAATCCGATATTACTCCGGGTCTTGCAAACAAACTGGCTATCCCAAACGCCACAAAGGTATGCTGCAATTTCCCTGAAACCCTGCAGTACCTTCCAAAAGAGAAAGCTGTCCTTACCGGTTCTCCAATTCGTAAAGAATTATTATCCGGCGACGCAGGTAAAGCCTTATCCTTCTGCGGTTTCACAGATGAAAACAAACCTGTTATTTTAATTATTGGCGGAAGTACCGGCTCAAAAGCTATTAATACTGCTATCCGGGAGCTTTTACCAGAATTATTAAAGAAATATAATATTATTCATCTTTGTGGAAAAGGAAATCTCGAGGAATCTCTTAGCTCTCTCTCCGGTTATGCACAATTTGAATATATTAATAAAGAATTATCGGACTTATTTACATTATCCAGCCTTGTAATCTCCAGAGCTGGAGCAAATGCAATCTGCGAACTGCTTGCTTTACACAAGCCTAATATTTTGATTCCTCTCTCTGCTGCCGCAAGCCGGGGAGACCAGATTTTAAATGCTGCCTCCTTTGAAAAAGCCGGCTACAGTTACGTTCTTGAGGAAGAAAAGGTATCTAACGAAACTCTGCTTACTGCAATCAATCATGTAATGGAGAACAAAGCAGCTTATGTTACTGCAATGAAAAACAGCAGTTCCAAGGATTCCATTGAAATCATTCTTGATTTAATTCAGGAAGTTGCAAAATAATGTATGCATATTACACAATAGACGCCTAATATGCCAAAAGTCAGGCTCGTTTTTGAAGCACTTTAAATTGTTAGATTTTATTTAATCTTTGAAAAGTTGTTTCAAAAAATAGCCTGACTTTTTTATATGCATATTGATAAATTGATGTCTATCCACAGCTTAACCGCTGCCCTTTCCTAATTACATTTTAATGGAATCACGAATTTCTGCTATCTCCTCTGGTGAAAATGTTTCATTTGTCCATTTAAGAATATCACTATTTTGGGCACCTACATATCTTGGAATCAGATGCATATGAAAATGGAATACTGTCTGTCCAGCAGCCTCATGATTATTCTGAAGCAGATTAAATCCATCACAGTGTAAGCGTTCTGTCATATGTCCTGCTAATTTCTTTGCAAGCTTCATTGCACGTCCGGCAACATCCTCATCAATTTCGTATAAATCAGCATAATGTTCTTTTGGAAGAATCAATGCATGTCCCTTTGTTGCAGGATTTACATCCAAAATAACTTTAAATTCTTCATCCTCATAAATAATACTGGATGGAATCTCTCCTGCAATAATTTTACAAAAAATACAATTTGCGTCTTTCATTTTCTAGTTATGCTCCTTTCAACCTTTATTCATCGCAAAATCCTATCAAGAAAACTTAAATGCCGAATCTAACATTCTCAGTGTTTTGAAATTACCCTTTGCAGTCATCTCACCTGTCATAAATGCTCTCTGGAATGTAATTCTTCCTTCGATAATTCCTTCCACCACCTCAGATGTCATCTTGGCAAATACGTCAATATTCTCCTCCTGAGCATAGCGGATATCCAGATTCTTTCCGCTTACCTCAATAAACAATGGTTTCTTCATTCCTTCTATAATAAATGAATATCTTGCCGCAAAATCCGGCTGTGGCACAAAGTGCTTCTGGAAATCTTTAATGTAAGCATCATTTTCACGCTTATCACCTTTTCCCAGCATATCCTTAAACATGGATGCCAGTTCTTCAATATCTTCCTTCTGTTTCTTCACATAGGAATCATCTGAAACATATTTGGACAGTTGTTCACTCTCCTGCGGAGTTAATTCTAATTGCTGTGTACGCAATACGCTTTGTTTTACTGCCTGATTACTTGTTGGAAGACTCTTCATCTTCTGGGAAATAGTACGGTACAAGTTTTCTGCTTTTTTCTCAATAATTAATGTATAATCTTCATTCAATTCAAAGCCTACTAAATCTTCTACATAACCGCATAATCCGGCACATGGAAGTCCGCCCAAAATCTCCCAGGCATTTGCAAGTGTAAGTTCTCCTTCACGCTCGCCATAGGTGGTTGACATAACAATTGGCTGCATATATGTCTCTGCAATCTTTTCTTTATCACCATATAACCAGCAGGAATCTAAAAACTGCTGCATATAGCCGCCTATTCCAAGCCATTCCACTGTTGTCGCAAGAATAATTCCATCAGCATCTTTCATTGTCTGTGGCAATGTTGTAATCTCATTTTTATGCTCATAAATATTAATTCGCTCCACAGTAACCCGAAGCTCTTTTAATACTTCTTCCATTTTATTTAAAACATACAGCGTTGGATCGTCTAACAGACCTCTTCCACCATAATAAATATTAATCTTCATTTTTGCCCCTCGCTTCTTTTAAGAATCTGCGTTAGCAAATCCTTTAAAATTGACTTTAAAATATTCTCTGATATCTACTCACATAATTTTAAAGTCTCTTTCAGTATATAAATTTTCCGGCATAAAATCAATAATTTTGACGTTTTCTGCGATATAAAATAATTGCGAAAACAAATCCCGTCACCACACCACCAAAATGTGCCCAGTTATCTACTCCCGCTGACTCAATTCCATAATACAAACTTAGCACTATCATAAACAGCATTCCCTTTGTGGTAATTCCTTCAACAGTACCATGATTTCTAATAACCAGCCAGAGCAGGGCGCCAATCAAACCGAATACCGCTCCCGATGCTCCCGCAGATACTGCATAATCACCGGTTCTTAGCATCATGTAAAGGGATAACAGACTGCCACCTGCTCCTGAAAGAAAATAAATCAAAAGCATACGTCCATGTCCTGCTATCTTTTCCACTCTCGAGCCAATGCAGCAAAGCATTACCATGTTATTTATCAGATGTTCCGCATCAAAGTGAAGAAACATTGCTGTCAATAAACGCCACCACTGATTGTCGTATACAAAATAATCCGGATAAATCGCCCCATGTCCTGCCATAAAAGCAGCATTTCCAACATTTCCCACCAGCATTAAATACAAATAAACAATCATATTAATAACTGCAAGACCAATTGTAATATACTGGCTCTTCTTCAGCTGCTCTATTCTCGTGAAATCATTCTGCTGATATTCATTTGTTTCGTTTCTGTATGGTTCTGCTCCCAATCTGCTCGCCTCTATCTTATTACTATCATTATGAGAAACTCCTTTCGGTATGCTCTCATATCCTTGTATCATCCAAGTCTGATACCCTTCTTTACACCTGGAATAATAACGTTATTATAGTAATTTTTTTCTTTCATTTCAATAGAAGCAAGTTTCTGTAGTTCTTAAATAAATCTAAACTTTTCATCTGCAAATTCAATTATCATATTGGATTTTAATAAAACTTTCTCTTTATAAGAGAGCACCTCTCCTTCTACCTTCGTTCCATTTGAAGAATTTAAATCTTCTATATAATATGTATTTTCTGATTTTGTAATTCTTGCATGCATCCGGCTAATTGTCTTTTTTTCCAGTATTGCATCACAACAGATATCACTTCCCACAAGAAAAGGGAACTCTTCTATTTTAAAATCTGACAATTGATTGTTTCCAATGTACTTTAAAATCCCTTCTGCCTCATCCGGTTTCGTCATCAACAGCGTTGTAGGATGACTCACCCGTATCTCTTCCTCCTCCGGTTCAAAAACAAAGGGTTCTACCTCAACGGATTTTTTCTTTTTTATTCCTATCTGCTTTAGAAACACCAGTGCAATTAATGTTTTCCATCTGTCAAAAATCTGTTCCCTTATTTTTTCAAAACATTTTCCTTTTTCCGATATATCCCTTTTTTCATTTATCTGATCTTCACATATTTCACTGAGCTTTTCCTCTGTCTCTTCTTCCGGTTCCCGGGAAAAGTCGATTCCTTCCCTAATGCCGGAAAGACTATACCCTTCCTTTAATGCCTCCTCATAAATATGATAAGCAAGCCTGACAACCTGTTTCTCCTTGTGGTCAATTTTTGTAAGGAGATATTCCGTAAGCCTTTGAAATGTATATTCATTCTCTGGCAGACTGCCGGGATAATAGCAGAACCAGAATTCACCTGTTTCATAATCGCGAAAAATATATTCCGGCAGCAAAAGAAGACACTCCTGCGTCAACAGATAGTTTTCCATCCGCTCTGCCACTCCGCTAATTGCAATTAACAGTTCCTGCAACAGCTGTTCATCTATCTGTTTGTGCTCTAAAAGAACATCTAACGCCTGTCTGCCTGTAATGTTATAGCGGTAAACTTCTTTCTCATCAATGCTTATCCTACTCATGGGTAAAAAACCATAAACATTGTTTTGAAGCAGCATCTGCTCACCACAGGCATCTCTTTCCACCAATTCCTCTGTTAATTGCAGATAACTTCCGTTCATTTTTCTAATATATACAGCTTCCATATTTTTTTATAAGTTTGCGTACCTGTTCCAACGCAACCCAAACCTCCTTTTTTATCGGCAGAGAATCCTAAAAACACTTTCGCTTTTTTCACCATCTACCGCCTATGATTAGTTTCCCACGACACCAAAAAATAATTGTTTGATACTATCCATATGATACATTGCTATCACTAGGTTTATCCGCTCTTTATCGTCTATTTCTGCCACTAATTCAATTGTTTCTTGGTAAAATTCTACTGAAATATCAGCCGCAATTAGTATTATCAGCAGGAATAACGGTATAATAATTGCTGCTTCAATCGTAAAACTTCCTCTTCTTTTTCTCATAACAGCATCACCACATAAGATATGAATACATATGGAACCACAGGTATTCGCTCCTTTCTTTTTTTCTTCTTTAAAAGCAGTAACCAAAGTGCAGATATTCCCGCCAGCATAAACGTACCTGTTATCAGACATATATTATCCCAAAAACCCAGATAACTTCCTGTCATCATAAAAATTACTGCATCACCGGTACCAATACTTTCACGGGTTATCCATGCCGCAAGAAAAAAAACTCCTCCAAGAAGCATTCCCGCTATCAATTCCAAAACGGATTGTTTTTGAGAGAAAATATGTAGTACCAATCCAAGCACTGTCATAATTCCCGGAATAACCAAATACACCTGCTGGCACTTCCAGTCTATCCACCCACAAACTGCAAGACCTGTCAACAAACTAACTTTTCCCATTACGTCCAACACTTCCGACATTTACTTCTTTCCCCCACATCCTTCAGTCTGATTTTATATATAGTTCTCTTTAGTCCACTACAGGATATGTTTTTATGGAAACATGCCCCATAGTCTGTTATATAAACCTCTGTTTTTTCAGCATTTTTGTCCGCGCATTCTCTGCATTCCCGGTATTTTTGTCCGATTTTATTCCGCAAACTATGGATTTTCAACATTTCAACCCTACGAATCGACAAATCCAGATAGGGACAGCCGCTTGTTTGATGATAAGCTTTCCCTGTAGGAGTAACGTATACATACCCATCCTCCTTTGATACATTCCCTTCTTCCGGTATCCAGCCGGTCCACTTTCGGTAACATGCCTGCTGGTGCAGGTATACATAGCGTTTTCCTAATAGTCCAACCGGAAACTTCATTCGATAGTTTGCTTTAAGAAAAATTTCTTTTCCCGCAAACTCCGATTCCATCAGACTAATCCCAAGGGTCTCCCCGGTAACATATTTTTCAATATTTTCATTATCTGAAAGCTTTACCGCAATGCTTCCTTTTGCCAGAGCCAGATACTTTGCCTCACTTATTTCCTCCTCCACCGCTGCATATAATGCTAATGTTCTGGCTGTATCCGATAATGCATCCTGCACCGCCAGCTGAACCTGCATCACAGGAAAGAAAAATAGCAGTAACGTAAAAAAACAGGTTACAAAGGGCAGGATTATCGCTGCCTCCAAGGTTAATGAGCCTTTTGGGCAGGTGCGCTGGGGTGTCCCTTTTGCAAAGCATTTTCTATACCAATAGCCAGACGCAAAAATAATACTTTCGGGGAGAGATTTCATTATTTTTTTGTCATTTTTCCAAAAAATATTTTTAAGAGACACCCCAGCACACCTGCCTTTCTATGGAACATAAGAAAATTCCATTTCCGTAGCCAAACGATATTGTCCGTTATAACCATTGCCGATTGTTACCAGTCTGGAAAAAAGAGGCTCCGCTTTATAATCAATTTGATAATGGATTTCCAAAATCATATCATCCATATGACAATTGCTATATCCAGCTTGCTGCCTTAAATTCTGTTCCATTACATTAAGCATCCGATATGCCAGTTTCTGATTTCCCATAAAAAACAGAATCTGCTTCAAATACTCCTGATAAGTCAATCCCTCTTCACACTCTTTTGCCTTGGCATTCTTCTGAAAGGATTCAATCATTCCGGCTGCATCCGTTGTCCATTCCTCATCCTCTTTCAGTAAAGAAATTTTTCCACCAGAAAGCAGCATTCTGACATCCAAAACACTCTCCAGATATGCCCATGCTCCTACTATTGCTACTTTTACAAGCATTCCAACGGCCTGATTTCCAGAGCAAAGTGCTGCCACTGCATTCGCAATGGTATCTGCAATTGCCATCATCTCCTTATTTCCCAATATGTAGATAATATTTGCCGCTTCTCGAATTGCAAGCAGGCTTTTTACCACTGTTTCCAGATTATTTATTTCACTTTCATCCCCTGCTATCAGATATTCCATCTCATAATCAAAAGCTCTCCCTTCTGACGTTGTCAGGTAACAGGAAAAATACTTTTCCAGATATTCTAAAACCAGAACCTTTCGATACCAGTCCGCCTGTTTTGTTACCTTTGCTGTTCCCTGATGTAACGTTCTGTTTTCCAACGCCCCACTTAAATCAATTGATTTCTTCGAAACCTGCTGTTCTTCCTTCATTACCTGCTTCAGCCAGCCACTCTCCTGTACTTTAGAAACCTCTTTTAATGTCTCCTTTGCCGCCAATGCAATTTTTAGATTTTCTGCAAAGGCTTTCTTATCCTCTTCCTTCTCATCAGATAATTCCGGCGTAATGTCTTTCATGGCATCTTCCGCTTCTTTTATCTTCTTACTTACATTTGCCCCCTCTTCTTCCAAGGCTTTTCCCGTCTGGTATTCTGCATAAATTCCCTGGGCAATTGTTTCCGGCAAAGTTTCTTTCATCGTCTCAGAAATCAGGTTTAAAAACACTTCCCCTTTTCCATCTGTTAACAACTGATACTCCTCTGCCTTTACTTCCGCCAGACTCAGCTGAAATAGATTTACTCCAAAAAGATTCAGCAAAGTTCTGTTTTGCTGCAAATTTTTTTCTGTATAATATGTAATTCTGTCATTCACATTTTCTATTGAAAATGAACTGTTTCCATAACTACCATCTAACACCAGAAGATGATAATCCTGCCAAAGCAGGGGCTGATATTCTGCACAGACAGATTCTACCCCTGCTGCAGTCATTTCTTTTGCATAATAATCAAGTCCATGTACTCTTGCTGCTTCCAATAAAGCCAGCAGCATCGATGCCACCAGCATGATACTTAGCGCAGCAAAAATTGTAATACTTCCCTTTCTTATTCTCATTTGATTTTTCCTGCTTTTTTGCTTATTGTTTCAAAAATGTCATTTACAATCTCCGTCAGCTGCTTTTTAAAAATAATTACAAGCCCAATTAATACCACCAGTATCAATATCAGTTCTACTACTCCAACGCCTTCTTCATCCAATAAAAATTCTCTGATTCCTCTCATAGCATTTCCTCCTTTGCTACATTTGAAATGAAATAATTGCCGGGACCATAATAATAACTATCACAATCCCAAACATCAGTATCATTGGCAGTAACAGCTTCGTTCCCGCTTCTTCCCCATATTTTCTGGCTTCACTTTTTCTCTCTTCAAAAGCATTCTCTGCTTCTTCCTCCAGCAATAAACTTAACCCCTTTGTACCCTTCTTCAAGTTCTGGGATATTAAATTAGAGAACCTGCGATACTGCCGTAAACCACATCTCTCTCCAAATCCTTCATAGGCCCTTGCTTCTCCCACACCACTTTCTATCTCGCGACAGGTTAATAACATCTCTTCATATACCGCTTGGCGAAAAATAGTATTATTCTTCCGCTTTTTTTCATAACTCGTTGCAATTCTTTTCCATGCTCCATATAAGGTCATACCTGCCCCTAAAAGCAGCGTCAGCTTACTTACCATATCCGGATACTGCATCATAAGCTCTTTTTCCCGCTTTTTTTCTGCTTCCTGCCGCCTGGATAATTCTATTTGTGGGTAACAAATTACAACAAATACTCCCAATGCCAGAATTTTTAATGCGGTATAACTCTTTTGTTGGGTCCAGATAAGGGTATATCCTTCCAATTCTTGTGGGATTATCAAAGTTTTTTGTGCCTCCATGGAGGCATTATTTATTAATTCTTCTTTTAATTTCCTTGCTATCCTTTCATTTTCTTCGAGTTTCAACGGTATTACACGGAATTCGAAAGAAAACTCCTCTTCCGTATCTTCACACGCAAGACAGACGACAGCCTGTATCATTTCCCCCCCTTCTGCAAGATCTTCTGTAACAATTTCTCCCGTTTCACCTATCACTCTGTAATTATTAAAACTCCATTCTGCAACTACTTTTCCATCCTGATAAGTTTCCCGGATATCCACTGATGTCTGAACCTTTTCGTAGGATATGTTCTCTCCTAAAAAAGTACTCTCTATCTCTGTTCTGGCTGCCTTAAGATATTCCCTCTCCTGTGCTCTGGTCAACCGCTGTTCAGGGACAACTATTTCGTAATTATCCTCCTTTAGCACACCGGGAATCTCAAGTTCAAGTGCTACTACATAGTCCCCTTCTCCATTTTCCTGCCTGCGCAGCTGTTCTTCTGTTACCCATATATCCTTCTGCTTCTCCGATAATTCTGCAATTATTCCTAAAGCAGCACAAACTGTCAGGATTATACACATATTCATTCTGCTTTTTTTCCCTGCTTTTCGAAAAAACAGACCTGATAATGCAGCTGCCAAAAAAACTATTCCACATAGAATCATTTTCTCACACCCTGATATCCACAATTTTCTTTGCCAACAGTATTGCTGCAAGATAAACAACAAATGCACTGCTCATTATGACAACGCCAAGAAGATTTCCATATAACGGCTCTAGAAATTCCTCTGATGTCAGGTTCATATAGCACAAAATAAATGCCGGTACAAAATTCATTACACGCTGTTCCATTTTTTTACCGGAAATAACCGTAGCAATTTCACACTCTACTTCTATCTTTCCGTTAATCTTATGTATGGTTGTGCGTATGATTTTTCCAAAATCGCCTCCACTTCTCTTCGCAAATGTAAAAACCTCTGCAAAACTCCAGATATCTTCACAATTACTTCTTTTGGCAAAATCCATTAATTTCTGTTCCAACGGCTCATTCATCTTTACGGCAGCATTTATCTTCCTTAATTCCGTTGATATACATGACGTTTCGCCATACAGTTCATCCATTTCCCGCTGCCCTTCCCGCCAGGCATTTTCAAGTGAGTATCCTGCCATAAGCGCTGCTGAGACACTTTGCATTGCATCTTTAAATCCCAATAATAATTCATATTTTTTCTTCTCAAGCTCTTCTCTCCTTTTCTGCTCCACATAAATCGGATATATAATAGCTACACTAAAAATCCCAAACCAGGAGCGATATAGCAGCCACGATATCATTCCAGCGAAGGCTAAGCTGACTGCCAGACATTTTATCTTTTCTTTCCATTTCAAACGATATTGTCTGTAATCCATCTGTTTTTCTCCAACACCCCCGCTCTTTGCATTTTTTCCACTTGCTGCAGACTGCCTACACGTTCTAATTTTCCCACTACCACAGCATTATTTCCCTCTTCTTTGAAGCGGTATAATTCATGCAGTTTCACTTCACCATCTTTATACTCTAAAACTTCTGCAATATTTAAAACCTTTCTACTTTTATCACGCATTCGACCCAAATGAACCAGAATATCGATTCCTGATGCTATCTGACTTCGGATTGCAGGAAGCGGAAGCTCCATCCCCATAAGCACCATTGTCTCAAGCCTCGACAGCATATCCTTACAGGAATTGGCATGGCCCGTCGAGAGGCTTCCGTCATGCCCTGTATTCATTGCCTGCAAAACATCCAGTGCTTCTGCACCTCTGCATTCCCCAACAATTAATCTATCCGGTCTCATACGCAGCGCTGAGCGAATCAAATCACGAATTGTAATTGGTGTAACACCTTCTGTATTTGCATTTCTAGTTTCCAGCCTTACAAGATTGGGTTTTTCCACCAGCTGTAATTCTGCCGAATCTTCAATTGTGATGATACGTTCTTCCTTGGGAATATACTGTGATAATGCGTTTAAAAAAGTTGTTTTTCCAGAACCGGTTCCCCCTGATACAAAAATGTTGTAACCGGCCAGGACCATTATTTTCAAGAATTCCGCTGCCTCCTCTGTCAATGCCTTTAAACGGATTAAATCCTCCATTAAAAGGGGCTGCTTTGGAAATTTACGAATAGAAATTGCAGAACCATCAATGGATACCGGCTGTAAAACGATGTTTACACGGGAACCATCTGGTAAGCGGGTATCTACAATGGGATTAGAATCGTTAACCATACGGTTATTTGTTCCTACAATTTGTTGAATAACATCATTTAGTTTTTCTTTTGAGGAAAAATGTTTATCTGAAGCGTAAATCCTTCCTTTCTTTTCAAAAAAAATGTGATTTTCCCCATTTACCATAATCTCTGTAATATATGGGTCTTCTAATAAATCCTGAAGCACATCCAGCCTTCGCAGTGAATAAAATAACTGCTGCTCTAAATCAGTCTGACTTCGCAGGCTAAGCTTCTTTTTTTTTGCCAAACGACTGCAATGCCTGCGTATCAGCCCCATGACTTCCTCATCGGATATTTCTCTTGTCAAATCAATATCTGCTAATACCTCTTCTCTTAATTTCTGCAATTCTTCCTTTACGTCACGCATTCACTCTCTCCTGAAAAATTCCTTCGGACAAAATCTCCAAACTCGCTCCATTTCAGTTGTTCCATCAAATTACCGCCTCCATGTATCCACTTCGCCTGAAAAGGAAGATTTACAATCTCCAGCCTTTTCTCAAGTTCTGGCATTCCACTTTTCACATACTCCTGAAACTGTTTCAGTTGGCACTGATAGAAAAACCCCTCTCTCGTAAGACAGAATATTCTGTGACAACAATCAAGCATTTTGACAAACTCTTCCATTCCTATCCCAAAATCCACAACAAGAATTTCATAATCGGTATAAGTCCTCACCACTCGAAGCATTTCCAGATAGTCGCTGATAGTTACTTCCCTAATATTTTCCGGATTGCAAAAAGGAGCAATATAAGAGATTCCATCCATTTCGCAGATATACTCCTGAAGCTTTTCAGGTGTCAGGTCATGTCCTCGCAGCGCCAATATGAAATCGCTCATATTATAGGCATCCTCTCTTCCAAACAACTCCCGAAAATCTACATAGGACAAAAAATTCAGATACAATACCTTGTTTTCCTTTGCCAGAAGCTCTGTATACAGCAGCGAAAAAAAGAGCTGCATTTCATGTCCACCTGCTGCACATATACCCACAACCTGCACCGTGGATAAAAATTGCGTGGTTCCTCCACCAAAGGATTCCGCTGCCACAAGGACACATATTCTTCTCCATAAAGTTTCCATCGGCTGATAACGCGGAAGAAACAGCGTCTGGCAGTTAAAACTGCATCTCTCCTCGTCTACATCCTCCTTAACAAAAGCTGCATTTTTTATCCGCTGCTCCAACAATACAATCACAGGTATGTTTTCCGCCTCCAGCCTTTCTAAAAGGTCTATAAATTCCTCCCCCAGCAAAACTACCTGAATAGCATTCTCCTGCAATTTCTTTAAAAGTAACTGAGGGTTTGTATAAGCATAAATTTCTGCCTCCTCCCTTTTATGACTTGCCAGATAAGAAACCAGCCGCTCCGCATAGCAGGTATTCGCATCACAAATCGCTAATCTTATTTTAGGCAAATATACACCTCCTGACTTATTAATACATATGCAATTAACATTGGTATGGAAAAATGAATTTTTGTAAATTTTCCGCCTGCATTTCTCAAAACAAAACGCTCATAAATAATTTTGGCTATACCGATAACGGCTCCTACAAAAAATGAAACTAACATTGTTTGTAATAGTTCTTCTGTTGATACATATGCGCCAATCACGGAAAATAATTTGATATCGCCTGCTCCAAGAGCACGCACTTGAAATAAAAGATATAAAAGAATTACCGGAATAGAAATATTTAATAAAAATATTAAGCCACCTGCAGCTCCCTGCCCCAAAATCCGGAGTGCAAGTCCAAAACCTAATCCACACACAATCAGCCGGTTACTGATTCTGGTAGATGTCACATCTGTCACCACCGCAAATGCCAAAAAGGTCAGCAGTGTCAGATTCATAAGTGCCCCAATCCATCACCTCTTTTCGTTTGTAAGTGGGATTATAGCAACTGTATTCTCTGTTGTCTATACCTTTTTTGCACAAAAACTAACTTTGTAAATTTTTCACAAAAATTTAGTTGCAACAATTCCGTAAAGCAATGCAACCCCAGGAAAACCAAGGACTCCCACTGTCAAAAGCGTTGTTGGATTTAGACCGACATATATTGAAAGACCCTGTTTTGCAAAAAATTCATTTAAAACGAGAATCCCCATTACACCTACAACAATTCGCACAAAAAACTGTAACAAAACTTGTGCATTTTTCTTTAAAGCCAATATCAATAACACTACTCCACAACATCCCGCAAGAATCTTCATTGCTGCCATTGTATCCATATATCATGTCCTTTTCGTAACATCCCATTTTTTTAACTATATTTCTCTTTTTGCAAAATATTCACTTTTGGGCTGTATAGTTTTTCCAATTTTGCGTATACTTTTACTAATCGATTGATAATCACATTATCACTCTGCCGCACATATCTTATTAACATTAATGGAGGATTCAGAAAAAATGCTTAGTATTTTTCGCAAAGAACCTGCAAATGATACACACTATATGCTTCTCAAAGACGACCTCCACCAGACTGCGAGGGCATTGCGTGATGCATACAATAACCTGGAAAATGTCGTAGACCCGGACCTGATTGACTGTTACATTTATGAACTTAATTCTGTACAGATGCGCTATAAATTTCTGTTAGCAAGCATCAAAAAAATAGAGGCTTCACACTAGGAAGCCTCTTGATTTATCTAATTCCTGACAGTTTTCTACCACATCACTTCTGCCATAGGTATAACCCGCATATACCTGCTGGGTATTTTTCATAATCGGCGCAGCTGTATCATTTTCTGCCACCTTTTCAAAGCTTGCATAGAGCTTACTCATCAGCCTTTCTGCTTCCTCTAGTTCCTCCATACTCCGCTTATATAATGCCTCTGCCAGCTTATCCCTGCAATATACATATATCTGATACAGATTTTTTGCCATGTCATAGGAAAAATTCAAACTATCCATCAACTCAATGATTGCCCGCTGTGCCTGTCTTACTGACTGCTTATAGCTTTCCCAGTCTTTTTTCTCATAGGCTGCTTTGGCATCTTTCAGATTGGCAAAGAAAATATCATATGTTATTACCACCAACCCACTGGCATTGCTCTGGCTAATCCTTCTTGTATAATCTAAAACCTGTTCCTTCTCCATTTTTCACCTTCTTGCAAAGCATGTATCCACACATCGAGACTTCCTACTGCAGCAACTGTAATACCTGCTGTGGCATTTCATTTGCCTGAGTTAAAACAGAAATTGCCGCCTGATTCAATACACTTTCCTGTGTATAATCTGTCATCTCCTGCGCCATATCTGCGTCTGCAAGACGGGATAATGCACTTGTCATATTTTCCTCAAAGGCATCTAAACTTGTAACGGAATATTCCAGACGGTTTTCATATGCACCAATCTGTGAACGTGCCTCTGAAAGCTGTGCTATTGCCTTATCAAGACTTGCAATTGCATGACCTGCCCCATTTACAACTCTTACATCAATATCATCAATATATAAGCTTTCACTAGAGATTTCCGGAATAGATACTTCAATATTCTGGTCTTCATTCGCACCTATATGGAGTGTCATTGTTCCAATATCTGTAACATCAAAATCGATTTCTCCTGTATATCCTTCATCCGCAAGGAAACTCATAGAGAATCCATCTTTGTCCGTAATCACAACTCTGTTTCCAATCAGCTCTACAGTTGCAGTGTTTCCAAAACGGGATTCAACCTCCGTACCGTCCGCTAAAGTATAATCTCCCTGTTTTAAATTAATCTCTGCATCTGTGCCGTTTTCTACCGGAACAACATACTGATTTGTATCTGCATCCAACGTTCCACTAAGACCTAATGCCCCCAATAAAGCTGCACTGTCACTCTGAACACGAATTTCTCCGCCAATACCATAACGGTCGGATTTCATCTCAATGGTACTTGTTCCGGAGAGTTCCAGCTCGGTTTCGCCAAGCTCTGCTGCCTCTCTTAATTTTTCAAACACTTCTACGCCGGTATCTGTAGCCGCAAAAGTAACCTTTGAACCATTTACATCCAAAGTTCCTTCTATACCCACTGCCGCTGTACTTGTAAAATCAACACCGGATGCCATGGTAAGCTCTGCCTGTTCTGCAGCTTTTGTGATTTCCGCAACATAATGTCCTTTTATTACAAAATTCGAGGTCTGGATTCTTGTTACATTATCCGCATAAACCCTGGTACTCATAGTGCCATCTAACAACGGCATTGCATTATATTCCGTATCTGTAGAGATTCGATTCACTTCTCCTCTTAATGCCTCGATTTCTTTCTGAATGGCTTCTCTTTCTGCTAAACTGTTTGTATCGTTTGCAGCCTGAACAGAAAGTTCTCTCATTCGCTGTAAAATACTGGAGGTTTCATTTAATGCACCATCCGCAATACGCAATACAGAAATACCATCTGATGCATTGGCCGATGCGCGATCCAAACCATCAATCTGAGCCCGCATCTTATTGGAAATTGCCATTCCTGCCGGGTTATCCTTTGCATGATTTAATTTCAGTCCGGAAGAAAGCCGTTCCATTGTATTTGTCATTCTGTTCTCAATACGAAGTAACTGCTTATTGGTTACCATAGCGGACATATTATTATTAATCTTCATCTGATGTCTCCTTTTTTCTGGGAAAACTTATTTTGCATCCCTGCTGTTTTTCTCGACCATCCCTGTCAAATCATCTGCATTTTATATCGACCTTCCATCCCTTTATCCTTAGAAAAGTTGCTAACTTTTTCTCAGATTTTTATTTCCCATTCATTTTCTATGAATTTATTTGCATTATTACGGAAAACATATTATAATTACCACATCTTCGGTATTCTGTCAGAACATACTGCAAATACCAAAAATTTTAAAAATAAGGAGAAAAATTATGGTACAGGTAACAAAATCAACAATGATTGGCGAATTACTTCAGATTGATCAGAATATTGCACCAATTCTTTTAAATATCGGAATGCACTGTCTCGGATGCCCATCCTCTCAGATGGAAACAATTGAAGAGGCAGCTATGGTTCACGGAATTGACCCAGATGCATTAGTAAAAGAAATCAACGATTTCCTTGCAAAAGATCTCGCTGAATAAAATTTCGCATTTTTATCCAACGTACGTTACGTCTAATTTTTATAACATATACTAAAAAAGAATCTCGCTTGCGAAATTCTCGCACTAACGTACGGTCACTCATTAGCGTGACAAGATATTTTCATAAAGCAACAAAAGGCACAACGCAAACTACTGCGATGTGCCTTCTTTTTTGATAAATTTGTCTTTTATAACTCTGCCAAAGTCTGTAAAGCATTCTCCTGTAAAAGAAGCTGGTAGTGCTCCTGAAAAAATGCTCCTGTAGCCGGTGTATATGGCTGCGGCATCGCATATTCGGAAAGAATATTGCAAACCTTATTAAACTCCTCTGGCGACTGCTTACTTTTGCTCACTAACAGGAAATACTTATGCGCAGCATCATTCTTGTACAAATCATTGCTTCCCTGATAGAAGCCCTTTAACACTTGTGCAAGACGGGTAATATCCTCTAAATTGTGAAAAACAAACAGCTTTGTGATGTCTACAAGCACGTTTACCGGAACTTCTTCCTTTTCTTCTTTCTTGCCATTCAATGGCGTAAAGCTGTCTTTTTTCTGCTCTTCTGCAGCCCGCTTTCTCTCTTCCTGAATCTTCTTAAACAGTCCAAGAATATCGTCTGCCCCCTCTGGCTCCGCATTCGCGCCACCATTTGCTAATGCATCCTCATACATTTCTTCTGCATCCGGTTCCGAGAACTTCGAAAAACGGGTATCAAGCTCCTCCGGATATTCAACCTTAGTAACCACTAGTATAATTGCGTCCGCAGATAATGGAATCGCTTCAATCATCAACGGAATATCATCTGCTTCAAAACCAAATTCATATTCTGCCTGCTGCATCATCTCGCGAAACAGACGCTTTGCTTTCTCTGTACCATAAGCAAGCTCACTAATCTTAATCTGGCGTTCTGCCAAGTCTTCGCTGGTTAGTGTACAACGAATCTGATTATCATTTATCTTCTCAATTTTCATACAATCACTTCCTTCATCCGGAAAACCTTGTAAACTGTACACTTATTATAATCAAATGCCCTATTGATGTAAAGTATACCATTTTATTAAATATTTCTAAACTGGCTATCAATTACCTACATACCTTAAAATTTTGTGAAAAATTAACAAAAGTTTCAAAAGTAGTTGCAATAATTCAAGGTTCATGATATAAACATATGCAAGAGATGCAAAACTGACACGCTTCGAAAGGAGCGGATTTTCGCATTACAGAAACAATCCTGTTCGGTAAATACCAGATTCTTTCGACCCTTGGTAGCGGTAGCAGCAGCACCGTTTATCTTGCCGAACATCTCAAATTAAAGGTATGTCGCGCAATTAAGTGTATCCCCAAAGACACTGCGATAACCTCCTTTTCTTTAGAGGCACTGCTTCTAAAGAATCTAAATCATCCAGGAATTCCCCTCATTTATGATATCGACGAAGATGAATCATTTTATTATATCATTGAGGAATTTATTCAGGGTGAATCCTTGGAGACATTTGTTCTCCATCATGGCAACATTTCACAGGAACTGATAATTGAATTTGGCATACAACTATGTGACATTTTAGAATATCTGCATCAACTGACTCCATATCCCATCCTATATCAGGATTTAAAACCGGAGCATATTATAGTATGTGGAAAACAGCTAAAATTAGTCGATTTTGGTATTGCTTCTTTTTTTACCGGTTCAGGAAAAAATTTCCAGATTTATGGAACAAAAGAATATACTGCACCGGAGGTACTTTCCGGACATGAGGCAACACCTCTGTCTGACTTATATAGTCTTGGAAAGGTTCTGCTTTTCCTTACAGAAAAACTTCCTGCCGGCAGTTCTAAGCATTTACGACTTACTATTCAGAAAGCATGTGCAGCATCGGCTGCAGACAGATATGAAACGGTCAGTCTGTTTCGAAGTATTCTTCAAGCCGAGCTGAATACAGCGTGTCACAATGTTTCGCATCTCTACAAAAATATCCTAGTGTATGGCAGTAAACACGGCATTGGCACCACACATTTTTCCATTGCTTTAACCAGCTTTTTAAACAGAAATGGCTATCCTTCTATTTATGTGGAAAATAATTGTTCGGACAGTCTGCGCAAATTTATGAGAACAAGCCCTTCCGCAAAAGAAAAGGACGGCATCTGTTACTGTAGATATTTTCAGGGCATTCCTAATTATGGTTCCGGTATTGCTATTTCCATCCCCGAATCTCACATTCAGATTCAGGATTGTGGCGTCTATTCTGACACCTTACCTGAATATCATCCTGATACGCTGCTTATATTTCTTATGAGCGGAAGCGAATGGGACATGGAGCATACCATCCTTGCTGGCAAAAAGCTTTTATCCCGGAATAACCTTCTCTTTATCTGCAATTATAATCAGCAAAAAGCCGCCAAAGTTTGTGCAAATGTGTTTCAAAAAAAGGTATACAGCTTTCCTATTGATGCAGATGCCTTTACAAATACTGCTGAAAAAAATGCACTTTTTTCAACTATTTTATCACCGGAAAGGAGAAAAAGACGATTCTTAGATTTCGTTCAAAAAAACAAGTAACCTGTAATCTTATCGGAGTTGCCGGCTGTGAACATGGCGTTGGCACCACACATCTGAGTCTTTCACTTGCAAATTACTGCAGCTCAAAGTATGGGTTCAAGACAGCATGTATTGAACTTCACACTTCTACTGCCTTTTCACAGCTTGCTGCCCAGGATGTTCTTCCCCTTGTGAAAAAAGATTCTCCTGCGCAGAACTTCTTTACAATCTACGATGTTGACTACTACCCCCTTGTTTCGCATCAAAAGATTCCAGACCTTATGAATGCAGGCTATCAATATCTGATTCTTGATTTTGGCGTTATTACGGAATCTGCTTTTAATGAATTTATCAGATGCAGCCGAAAGTTTATAATCGGCAGTCTCTCTCCCTGGAAGCGGGTAAGTACTTATGGATTTTTTCAATCATACGACTTGGAGAAAATCAGCGAAAGCTTTTTATTTTTAGTATCGTATACAAATAATGCGGATATAGTGAAATTATCCAGAAAAGTAAATATTCCCAGAAAATACATCCAGGAGATTCCTTTCTTTGAAAATCCGTTTCATATCACCAAAGAACAGTTTTCATTTTTCGAGAAACTGCTTAATTAAGGAAGAAACACATTTATAATATATCACGGATATATCTGTTTTTACTTCCTTTTGGCACAAAAGTATAGGGGGAATAAGTTTTGAACACAGAAAATATGCAGCAGCTCTATTTAGAGCTGGCGTCCCTTGAGGACCGGGGCATTACCATCTGGCTGGATGGATGTCCTAGTAATTCCCATCAAGTAACAAGCCAATTAAAGATTCATGACGATAATCTCTATATGCGGGATTATGTTTTCGACGAAGGGAGGCTGAAAGAGGTACATTTTGACAAAGTAAAAAACCCTGACAAGTAACTATTAACAACGAATTTTCTACAGAACAGCGGATAATCGAGTCCTCAATGCCCGGTTAACGCTATCATAACACAAACAAAGACAAAGATACCCAGAGGCTGTGCATTTGTAACAGCCTCTTTTCTTCCTCTTTCCACTTTGATTTTATAAGCTTGTATGCTACAATATAAAAAGTTTAAAGACAACAGAATTGTATTTACTAAAAGAAGAGGGGATTCTATATGAAGAAAAAAATTATACCGTTTATTACAGTCTTTTTTCTAATTTTTGTGGTTATTTTATTCATGCTCCTTGGAAAGGTCATTGAGAAATATACCCCATCCAAAGAACGTCAGGATTTAAGTGAATATTACAGCCTCACTGCTGACAATGAAGTAGCCATTGTTTTAAATCATCAGGTTGTAGAAGAAAAAGGACGTATGATTGATGGCAATGTCTATCTGAATATTGAGACTATCAAAAAATATATTAACAACCGTTTTTACTGGGATTCTAACGAAAATATTCTTCGCTATACTACTGCAAATGACCTGGTTACTGTCAATGCAGAAAGTAAAGATTATACCATAACGAAGGATACCCATTCCCTGGAACATATTATTGTAAAAGCAGATGCCGAAACAGCATTTGTTGCCGTTGATTTCGTAAAACAATATTCCGATTTCACTTATGAAATATGTGAAGAACCAAATCGTATCGTCATCACAAATGCCTGGGGAAATTATACGGTTGCTTCCTCAAAGCGTGATTCCGAACTACGTTACAAAGGCGGTATTAAAAGTCCGATTCTTACCGATATTGCTAAGAATACAGAGCTTACCATTCTAGAACCGGACGAAACCTGGACCAAAGTGGCTACTTCTGATGGTATTATCGGGTATATAAAATCTAAATACCTCGGCAGTACCTCCGAGAAAGCAGTAAACAGCGATTTTGTAGCAGAGGAATTCAGCCACATAAAAAAGGATTTTGAAATCAATATGGTATGGCATCAGGTAACAACCTCTGCCGCAAATTCTGATATTACCAACGTTTTACAGACTACTAAAGGACTGAACGTAATCTCTCCTACCTGGTTCTACTTAAACAGTAATAACGGAAGTATTGCTTCTATCGCAAGCAGCAGCTACGTTGATTATTGTCACCAGAATGGTGTAGAAGTATGGGCGCTTGTAGATAACTTTACAAATCAGGAAGTCAGTACAACTGAGGTTTTAACTCATACTTCCAGCAGAGACAATCTGACAAATGATATTATTTCCTCTGCCATCCAGTATAACTTAGATGGAATTAACGTTGACTTTGAAGCCTTAGACCCAGCAGTAGAGGATTCTTATATCCAGTTTATCCGCGAACTCTCCTTAAAATGTGCCAATAACGGCATCGTTCTTTCTGTTGATAATTATGTTCCAACAGATTACACTGCTTTTTATGACCGTGACGAACAGGCTGTTTTTGCCGACTATGTAATTATTATGGGTTACGATGAACATTATGCCGGTTCCGAAGAAGCCGGTTCTGTTGCTTCTATCGGTTTCGTAACCAAGGGTGTGGAAGACACCTTAAAGGAAGTTCCAGCTGACCAGATTATATTAGCAATGCCATTCTACACAAGAGTATGGGAATTAACACCGGAAGCTGGTGAAAATACGGAAAATGGCGAAGACGGTGCCGCTGACAGTTATGTAAACTATTCCTTAAGTTCCTGGGCAGTCGGCATGGGCGAAACTCAGCGTTTAATCAGTGCAAATGGTGCTGAACCAATCTGGCTGGATGATGCCGGACAGTATTATGCAGAATACGAAAATAGCGGTTCCATTTACCAGATTTGGGTAGAGGATGCTACTTCTTTAGAAGAAAAGTTAAAGGTTATGGATTCCTACGGTCTTGCCGGTGGTTCTTTCTGGAAATTAGGTTTAGAAAGCTCTAATGTCTGGGATACCATTATTAAATATATTAACTAGTTCTTTCATTAAATAGATTTCATAAATTCCATGATTCGTGAATACTTATATAGTAACGAATCATGGGATTTTTTTATGAATAAAAAAATAGAATTAGCAATGGCTGTATCATTGATTTTATGTGCCTTTGTTTTGGGACAGAAAAGCTCCATCCTGGTTCAAAGTGACAATGCACAGGAAAGCACCCAAAAAGAAGAGCCTGTCTGTATCGTTGTCGATGCAGGCCATGGAGGAACAGATCCCGGAAAAATCGGAATCAATGATGCCTTAGAAAAAGATATTAATCTCTCTCTTGCTTTAAAGCTTAGGGATATACTTGAAAAAAAAGACATTAAAGTAGTTCTTACCAGAGACAGTGACACTGCCCTGCATTCTGAGAATGCTACCAACAAAAAGGCAGAGGATATGCAGAATCGCTGCGCTCTCATCAGCGAAACCAATCCTATTTTTACTATCAGTCTTCATCAGAACAGCTATACCACAGAAGATGTAAAAGGCGCTCAGGTTTTTTATTATGAACAATCAGAAGAGGGAAAAAAGCTGGCTGAGTTCATACAGGCGAGTCTGGTTGAGAGAGTTGACCCGGAAAATACCCGCAGTACAAAGGCAAATGACAGCTATTATCTGCTCAAAAAAACACCCACACCTACTGTTATTGTAGAATGTGGGTTTTTAAGCAATCCTATAGAAGCCGACCTGCTTTTAACGGAAGAATACCAGGAAAAACTGGTTCGCGCTATTTACATGGGAATCATGGATTATCTGGATACTTTATAATTCTTTTATATACTGGATAAATGCTTCCGCCATATGATACAGCCGACTGGTCTGTACCTGATAGCTTTCTTTCTTCTCTGCTCCTGCCTCTGTTTTTGCTGCTTCCATCTGGGAAGCGGCAGACTTCATATTCTTTGAAACAACTGTTCCCGAAAAATGATTTAAGTCTAAATCCTCTACCAGAGCAATGCGCATATCTATCCTCTGCTCTTCGTTTTCCTGCAATAAGCCTTTCATCTGCCCGATATTATCAGAAAGCCATTCTTTCATTTCTTCTTTATCCGTTGCAATCAATCCACTGATGCCTTCTTCTTTTGCCTGGAAGGTTGCTGCAATCTTTCCGGTCATCTGGCTTTCCAACATAATATCAACAATACCTTTTGTACCTACACCACGGACAATTCTTAAGGATACATTGGTTACTTCTCCACCTGCAATTACCGGAATCGAATATTTTTCATCCTTTGCGAACAAAGAATTCATAGATAACTGTGCCTGCATTAACCGCATCTCCCGGACATCAAGACTTGTAACCTCATCGGTTTCTATCATTGTTTTCATTACATTCTCTGCAATTTTTCCCAATGTCTCCTGTGCTTCTGCCAACTCTCTCGGTTCAGATACTGCTTCTCCAAACTCTTTTATCAAATCCTTCTTAATATCCTCAATGTCCTCTTCCGTTACCTTATCCTTCTTTCCATCTCCAAAAATCTGGCGGAACAGACGATTACGGTCAGACATCATTGTTTCTAAGGCGGCAATATTCATTGGTGTATCTGGAATATCATACTGCTGCAAAATCTGATAAATTTCTTCGGAAGAATTTGCACACTGTGTCAGCATGGAAAGCTGCTCTTTTACATACTGCTGGTTTATTTCCATTTCTGTATCCGGTGTATTTGCCAAAGCTTCGGCAAACTGCTCCGGTGTCATATCCTGCCAGTCCGGATGCCGTTCCATAATTGTGCGGAGTTTTTCCGGTGTCAGGAAATCCTTCACATCCTCCATACAATTTCTCTGATACGCTGCCATAATCTGCTCTGTAATTGAAACGCTCTTTTCACTTACAGTTTCCACCTCACCGAACTCATCCGAAACCGAAATATCCATTTTACTTGACTTATGACCAGAACGAACCGCTGTAAGAAGATTCTTCAGTGTAAGCTCAGCCCCCTGATTTACCAAGGCTCCAATTGCAGCTCCATCGGATTCTGTCACCTGATGAATCAGTCGATATATGCCTATGTAAGAACTGCGCTCACTTTCGCTGATGTTATGGTTCTTTTCCAATTTCCACAAATATTCACTGAAACGTTCATTTTTATCTGCGCCTGCTTCCTGCTTAAGCTCTGCTGCAACATTGTTTAATGTTGCAAAATCCATTTCCAGTGGATTAACACCCTTCTTAATCATTTCTGTTACAACTGCTGGTGTCAGATTTGCAAACACACGCTGCACTTCCTTATCCGCTGCTTTCATTGTAGCAACCGCTTCTTCTGTAATCTCAAGACTATTATAACCAAGAATACGGACAGCTCTACGATTCGCCTCGTTTACCTCAAGACCCAAATCTTCTAATATCTCATCTACATTCTGGAATGCTTTCTGAATAGAATCCCCCATAGCCTCCGTTGGCTGCACTCTCAACGTCTCGTAAGACTCATTTGCTTTCTCAACGGCTGCCTTTAATGCCATACCATTTTCATGTACATTACGAATGGTTGCCTCATCAACCGATGGAATTCCTAATACATAAGCCGGTACAGACTGAATTTCCTGCAATTTCACCGTAGTTTCCATTAACAGGGAAACCTTTGCCTCACTAACTTCTGCTCCCTGCGCCTGAAGAAGATTGGTATAGTACTGGTTTTCTACATTCTTTAATTCTTCTACTAACTGCACTAATGGCTCTGTATCAATGGAAATTCCCCGCTTCAAAAGGGAATAATTTGCCTCCACGGTCATCGCAAGACGGATTTCTGCCAGCTGACGCTGTGCCGTCAGCAAATCTAATGCTTTCTGTGTGTAATCTGTTGTTTCCTCTGCGGTATCTGCACTATCTTTTCCACGAATTTTGGCTGCTTCCTCTAAGTTTTCCACAGTAAGATTCTTTCCTGTGTTCACAAGATATGCCAAGTCCTCATCCGTTGCTGCTTCCACCACTTCTAATGTATGCTCTGCCTTTGCCATTAAGGTATGGCTGTCAATCAGAATAGCATCCGTTGGTGTATTTCCCTCTGAAATCGCAGTCACAATCTGCTCCATAACCTTTTCAGAATCTAATGGAAGCATTAACTCATTCAGTTCTTCTAAATAAACAAGATTTTCTTCTGTAATCGGAAGCTCGTTGGAAAGGAGCCACTGGCATTCTTTCATGGTTTCATCATTTACAGGAAGTCCTGCATCTTTAATAATCTTTTCTACCTGGTCAGCAAAAGCATATACATTTGCCTCTGTATTTCTCAAGGGTGCATAACTTTTGCTGCTGTATTCCGCTTTATAGATATTCTCTATCGTTGGCTCTAATTCATTCTCTAAAATATATTTTTTAGCTCCCTCTGTTAAAGGAGCCATTGCCTCTGCCTGCTGCAGGGCTTCCACTGCTGCTGTGGCATTCTCTTCATTCACCGGCAAATCTGCCTGTTGCAGGGCATGCTCAAGCTGGGTAGCAAGGGCCGCACTTCCTGCGATTGCCTCTAACTGCTCCTTGCTTAATTCATCTCCAAAACAGGAAACGTCCTTTCCTGCTTTCGCAAGCTCTGCTTTAATCTTATCCGTTACGGTTATTATTGTATTGGAAGATGTGGAGTCTAACGAAAATCCTTCCTCCTGCATCTTTTCATAATCTTCCGGGGAAGTAGTGTGAGACAATACCGCCATCTGGTTCTTTCGGGCAGCTGCATCCATCTGGGAAGCTTCTTCCACTTCTTCTATTGCAGATTTCTTTTCTTCCTTAGTTGGATCTAAATAAGTAGGGTCCTGAAGAAAAAAGGAATTATGTTTTCCTTCTGTATATGTTACTGCTCCCTGCTGCATCGCCTGTACAACAGCAGTTTTTTCCTCCTGTTCACGATTTGGATTGGTCTGCAATGCTTCTAATATATTATTCTGCTGCTCGATTCTCATATCCATTTCGATAACCTTGCCTTTCCATAAAAATAAAAAAGAATGCTCTGTATTTTCTTTATCTGCACCTTGCAACGCAGTTTCCTCGTAAAAAACAAAGCACGATTCTTCTGAAAGAATCGTGCTTTTATGTTCCTCAGTGAAAGCTTCTTTCACTGAAATATATCGGTAATATCTACCTATTTATTAACTTTTCTGAAAGGAAAATCTGCCTATTAGTATTTAAATACCGCAACGCCGTATGGTGCCAGTGGATAAGCAAAGGAAAATGGTTTGCCATCACACTCAGCTTTGACTGCTGCATATGTATCCGGCTTCTCTCCCCCTGTTCCGCCAAATTCTGTTGATTCACTATCTAAGATTAACTTATAGTTCTTCTTTTTTGGCACTCCAACACGGTAATCGGAACGTTCCATTGGTGTGAAGTTACAAATGAACAGTAAATTATTTTTACCATTCTTACTCTTTCTTACAAAGCTGTAAATACTTCTGCTGTTATCATTTGCATTAATCCATTCAAAACCATCCCAGCTGCTGTCTAACTCATACATACAAGGATTCTTCTGGTAAATATGAAGCAGTGCTTTTACCCAGTTCTGCATACCCTGATGATCCGGATTCTCCAGCAGATACCAGTCTAATTCCCTTGCTTCACTCCATTCCTGAAGCTGAGCAAATTCCTGCCCCATAAATAAAAGCTTTTTACCCGGATGTCCCATCATAAATGCATAACCAGCCATAAGGTTTTTGAATTTATCTCTTCCTAACCCCGGCATCTTATTTAACATGGAACATTTCAGATGTACCACCTCATCATGGGATAAGACCAGAATATATTTCTCACTTCCGTTATAGCTCATGGCAAAGGTCATACGGTTGTGATTATCTTTTCTAAAATACGGGTCAAGCTTCATATAATCTAAGAAGTCATGCATCCAGCCCATATTCCACTTGTAACTAAAGTTTAATCCGCCTTCTTCCACCGGACCTGTTACCATCGGCCATGCAGTAGACTCCTCAGCTATCATTACAACACCCGGATTTCTTCCCAGTATCAGCGTATTAATGTGCTTAAAGAACTCGATTGCTTCTAAGTTCTTATTCTCACCATATTTATTTGCCACCCACTGTCCATCCTGTTTGCCGTAATCCAGATACAACATGGAGGCAACTGCATCCACACGCAGACCATCCACATGGTAATGCTCTACCCACATAAGAGCACTTCCGATTAAGAAGTTCTTTACTTCGTTCTTCTCATAATCGAAAATTTTGGTTCCCCAGTCAGGGTGTTCTCCCTTTCTGGTATCTGCATATTCATAGAGGCAGGTTCCATCATACTCTGCTAATCCGTGAGCATCTCTTGGAAAATGTGCTGGAACCCAGTCTAAAAATACACCGATTTTATTCTTGTGACATTCATTTACAAAATATGCAAAATCCTCCGGCTTTCCATAACGGGAGGTTGGTGCATAATAGCCTGTCACCTGATATCCCCATGAACCATCAAAAGGATATTCTGCAATACCCATAAGTTCAATATGGGTATACCCCATTTCTTTTACATATGGAATCAACTTCTCAGCCAGCTCACGGTAGCTATAAAAGCCTTCATCCTCTCTTCCCGGATGACGCATCCAGGACCCCGGATGAACCTCATAGATAGCCATTGGCTGTGCAAACGGATCCTCTAATTTACTACGACTTTCTAACCATTTACTGTCTGTCCATTTAAACTTTGTAATATCTGCAATAGCAGATGCTGTTCCCGGACGAAGTTCTGCATAATTGGCGTATGGATCCGCCTTATAAAGACGTCTTCCATCCTCTGTCTCAATCAGATACTTATACAGCTCTCCTTCACCCACTCCCGGAACGAAAAGTTCATATATTCCCATAGTTTCCGGTTCTAGCCGAAGCATTTCGTGGGATGTTTCATTCCATCCGTTAAAACTTCCAATTACCCAGACACGACTTGCGTTTGGTGCCCATAAATCAAAGCAGACTCCCTTTTTTCCTCTTCGTTCTGCAAAATGTGCTCCCAGTTTATGATAAATATCATAGTGTGTCGCCTGTCCAAACAGATATCTGTCTAATTCTGTGAAGTTTGCCATATTGTATCCTCCCTTTACTAAATATTAAAGTCCTTCTCATGCAGGATGACATAATCATCCTCATCGTAACGTCCACCGGTAAGTATACTAAAGGCCTTTTTGAATACTCCCTTCTCGACATGGGAAACAGCCTCATCCACAATTTCTTTCACTTCTGTAAGAGTTGTTTCTCTGTCTACTTTCTGAATGTTACTAATGTTGTTGTATAATGCCAGAACACCCATTTCATCTATTTTGTATCCCAGCTCTTTTGCATATGCCTTGGCAAATGCAACTAATTCATCACTTGTAAAGATTGGTATTGTAATTTTTTCTGAAAATCTGGAGGCAAATCCAGCATCCTTTGATAAAGCCTTCTCAATACCTTTTCTGGTATCTTCAATAATCAACATTACCCCACTGTGATCCTGTTCTAATAAAAGAGAAAGCTTAATTGCTGTTTCCTTTGAAATATCGCCTGCTTTTTCAACAATCAGACATCCACCGGCAACCTTTGTCAGCAATGCCGCTACATCTTTTTCATTCAATACAGATGCCTCTATTTTGCCAACTTTTCCGGCAAGCTTTCCGGTTCTCTGCTGAAGTGCTTTAATCATGCTGGATGCAAGAACTGTTTTTCCGCTGCCGCTTCCACCCTGAATAATCATGTTACCGGTTGCTGCACTGGCTCCTTTGGCAAGGTGATGTCCTGCTCCGGTAAGCGCCTGACAAAGCTGCTGTTCCATACCCTTAATTGGCACAAAATATGTAAAGATATCCCGATATTCCTTTGGTAATTTTTTCATTACTCCCGGTTCCTCAAGATTTTCCGGTTCCTCTATCTTAGGAAGGGATGCAATTTCTACCTCTTCCTGTAAATCTTCCGGAATCTGAATCTCAGGAAGAACCTCTTCTTCCTGTGCCTGCATCTCTTCTACAAGAAGCATCGCCTCCGCTTCTAAATCTGCTGCAAAATCATCTAAGGATTCACTGCCATTTTCCGGTTCCAATTCTGCTGCAACAGCTTCCGCTACTACCAGCTTTGATGCATCCTGCACATACTCTTCTACAGAAATTTCTTCCAGACCAAGACCATCATCCTCTAATTCCCTTTCTGCCAGTTCCTCCGGTTGATGAGGCTGCATTATCTCTTCTTCCAACAGTATCCGTTCATCTGCTGTATCCCCCTCTGAAAGCAGTTCGTTCATTCCTGCCGCTAACTGCATCTCTACCGCAGATACTGCTGCAATCTGTTCATCCATCTGGGCATTTTCGTCACTCAGACGGTCAATCTCCTGCTGCAATATCTGATTCATGCTGGCCACCATTGCAGCTGCCTGGTCATCCTCTAATGGTTCCCCTGACATATACTGCTCTTCGAGAATTTCTTTTGGTGTTAAACCGGAATCCAGCTTTGGAATCACATCTGCCAGACGCTCCATAATATCGCCGGCTTCCTGCAATGCTCTTGCCTTGGCAGATTCTAATTTCCGTTGTTCTGCCTCCTGCAATGCGGCTTCCGCTGCCCGCTTTGTGCGCTCCCACTCTGCCAGCACATCTTCGATGCGTAACTGTCCGGTTATCTGAGCTTCATGCAAATCTCCACCCGGAACATGCATCTGCATCTGACCATCATATTCCTCACCTAACATCTCCTGAAAATTCAGACTGATGCTGCTGTCAATTTCTGCATCTGTTTCAATATGCGGGTATTCTTCTTCCATCTCATTTTCAACGGTCCGTTCAAATGGAATCTGCAGATATGGAATCTCTTCCACCAGCTTCTTAATGGTATCCATACTGTCATCCACTGTCTCTTTGGCTGTAGCATCCATTATCTGCTGCATGCTCTTTTGCAGTTCTTCCTGTAAATTCTGTGTATTAAATCGTTCCGGTGAAAGCTTTACATCCTGTATCTGAATTGGCTCCGGAATAATCTCTCCTGATTCCAGTTCATCTTCCGGTCTGACTTCGACAATGCCCTCACGTTTCTGACGGAACTGACGGTATTTCTCTTCCTGCTGCTTACTTAATGGCTGATAAAGCATCTTAAGTTCTAACGCCCGTTCCACATAAATACCGTCACCAAACCACAATATCAATTCATCACAGGCTTCGATACATTTCTCGCTCATACCTGCCTGATGATATAAATATGCCAGTTCAAACGCCCATTCTTCTGAATATTCCTGATTCTTAAGTTCTTCTAAAATCCCAATCAGGATGCTGTTATCTGCTCCCTGGGCTTTCTGAATTTCATATTTCAAAACATATTTCAGATTGTCATGTGGTGCAATCTCTACAAACTCATCATAATATTCCTTTGCTTCTTCAAAGTTCTTTGTCTTGATAGCCACCTCTGCCAGCTGGTAAATAATTGCCCTTCCAATTGGCGAACGATCGTATGCCATTAAAAGGATATCCTTGCTCTCCTCATAACGACCTACTTTCTCATATATCTCACCCGCTTTTACTAAAGCGTTAATGTTTTTTATCTTGCGCCAGTTAATGGTGTCCGCAATCTGTGCAGCACTTTCGTAATCTCCTACCGCACACAGGGACTTCATCTCGTCAAGCTTTATTTTATATTCGTATTTATCCAATTTTGCCACCTCAAACTGTGCATTTTCTGCGTATCTGCACACCCATTTATCTAATCTTTAGTTTAGCATACGCATTATTAGATGTCAAAAAGTAGTTCCGTTCTACGAATCCTTACTTTCCGGCTTTTTTTTACGTTTTTCTTCCAGATATTCCGGCTTATTCGAATACTTGTCAATGCTCTTAAGATGTACATAATCTATCTCTGAATCCGGTATACCGCGCTTTTTCAGAAGATAGGAAACCACACTCTGCACAATATAATAAATCACTGCCATAAGTGGTACACCCAACAGCATTCCAAGGAATCCCCAGAGTCCACCAAATATCATAATTGCAAAAACAACCCAGAAAGAAGACAAGCCTGTTGAATCACCGAGAATCTTTGGTCCAATGATATTACCATCAATCTGCTGTAAAATAACTATAAAAATCAGGAAATAGATTCCCTGCATTGGATTTTGCAGCACGATTATTATAAAGGATGGAATCGCTCCAATAAAAGGACCAAAAAATGGAATAACATTAGTAACCCCTACAATTACTGCCACCAAAACTGTATCCGGCATTTTCATAATTGCTAAAACAATATATGCAATTACACCAATTATCGCAGAATCCAGTATTTTACCGCTAATAAATCCACCGAAAATGCTGTTACTTTTTCTAACAACTTTTATGATGACATTCGCCTGAACAGGTTTAAATGCTGCATACAGAATCTTCTTTGCCTGTCCTGCAAATTTCTCCTGACTTGCCATAACATAGACAGAAACAATTAATCCCACTAAAATATTTAAAATAAATTTTACACTGGCAATAACACCACTGGTAATGGACGAAATATACTTTTCTGCCTGTGGCAGCAGATAATCTGTAATCCATGACTCAAAGAATGCACTGGTGCGGTTAATAATCTCTTCTGCCAGGTGGGCAAATTCACTATCCCCTTCTGCAATCTCATAAACCCAGGCTATTAATGCATTTACCTGTTCCGGAAGGGTTTTTACCAGGTCTGCAATACTAGTAGAAACTGCCGGTAAAATTGCTGCCAGCAATATAAATATTACACCAAATAGAAACAGCAGTGCGCCTGTAATTCCAACAATCCTAGACGTAGCTGCAATTTTTTTATCACTTTTTAGTTTTACTTTTCCTTTTAAAATTTTTGCTGTCTTTCCTTCCACAAACTTCATGACCGGATTCAGCAGATATGCCAGTACCAGTCCAATAATAATTGGCTGCAATATAAATACCAGATTCTTCCAATAATCCGCAAATCCATGATAGCGGTAGATTACAAAGAAAAATAAAATACAACAGCAGAAGGTAATAAACACTGCCAGTGAGATACTCACAATCCGCTTCATATCGATTGCCTGTCTATCGTCACCCTTCTTCTGTATCAATGGTTCCCGTTGTTTTCCGTCGTTCAAAATTCTTCCTCCCATATTGCCGTTTTATAGTATTATTGTACTATTAATCTGAAAATTTGCAAAGGTCTCTTGGTGCAAAAGTGTGCTCTTTATTCCGAAGTTATCCATATGAAAAAGCGTAAACTAAGATTCCATACTGCTTTTCTTAGTTTACGCTCTTTTATGGTAATTAACCTCTATAGTAGTTAATCAGACATCCTTTTAAGATGATTTCACGCTCATCATCTGTTAATGCATCAATATGAAGTTTAAATTCTTCTAATGCCCCGTCTTTTACAACATATGCTGTAATTTCTGACTGCTTCTCTTCCACTGCCTTACGGATATTTGGAAGGAATAAGTAGTCAAGGTTCTTAAATGGAAGCTCGCCTTCTGGGATAATGAATGGAAGCATACCCCAGTTAATTAAGTTCGAACGATATCTCTTTGTTGCATATTCATTTGCGATGTTTGCCCATCCGCCTAATACCTTCTGACAGGATGCTGCCTGTTCTCTGGCTGAACCATCCCCCGGTTTTACTGCAAAAATTGTGCTTCCGAAGCCGATATTGCCTTTTCCTGCTTCTGGGAATTTCGCACTAACTGCTTCCATAACAGCCTTAAGTTCATCTACTGCTTCTACCGGACATGTACCTTCTTCCACTGCCTTCTGAGCCTTCTGGATTTCTTTTGCACGGCCAACGTAAAGTGGATCTTTTCTGGAAAGTGCAAATTCAGCCAGTCCTAATGGGTTTGAACGGAAGGAAGATGTTTCTCCGGATGGAATTAACTCATCTGTTGTTGTTACAGGGTCATGGATTTCAGAAACTACCTTTAATACCATGTTCTCCGGTAACGCACTCATTGCCGGCCAGTCCTTGATATTTGGTCCAAACTGGATTTCTACACTTGGGTCTGCCTCACCCTTGCTGTCAAATACACGGTTTTCGTAAATTGTTTTATCAAAGAAATATTTTGGCTTGCTGTAATCAACATCCATATCTGTTGCTGCTGTTAAGTAACCCTTATTCGCTGCTGTTGCTGCAATAGAACGAGCATCCATAAGTGCAACAGATGCCACCTGTCCCTTCTGCACCTTAGAGCCTTCTCTGTTCGGGAAGTTTCTGGTAGAGTGACGGATGGAGAATGCGTTGTTTGCAGGTGTGTCTCCTGCACCGAAACATGGTCCACAGAATGCTGTTTTCACAATTGCACCTGTCTGCATTAAGGTTGCAACGGCTCCGTTTTTCACTAATTCCATATATACCGGTGTACTTGCAGGATATACGCTTAAAGTAAACTCGTCCGGTCCGATGCTTGCACCCTTTAAGATGTCTGCCGCATCACAGATGTTTTCAAATCCACCACCGGCACAACCAGCGATAATACCCTGGTCAACATAAAGCTTACCATTACGCACTTTGCTCTTTAAGTCAAGGTCTACTGCAC
>CAYMIS010000013.1:43497-43850 GCA_964390485.1 uncultured Roseburia sp. | reverse complement strand
TTTAACGCCGCCTTTTGTATCAGGTACCTGTTTAATACATACAACTATCTTCACGATATTTTTCTCCTTAATATTTTTTATTTATTGCATACGCAGATTGTATTGCGATTATTTCAATACTGCACCAGAAATTACCATTCTCTGAACTTCGCTTGTTCCTTCGTAGATTTCTGTGATCTTAGCATCACGCATCATACGTTCTACATCGTATTCACGAATGTATCCGTATCCACCGAATAACTGAACAACTTCTGTTGTAACAGCCATTGCTGTTTCTGCTGCGAATAATTTAGCCATTGCTGCTTCTACAGAGTAGTTTTTCTGTGTAGCCTTTGCCATTGCTGCTTTGTAAA
>CAYMIS010000013.1:0-43397 GCA_964390485.1 uncultured Roseburia sp. | reverse complement strand
TATAAGCAACTGCTCTTTCTAAAGCACCTTCTGCAATACCAAGTGCCTGAGCTGCTTCTACAGAGTAGTTTTTCTGTGTAGCCTTTGCCATTGCTGCTTTGTAAACAAGTAACTGAGCAGCTTCTACTCTTGTTGCCATATCAGCTAATTTGAACTGTGTATTCTGCTGAGCTGCGATTGCACGTCCAAACTGTTTTCTTTCTTTTGTATAAGCAACTGCTCTTTCTAAAGCACCTTCTGCAATACCAAGTGCCTGAGCTGCGATACCAATACGTCCACCATCAAGAGTATGCATAGCGATTGGGAAACCTTTTCCTTCTGCACCTAATAAGTTTTCCTTTGGAATTCTGCAGTCTTCGAAAATTAATTCATATGTAGATGAACCACGGATACCCATCTTCTTCTCTTTTGTTCCGAAGGAGAATCCTGGTGTTCCTTTTTCTACGATAAATGTTGAGAAGTTTTTCTTCTTTCTGCCTCTCTTATCTTCTGTAACGCTTGTGATTGCAATAACAATGTAAACGTCAGCTACTTTACCGTTTGTGATAAAGCATTTAGAACCATTTAATACCCATTCATCGCCATCTAAAACAGCTTTTGTCTGAGCTCCCTGAGCATCTGTACCAGCGCCTGGCTCTGTTAAAGCGAATGCACCAAGCTTTTCACCTGTAGCAAGTGCTCTAACGTATTTCTGTTTCTGTTCTTCTGTACCATATGTCATAATTGGATCTACACAAAGAGATGTATGTGCAGATACGATAACACCTGTTGTACCACAAACTTTTGATAATTCTTCAACACACATAATGTATGTAAGTGGGTCACAACCCTGTCCGCCGTACTCCTTTGGTACTGGGATTCCCATGAAACCTAATTTCTGCATTTTCTTTACTGTTTCCATTGGGAATTCTTCTGTCTCGTCTACTTCCTGAGCCAGTGGTTTTACTTCATTTTCAGCGAAATCTCTGAAAAGAGCTCTCGCCATTTCATGTTTTTTATCTAAAGAGAAATCCATGATTTATTAACTCCTTCTTTCTTTGTTTTTAATAGGTTATGTTAAGTTCATGCGAATTTCTATAAACAATACGAAATTTATTTCTTATGAATTTACTTATCCTCGCATGAACCTTATATACGTTATCTTAATAACAGATATCAGCATATAAATCAGCGCTTACTTGCTGTAATCGTAGAATCCGATTCCTGTCTTACGTCCTAATTTACCTGCACGTACCATTTTCTTTAATAATGGATGTGGACGGTATTTTGGATCGCCTGTTTCATCATATAATACGTTCATGATTGCAAGGCAGATATCAAGACCAACTAAATCACCTAACTCTAATGGTCCCATTGGATGGTTTGCACCAAGCTTCATAGCTGTGTCTACACCTTCAACAGATGCAACACCGTCAGCTACGATTCCGATACCTTCGTTAATCATTGGGATTAAGATTCTGTTTACAACGAAACCAGCAGCTTCATTCACTTCTACCGGTGTTTTTCCGATTTCTTTGGAAACTTCTACAATTCTGTCTCTTACGTCATCTGGTGTATTTTCACCTTTGATAACTTCGATTAATTTCATAACTGGAGCTGGGTTGAAGAAATGCATACCGATTACTGGTCTGTCAAGTCCTGCACCAATCTCTGTAATGGAAAGAGAAGATGTATTTGTAGCAAAGATACAGTTCGCTGGAACGATGTCCTGTAACTCTTTGAATGTCTGTTTCTTAATGTCCATAACTTCAAGAGCAGCTTCTACTACTAAATCAGCATCTGTACAGATTGTTTTAACACCTGTTGTGATTTTAGCAAGAATCTTATCAGCATCTTCCTGTGCCATTTTGCCTTTTTCTACTCTTTTTGCAAAACCTTTTGCAATTCTATTTTTACCATTTGCTGCGAATTCTTCATTAATATCGCATAAATATACTTCATATCCTTCTGTCTGTGCAAATGCCTGTGCAATACCAGCACCCATTGTTCCTGCACCAATTACTCCAACTTTCATTGTTGTTCCTCCTGTTTTTTAATAATTGTGGAAGAGCGTCTTCCTATTTTTTATTATATCCGGACACTACCGGACGTTTACCGCACAAATCCCGGGGAGGCTTGATACCTGCCCGGGGAAGTTTATGCGTTATTGACATAATTATGTAATGAATTAGTACTTCTCAACGATTGTAGAGCAGCCCATTCCACCACCGATACAAAGTGTAGCAAGACCTCTGTTAGCTCCGCTTCTCTGCATTTCGTGTAATAATGTAACAAGGATACGGCATCCTGAAGCTCCTACCGGATGTCCAAGTGCGATTGCACCACCGTTTACATTTACTTTAGACATATCGAAGTTTAAGTCTCTTGCAACAGCGATAGACTGTGCAGCAAAAGCTTCGTTTGCTTCGATTAAGTCGATATCATCAATTGTTAAACCTGTTCTGTCTAATACTTTTCTTGTAGAAGCTACAGGTCCAACACCCATGATTTCTGGTTCAACACCACCAAGTGCACCAGCTACCCATGTAGCCATTGGTGTAACACCAAGTTCTTTTGCTTTTTCTTCGCTCATAACAACGATTGCTGCAGCACCATCGTTAATACCGGAAGCGTTACCAGCTGTGATAAGTCCGCCTTCTTTTCCTGAACAGCATTTTAATGCACCAAGGCTTTCTGCTGTCACACCTGCACGTGGTCCTTCGTCTTTCACGAAGTCTACAACTTCTTTCTTAACTTTAACCGGAACAGGAACGATTTCATCATCGAATTTACCTGCTGCCATAGCCTTTTCACATTTCTGCTGGCTGTCTGCTGCAAATGCATCTAACTCTTCACGAGTAATGCCATATTTATCACATACGTTCTCTGCTGTAATCATCATGTGGTAGTGATTGAATGCATCTGTTAATGCATCGTTTACCATTGTATCGATGATTGTTGCATTGTTCATACGATATCCAAAACGAGCTTTTGTCATAGCATATGGAGCAAGTGACATATTTTCCATACCACCTGCAACAACGATATCAGCCTGTCCTGATAAAATCTGTGTTGCTGCTTCATTAACGCATTTTAAACCGGAACCACAAACAACGTTTAATGTGACTGCTGGTACTTCGATTGGTAAACCAGCTTTGATAGATGCCTGACGTGCAACGTTCTGTCCCTGTGCTGCCTGAATTACACAACCCATTAATACTTCGTCAACCTGTTCTGGTTTTACACCTGCTCTGTTTAATGCTTCTTTAATAACGATTGCTCCTAATTCTGCTGCTGGAACGTTGCTTAATGCTCCACCCATTCTACCAATTGCAGTACGGCATGCGCCTGCTAAAACTACTTTCTGTGCCATCTTCTCGTCTCCTTCTCAAATAAAACTTGCCGAAAAATGCCGTTAATTTTTTAACAATCTTTCCATAAAAAAAATAAATTCGAACCTTTCAGTTAAATCTACTCTTTTCTTTTTAATGTTCTGAAAAAAACCTATGTCATCAGCCATTTTTCAAGCTTCTAGATACTTTTTTATGCTAACATATTTTAAATTCAATTGCAATAACTTTATTATTATTTCATATATGTAAACTTTTGTGTAACCGCTTACATCGTCCTTTCTTCCTATTTTACCGCCTCAACTTGTTAAAAAATTATCATTGTATTTTCCCATTTTTCCAAAAAAAGAAGCGATTTTTGTGTACTTTCCACAAAAACCGCTTTTCCACTTATTGCAGTACTTTCAATTTTTCAACTATATAACTTATTTATGATGTCTTATCCTTTAAACCTTTCTATGAACCATATCAGAAATTTATACTTTCAGACATAATTCATAACTTCTAGTAAAAAACATGATTTCCTATTACTGTTCCTTCAATAATTCCATTATTCCTTCTAAAGAACAGGCACTTAACTGTAATTTTACCATCAAGAACTTCCTGCGCAGCTTTCAGACAGGTTTCATTAACTCCTGCTTCCAGCCGATAAGCAAAACGTCCGCTGGCCACCGGCGAAAACTGCCCGCTCTGATAAATTACACCGGAAATTGTATTCGGAAAGTAGGAGCTTTTTACACGATTCATAATAACACTTCCTACCGCAAGTTTTCCTTCATAGGGTTCCCCCTCTGCCTCGCACTGAATAATTGCTCCTAACAGATACTGGTCACTCTCCTGTGGCACATAAACTACTCCGGAAGTATCCTCTGCTTCCTGCTCTTTAATGGCTGCTAAACGTGCTGCATCTTCCCTTGCCTTTTGCAATTCTAATTCCTGCTCATAGGCTTCCATTTTTGCAATCTTATCTTCCAGCTTTTCCACATCAGTTTTTGCATCCTCCAATTCCCCTGAAGTCTGCTCAATATTCGCCTTGGCAGTATGTATCAGACTATTTACCTGCTTCTGCTTTTCTTTCATTTCCTCTGCCATTACCAGAAGCTCTGCCTCATCCTCTTCCAGTGCTGTCTTTTGTTCTTTTATCTGCTGCTGAAGTTCCTGAAATTGTTCTAACATATCTCTGTCATATTTGTTAATGTTTGAAATATATTCTGTCCGATTCAAAAATTCACTGATTGATTCGGATGCAAATAGCATTTCTAACATGGACTCACTGCCATTTTCATACATAAACTGGATACGCAGCTTCATATCCTCATACTGCTTGTCCGACCGTTCTTCTGCTTTTGCAAGGGTCTCTTCTGCCTTGGCAATTTCTGCCTGTTTCTCTTCAAGCTTTGTTTCCAGTTCATTCATAGAAGTAACAATATTCGTCATCTGTCCGTTCAGCGAATTGAGTTCGTTCTCATATTCATCCTTTTTGTCACGAATACTGTCTACCGCATCCTCTGCTTCATCCTTCTGTTCCTGTAAATTATCAATCTGTTCTTTCGCATTATCAATATCTTCCTGTGTAACGTCCGCATATGCCGTTGTCACAGAAAAACAGCACAGCAGTATCATTACTGCCATGATTCTCTTTATAAATACACCCTTCATATAAATAACCACGTCCTCTCTAACACCAGCCGTGTTTCTGTACTATAATCTTATATTACTCCTGAATCCAGCATCTCTCAAATTACCTGTCAGGCATTTAGTAATTTTTTACAATTTTATGCCTTTTTCATACAATTTTCATTACTTTTTTCATAATATCAGATTGTTTTCAACCTTTCAATATGCTATTATTTGATATATATGGTACAGTTTTTGTTAGACAAGTTACGGAAAGGTAAGGTTATTATTATGCTATTTGTAAAAACAAATGAACTAAAACCTGGAATGCGTTTAGCAAAGCCAATCTATAATAAGATGGGTGTTCTTCTCTATGAACGCAATACGAAGCTTACCTTACAGGGTATTAACAGTGTGGAAAACTTCGGACTTATTGGTCTTTTTATTCTTGAACCGGCAGAACCAGTTCCTCCTATTACTAAGGAAGAATTGGAATTTGAACAGTTCCAGACGATTTACATGTTCAAGTTAAAGGATGACATGGACAGACTTCAAAAGGCAAAAGGCATCGCCAGCATTCCTGAGCTTGCCGAAAATATTTACATGCATTATGGTGTATTAGACCATAAGCTTCATTTCACCCAGAACCTGCGAAGCTCTGTTGACTTTGTTTACAAGCATGCAATTAGCGTTGCTATCCTTACAGCAATGATTTCAAATACACTTCGGCTGAATAAGGAGCAGTCTGTTTCCTTAATCAGTGCTGCTCTTTTATATGATTTTGGTTACCTTTATGTTCCACATACTATTTTAGAAAAGGGTGAAGAATTAGCAGATGAAGACGAAGAGGTTATTCAGCTTAACTTAGAAAAAGGTTTTCACACCATGGAACCTCTTTTATCTGTTTCCGATTTATCTGCCCTTACCATGGACGTCATGCGGCTGATGATTTTCTCCAGAAACCGTAATGTTTCGGAAGATACCGCACCTGCCTTAAAGCTTTTTGTTGATATCTTAAAGGTTGCAGACAAATTCGACAGACTGACTGCCATGAATATTAACAAAGCGCCTATTTCTGAACTGGCAGCTATTAAGCATTTACGCAGCAATACTTCTGTATATAATTCAAGAGTTGTGAATGCCTTATCTGTCAGCATTCAGATTCTTCCAAATGGTGCATGCATTGACCTTACTGATGGTTCTAAGGGCTTGATTGTCCAGGAAAATCCGGACAACTTCCTATACCCTATGATTTTATCCTTCGAGGACAATCAGCTATATGACTTAAGTGACATCGACATTCAGAAGAAGTTTAAAATTAAAGATATCATGAAAACAATGGATAATCGTATTCATATTGATGCAGAAACCTTGAAACAATTCGTGGCTGATGATTTAATCAAAGAAACGGTTCGACGCTTCCGTGAGAAAAAAATGAAAATCGTAGAGCGACGCCGACAGGAAGAATCCGACGACCTATTTCACAACCTGCTATAACAGCACTTTATTTTCATATTATACTGAATATGAAACAAAACTCCGGAGTTGAGAATTTATCTACAAATTCCTACCCCGGAGTTTTTTAAGACCAAAGCATCCCTATTATAATTCCCAATTCGAATATCCCAAATACCATTAATATCATCTTTTTTATTCCCCTTTCTACTTTTCATACCACGCTATCGGCAGATTCATAAGAATCGGACCTATCAAACCATAACAAATTATATATACAAAATTCCAAATCGTCAGGCGGTGCATCGTAAGAAATGACATTCCCAGGTGCAATGCTGCCATAATTGGAAAAATTTTTATTACAAACCGGATAAGCTTTTCCACACGAATCTGCTGCACCATTTTTTTATCCACAGGAAGATATTTTATTTTTTCATAGATTCTATACTGTTTTCTCTCTTCTGAAAAAATAATATACGGAAGCAAGTATAAATATGGACCTAACATCCCCACCAAAAGCAAAATTCCAAACATCTGTCTTTCCTTAAAAAGTTCTTCTAGGGGAATCATCATAAGTATTCCATAGATAACTTCTACCATCCCCGCCAGAATCCACATCCCCACATTATCTGCTTTCCAGGACAGAAAATCTTTATAAAATTTTTTTATTATTTCTTTTTGCTCCTGCCGTATTTCCTTCGCTGAAACTCTCATTTTTTCATCTCCCGCTTTTCATATCTAAATTTTTAAAATCTGGCTCTTTTTTTATAAAGGGGTCAGTTTCCATCCCATTTCCTATTTCAAGATATCAATCCCTTCCCCAAAAGAGCTGATTCTTCCCCGCTCTAACACGCCTACATAATCCATTTTCTGCGCCATCTCATCCTGAATATGACTTGTCATAAGTACAGATGCTTCTTCCGTTGCAATAACTTCATGCAGCATCTTAAAAAAGTCAATTCGAAATACCGGATCCATTCCTGCAGTTGCTTCATCTAATAAGTAAAGCACTGGTCTGTGAGCCATCGCAAATGCCATCTGGAATTTCATCAACTCTCCTCTGGACATTTTTCCAACTACTCTTTTTTCACTAAGTTCCATTTTCTTTAATGCATTCCGAAACAAATCCATATCCCATTCTTGATAAAAAACACTTAAGATTTCTGCATTCTGCATAGCTGAACGTTCCTTAAGAAATTGGTTTTCTTCCGATATAAAACCAATTTTATTATTGATATAAGTATGCCTGCTATGTATATCTTCCCCTGCAATTTTTATGCTTCCCTGATATTGTTTCTTGGGATTTACAATATAATCAATCAAAGTCGTCTTTCCTGCTCCATTCTTTCCTGCAAGTCCCATAATGTATCCCGCCGGCAGAGAAAAACTAATGTCCTCTAAATGAAATTTTTTTGAATTTCCGGTTACATGCTCAAATTCCAGTATCATCCTTTTATCCTTTCTTCCTATCATCATTGTTTCAGAAACTATTGTTGATATCACATCTCTAGTTTTCCTCTGCCTGATACATGGTTTCTGCCATTTCTATAAATTCTTCACAGGTTAAACCTGCACCTTTGGCTCCTGCAATTAATTCTGCCAGACGTTCTTCTATCATCATAAGCTGCTTCTCCCGTAAATAATCTGTATTATATTCGCAGACATAAAAGCCTTTTCCAGCCACAGAGCGTATTAATCCTTCCTTTTCCAATTCTTCATAAGCACGCTTTGTCGTGATAACACTAACCTGCAGTTCTCCTGCCAAAGCCCGGATAGACGGCAATGCTTCTCCTGCCTTTAATTCGTGAGTCACTATCGCATTTTTCAACTGATTTACAATCTGCTCATATATCGCAAGTGTCCCTTGGGGTTGTATGATTATCTTCATCTTTTTCCTCGCTTTTCCTTTTCACAAATCACAAAATCTAATTTACCCTTTTGCCGGATTTTTCTCCAATTTCATTGTCTGCTCATAATCCACCGCCATTTCCACAATCACCGGATAATAACGTACAACTAACACATCTAAAACAACCAGTATTATCGTAGAAAAGCCAACAAAAATACCGTCTCCCATTGTTAATGCTGTAACCTTTTCCATCGTTGTTATATTGGCAACCATTACTATAATCGAACCTACCATTCCAAGAATATTGATTACAAGTAACCCCTTTAATCTTTTGTCTTTCACACGTTTTACATTACCAATTTCCTGACTGCTCCAGATACTGCCCTCCCAGGTGGTTATTGAACCGCAAAGCAGTAAAGACATTAGTGCCAATATCTGGAGAAAAAGAATCAACGGATGCCCCTTTTTCATTAAAAGTACAAAAAAGTTTCCTATTATACTGGCAAGAAATGGTATCAGCAGCCTGACTGCAAATAACGTATGTATATATTTTCTTCGCTCCCACTCCTCCATTGGACATAAAAACATCTGCTTCGGAAGTTTCATTGGTACAACCGAAAGTGTCATAATCGCATATAATAAAGGTATTATCAATATATAATAAGCTACCAGTCCGCTGCTTTCATCTATATCCGTAAGTAACGGAAAAATTGTCAGCATATACAGATAAATCCACCATGTTCCAATATTTGAATAAACTTTTCTGATATTTCCCCATTTTAAATATCCCAAATAATCATACATTACTTTTTTTAACATTTTTCTTCCCTCTCTAAATAAGCTAGTCGTAATTCCATTCGCCTTTTCTTTTGGTAATAAAGTACATCAATTCCTCTATCGTTGGATAATTTACCTGCAATCCTTCATAGGTAAAACGTCTTCTGTGACGTACCAGTGCTTTGGAACCATATTCTCCGATTTCCATATGAATCACATTTTCCTCCGGCAGCAATTTCAGTTTGTAAGAGTCTCCCGCTACAATCCGGTACCGTTCCTTCATTTCTTCAATATCCAGTGAAAAAAGCATCTTCCCTTTTTCCAGATAAGTAATGTAATCCGCCATCTTATCCAGATCTTCTGTTAAATGTGTTGCCAAAATTACACTGTGTTCTCCGTCTGCAATAAATTCTTTTAACAAAATTAAAAACTCCTCCCGAAATTCCGGGTCAAAATTACCGGTTGGCTCATCCAAAAGTAATAACTTTGGTTTATGTGCCAATGCAAAGGCAAACTGGAACTTTAATTCTTCTCCCTTGGATAATCCTTTATATTTGCGATTCGTATCTAATTCGAAACGCTTTAACTGCTTTGCCAGAAGCTCTGCGTCATAATTTTTATAATACTTTCCATAATAGTCCCCATTTTCCTGCAGACTGCGATAATCCTCAAATAACCGCTCCTGTAAAACAACTCCCACATCCTCACGGATGCTTTTCTCATCCTCCTCATAGGTCATTCCATCAATCATTACAGTTCCTTTTGTCGGTTTATAAAGTCCCAAAAGCAAATGAAGCAGGGTTGTTTTTCCGGAACCATTCGGACCAACCAGTCCCATAATATATCCCTTTGGAAGACTCATTGTCATTTCCTGCAAATAAAATCCTCCCAGATATTTTGTCATCTCTAATGTGTCTACTGCATTTTCATTTCTCTCTGTTCCCATATTGTCAATCATACCTTTCCCTCATCCAAAAACATTCATTCTGCATGTACAAATATGCTTTGTACGCTACTATACATCATATAAAGTTTATTTTCATGAAGCATATCTGACACAGAAGATAAGGCACTTATTTTTTTCTTTCGTGTATATCATCTGTATATATAGATATATACAGCATATTTACAGACATGTCAATACCTTATATTAAAAAGGTAACAATTTGAAAGCCACAACATTCTTCCAAATTATTACCTTAAAGTTTAACTACTGATTTATTCTATTACATATACGGATTATTCCGTGCCATATTCCTTGCCTCCCTTGGTGTGCAATCATAACGCTCTTTAAACATACGATAAAAAAGCTTCTGATTAAAAAAGCCGTGCCGCTCTGTTATTTCCTGAATACTGTCATCGGTATGCAGAATATCTTGATAAATATGATTGATTCTTACCTGATTCACATATTTGATAAAGGATACACCTATATTCTGTTTAAAAAAACGACAGAAATATTCCCTGTTTAGTCCAAGCTCATCTGCGGCATCCTGCAGGATTATTTCTTCTTTATAATGATGCTCTACATAATCGCAAATCTGCTCTAAGCGTCCCATAGTTCCAGTTTTTGTCTCAGATACCGACTGCGCTACCGGAGCTGTAAATGTTTCTATCAGGCATGCCATAATTTCTAATATTAACGCTGTACTCCGCAGCTTATAGGTGCTTTCCTGATTTACATAAAGAATTGTTATTTTCTTTAACGCTTCACAAATTTCATTATAGGTATCCCGTTGTTCTGGTGTCAGATGTTTATCTGCGCACTGGATACTCACCAACTCCGGCTGCTCTAGTGCCCGGTACATTAATCTTCTTGAAATATGAATACAGATTCCCATCGTCTGTGGCAGCTGATACAAAACTTCATGTACCTTTGAAAAATCAATTACTATGGCATCCAAGGGATTCAGTTCATATTTTTCTCCATCCATGTTGACCGTTGCATGGCCATTTAGGATATAAAGGATTTCCAGCTCCCTGTGCCAGTGAAAGGGAGAATTATGATTCATTGTAACAAACCGGATGTCAAATCCGAGGTCAGGCTGTAGCGTTACATTTTCGTAAGTGTTGTTTTGTATCTGCATAACTTTCTCCTTATAATTTTTCTATATTACATATACTTCACGATATTTTTCTGATGCTCTTCTATTTTCCATAAGCATTGTTTCTCTAAACTCTTTCTAAACTTTTTTATCCAATTCTTACCATTTTATAAATTCCACTTTCATTATAGTTTACTATTTCTTTAGATGCAATTCAAAAGGTCAATATCGCCCAAGTTTTTGTTAATTTTATATCTAAAATTTCTTTTTTCTTTGCGATAAGATAATATCTGTCAGAAGGAACTGATAAAAACCGAAATCAATAAAACCCTAGAATATAATAATTAGTTTAAAGGAGGAATAACTTATGTTTAAAGCTATCAAAACAGCATTTGAAAAAAACGGTGTAGCAATCGGTGCAGGAGTCGCTGCTATGTTTGGATTAGACTACATCCCTTACGTTTAATCCCTATCTTTTCATTTACCCAATAAATATCTCTCTTTCCCTTATTAAAATATATACGAAAAGCGTATCAAGAAAATCAATTTTCCCCGGTTTTCCTGATACGCTTTTTATTATAAGTCATTAATTTCCTGCCAAATCTTCCAATCGTTCTTTTACACTGTTGGCGGTCTGGCGAATCACATCTGAGGAGGCTGCAATCTGTTGTGTTGCTGCTGCAAGATTCTGTGTTCTGTCATTTACCTTTGCAACAACTGCCATTAAGTCTGTTGTTTCTTTTAAAATCTCGCGAATAGACGCTAATATCTTGGTCTGATTGTCATTACTCTTAGATGCAGTATCTTTGGAACCTGTTGCCAAGACATTAATCTGGTCTGCAACTACTGCAAATCCCCGGCCTGCCTCACCCGCACGGGCTGCCTCAATACTTGCATTTAACGCAAGCAGGTTTGTCTGGGAAGCAATCGAAACTACTTCATTATTATTTTCCTCTAATTCATCCATCAATAATTCAATCTGATGCATAGAATCACTTAACTTCTCACAGAACTGGATAACATTCTGCACTTCAGTCGAAATCTGGGTACTCTCATTTGCATTGCTTTCATTGCCATCTGCCATATCATCCACTGACTGATACAGATTTTCAAACAATGTATTTACTTCATCAATCGTAGCAATCGTTTTTTCCTTCTGTTCCTGAATTTCATCGTTTTCTATACGCACCTGTTCAGCAAGGGCAAGGGCATGATTCTTTTCCTCTTCTACTTCGCTCTTAATAAAATGAATACAGTTTTCTTTACGGCTGAATCCATTATTAATCGCACATGCCATATCATAACAGGTTTCATATCCACAGCAGCCGCAATTAATTTTCTGGGATTCTGCTGTTGTTTTATTCATATCCTGATAAATCTGATTCAGTTCCTCTCTGCCTGGTAAATGATATTCACATTCCTTAGAACGGTCTGTATATTTTCTGAGGTAATCATTTAAGTTTAATTTTGCAAACTGTTTATTCAGCTTTTTCAAACGCTGTGCCGGTGTCAGTTTCTTAGACCAGGTGCTTCCACCACCATTCTTCTTACTTGCAGCCTTAATCTGCTGTATATTGTAAAAGGCTTCGTCTGTTTCCGCTTTCTCAGGCTCTACCGCTGTTCCGTAAAGACATCCTTCCCCACAGTTTAACGCATCTAAAAACAGGAATTTCGTTTTGCCTGCTGCAATATCATTCTTATTTTTCTGCAAATAATGATATACATGCTTCTCGCCCTCTACCTGACGGATATAAACATCTTCTCCTAAGAACCAGTAAACATTCTCTTTCAAGCCGCCTGGCATTGGATAAACAGAGCCAAGTCCGTATTCAATTTCATCTTTACAAAGACTGCCTGAAATATGATTCTGTTTCACGTATTTCATTAAATGGTCAAAGGTTACATTATATGTGATATACCCACGATTATTCGGGTCATCAATCTCATTCTTCTTTGCAATACATGGGCTGATAAACGCCAGCTTATCAGTAATTCCCATTTCTTTTTTCGCATATATTGCAGCACACATCATCGGACTCTGCACTGGAAACAGCTTTGGTAATAATTCCGGTGCATAACGTTCAATATATCCTACAATTGCTGGACAGGGCTGGGAAATTCCACCTACAAAATTATTCTGCTGTACATAATTTAAATAGCCCCAGGTTGTAATATCCGCGCCAAAGGATACGCTTATCATACGATTCACTCCAAGAGCTTTTAATCCACCTAATACAGATTCATATTCTCTCGGATAGTTTGCCAAAAATGCTGGTGCAATAAGAATTGATATTCTTTCACCTCTTTTTAAATCCTCAAAGAATTGCTCAGTATCGTCATTAAATTCTCTAGCACCATGTTCACAGGCATCAAGACAGGCTCCACATGCAATACATTTCTTCTCGTCTACATCAATACGATCTTTTCCATTAACTGTTGTTGCAATATTCGCTCCTATGCAGCTGCATGCCCGAATGCATTTATTACATCCGATACATAAGTCATTGGTGTACACTAACTGCATTTTTATTTCTCCTTTGCATTTCAATAAAATAATTATGCCACTTTTTCTGTTACTTATTTCCTATTATCATACCACATTATGGTACTTTTGTACATCTTCTATGTTATATAACATCGTTTTTTATTGATTTTAACAAAAAAAAGCCCAAACATCAGGTACACATGTTTCCTGATATTTGGGTTTTTGTAGTTATCGAGATTTCTGACGCTAATACTTTTCTTATATATTTTTCACTTTTGCAATATCAATTGGAGTCAGTTCCTTAGTTGCTGTCTCTAAGCTTCTTGCAAGGGCATTGGCTGTATCCATTGCAGTGATACAATATACACCTGTCTCAATGGCATTTCGACGGATTAAGAAACCATCACGGCTCTTATCACCATTTCCCTGAGTTGGGGTATCGATTACAAGGTCAATCTTATGTCCTAAGATCAAGTCCATAACGTTTGGTGATTCCTGAGTAATCTTATTAACACGAAGGGCATTCACGCCATGCTCCTGTAAATATTTCGCAGTACTTCTTGTTGCGTAAATCTTATAGCCAAGAGCTTCAAAACGCTTTGCAACACCAACAGCTTCCGGCTTGTCTGCATCCTTAACAGTCATAATCATCTGTTTATGTTTTGGAAGCTGTACCCCGGCTCCTAAGAAAGCTTTGTAAAGTGCTTCATTAAAGGTAGTTGCAATACCAAGACACTCACCAGTGGATTTCATTTCCGGTCCTAAGGAAATTTCCGCACCGCGAAGCTTCTCAAAAGAGAATACCGGCATCTTAATTGCAATATAATCTGCAGTTGGAGCTAATCCCGGCTCATATCCCATGCCACGGATTGTCTCACCGATAATAACTTTTGTTGCAAGGTCAACAATTGGAATACCTGTTACCTTGCTGATATATGGCACGGTTCTGGAAGAACGTGGATTTACTTCAATCACATATACCTGTTCATCCATGACAATAAACTGGATATTAATTAAACCAACGACATGCAATGCTTTCGCAAGACGCTTGGTATATTCCACAATCATTTCCTTTACTTCTTCACTAATCGTTGGTGCAGGGTAAACAGAAATACTATCACCGGAATGTACCCCTGTACGCTCAATATGTTCCATAATACCCGGAATCAAAATATCTGTTCCATCACATACTGCATCTACTTCGATTTCTTTTCCCTGTAAATATTTATCTACAAGGATTGGATGGTCCTGGGCAATTCGGTTGATAATTCCAATAAATTCTTCGATTTCTTCATCACTAAAGGCAATCTTCATACCCTGTCCGCCTAATACATAGGAAGGACGAACAAGTACCGGATATCCTAAGCGGTGGGCAACTTCTTTCGCTTCTTCTGCTGTAAATACAGTTCCCCCGGCTGCTCTTGGGATTTCTGTTTCTTCCAGAATCTTGTCAAATAATTCCCGGTCTTCTGCTGCGTCTACATCTTCTGCCTTTGTTCCGAGAATCTTAACTCCCATCTTCATCAGGCTTTCTGTTAATTTAATGGCGGTCTGTCCACCAAACTGTACTACCGCACCATCCGGTTTTTCTATATTAACAATTGCTTCTACATCCTCCGGTGTCAGAGGTTCAAAATATAACTTGTCTGCAATATCAAAGTCTGTAGATACTGTTTCCGGATTGTTATTTACAATGACTGTTTCCCAGCCTTCCTTGGCAAATGCCCAGGTGCTGTGTACAGAACAATAGTCGAATTCGATACCCTGTCCGATACGAATTGGACCGGAACCAAGAACTAATACTTTTTTGTTTGGATGGGTCTCTGCCGCTTCGTTTTCGCTGCCATATACAGAATAGTAATATGGTGTGGTTGCCTCAAATTCTGCTGCACAGGTATCTACCATCTTATATGCTGCTACAATGCCGTTATCGTAGCGCATATCGTGAATTTCTTTTTCTGTTTTTCCAGTCAGCTCTGCAATGACGCTGTCCGGGAATTCGATACGTTTTGCTTCTTTTAGTAAATCTATGGTCAGAGGTTCTTTTCTTAAAGCTTCTTCCATCTCCACAAGAATTGCCAGTTTATCAATAAACCAGTGGTCAATCATGGTAATCTCATGAATTCTGTCATAATTCATGCCACGACGAAGTGCCTCCGCAATTACCCAGATTCTACGGTCATCTACAATGCGAAGCTGTTCTTCTAATTCTTCGATGCTTAACTCTGAAAAATCATAAGACATTAAGCTGTCTACATGCTGCTCTAAGGAACGAATCGCCTTCATTAATGCGCCTTCAAAGTTATTGCAGATACTCATAACTTCTCCGGTTGCTTTCATCTGTGTTGTTAAGGTTCTCTTTGCTGTGATAAATTTATCAAATGGAAGTCTTGGAATTTTTACGACACAGTAATCTAACATCGGTTCAAAGCTTGCGTAGGTTTTTCCGGTAATGGCATTTTTGATTTCATCTAAGGTATATCCTAACGCAATTTTTGCTGCAACCTTTGCAATCGGGTATCCGGTTGCTTTGGAAGCTAATGCAGAAGAACGGGATACACGAGGATTTACCTCAATTACGCAATATTCAAAGCTGGTTGGATGCAGGGCATACTGTACGTTACATCCACCGGTAATATTTAATTCGGAAATAATGTTTAAAGCAGATGTACGAAGCATCTGATACTCTTTATCTCCTAAGGTCTGGGAAGGTGCTACTACGATAGAGTCACCGGTATGCACACCAACCGGATCAATATTTTCCATATTACATACAGTAATGCAGTTGCCGTTGGCATCACGCATTACTTCGTATTCGATTTCTTTCCAGCCTGCGATACAGCGTTCTACTAACACTTCCCCAACGCGGCTTAAACGAAGTCCGTTTGTTAAAATTTCTACTAACTCAGTTTCGTTGTGGGCAATACCACCACCACTTCCGCCTAAGGTAAAGGCAGGACGAAGTACCACCGGATAACCAATAGTGTTTGTGAATTTGATACCGTCCTGTACGTTATTTACAACAAGAGAGGCTGCACATGGCTCTCCGATTTTTTCCATGGTATCTTTAAAAGCCTGACGGTCTTCTGCTTTAAAAATGGTCTCAGCAGTGGTACCAATCAGCTTCACACCATATTTTGCAAGGATTCCCTTTTCCTCTAATTCCATACCAAGGTTCAGGCCTGCCTGTCCTCCTAAGGTTGGAAGGACGCTGTCCGGTTTTTCCTTAGCAATAATCTGTTCTAATACATCCACCGTCAATGGCTCAATGTAAACCTGATCTGCAATTTCTTTGTCAGTCATGATTGTCGCAGGATTGGAGTTTACCAATACTACTTCAACGCCCTCTTCCTTTAACGAACGACACGCCTGAGTTCCTGCGTAGTCAAATTCAGCTGCCTGTCCGATAACGATAGGGCCGGAACCAATTACAAGTACTTTTTTAATCTCTTTATTTCTAGGCATTTTTATATCCTCCATATTTTCAGAATCTGGTGTAAAAATAATTTTTTCACAGCTCGAGTAATGAAATATTACACAACATTTATTACCTGCAAAAATTTACAGGTATTGGAAAGACATGGTTATTCCTACGTCTTATTTCCTGTCCATCATCTCAATAAAGCGGTCAAACAAATAGTTCGAATCCTGTGGTCCCGGACAAGCTTCCGGATGGAACTGCACCGTAAAAATATTTTTCCCTACATATTCCAAGCCTTCGTTGGTACCATCATTGACATTGACAAATGCCGGCTTAGCAATTGCCGGGTCAAGCTTGTCTGTATCTACGACATATCCATGATTCTGTGAAGAAATATAAACACGTCCGGTCTGTAAATCTTTCACCGGATGATTGCCTCCACGATGTCCATATTTCATTTTATGGGTATCTGCTCCTGTTGCTAATGCCATCAGCTGATGACCTAAGCAGATTGCAAAAATAGGTGTATCGGAATCATAAAGCTTTTTGATTTCTTTGATAATCTCTGTACATTCCTTTGGGTCCCCCGGGCCATTACTTAACATAATGCCGTCCGGATTGGTACTTAAGATTTCTTCTGCTGTGGTATGTGCCGGATAAATAGTCACTTCACAGCCTCTTTTATTTAACGACTGGGCAATATTGTTTTTTGCACCAAAATCAAGTAAGGCAACCTTCTTTCCATTGCCGGATAATACTCTTTTTTCCGCACAGGTCACTTTATCTACAACGTTTCCTGTGTTATACGCTTTCAGCTGGGGAATAATTTCTTCAATATTATAGTTCTCGTTTGTAGTAATCATACCATTCATGGTACCCTTCTCACGAAGAATCTTAGTAAGGGCACGGGTATCAATTCCTGCAATACCCGGAATATCATGCTTAGTCAGGAAATCCTGAATCGTCCCTTCGCAGCGGAAGTTACTTGCCATTCTTGATAACTCTCTTACGATATAAGCATCCGGCCAAGGCTTTGCTGACTCCATATCCGGTGTAATTCCATAGTTACCAATTAACGGATAGGTCATAACAACTGCCTGTCCTGCATAGGAAGGATCTGTTAAAACCTCTAAATATCCTGTCATTGATGTATTAAATACGATTTCACTGATAACTTCTCTTGTGGAACCAATACTTGTTCCTGTAAATACATTCCCATCTTCGAGTATTAAAAAAGCTTTCATTCAACCTCTGTCCTTTCTTTTTTTTCCCAAAAAAAAAAACGTTTTATCCGTTTTTTTCTGCAGCAATAGCCAACCCATTGGCTATTTTCCATATTAATAGATTATACACGGCACCCATAACACACTTCTGCCGAATTATCCCTAAATTGTATAGAGTTTATCATATCAGCAGTCAGATTTCAACCTTTTACACTGGCAAAAATATTTCTGCTATTATTTAAAAATTATACATTTTAAACAAAATGCTCCCTCCCTAATATTACCTACTCTTTGTATACAAGTTGACTGTCCTATTTGCAAATGGTACTATTGTACTAATATATAAATTTATTTTAGGAGGTTTTGTCTATGAGTTATTTCAAAAAACGACTTTCCCTGTTTCTATGTGTACTCTTAGCATTTACAACTGTATGCTTTGCCGCACCACAAGAAACAAAAGCTGCTGCAAAAGTTAATTTTTACGGCATTGGTTTTAGCTCTACAAAAGAAGTACAGGTTGCCAAGGGCGCTGTTAACTTTTATATTGGCGACTATATTTCTGCCAATTCTTACAACAACAACTCCTATACTTACTATAGCTTTCTTTCAGGAGTTGACGGTGTCACCTATAAGAGCAGCAATTCTAAAGTTGCCAAAATTAACAGTAAAACAGGTAAAGTAGACCTTAAAAAAACCGGTTCTGCTACGATTACAGTCACCTTCAAAAAGAATTCCGCAAAAATCAAGCTAAAAGTTGTCAGCAAAAATACCTTGCAAAAAAATCTTAAAAAGTTTCCTGCTTATACTACTGACAAGATTTCCGCTTATGAGTCTTCCGCAAAAGCATTCTTAAAACAAACAGGAAAGAATCCTAAGATTACATCTGCGAACCGTTACAAATTAGCAAATGCCAAGAAGACCTATTATCAGAAAGACTTTTCTTACAGTGGATTTATACGCACTTATAATGCTCCAAGCTATACCTGCTACATTTATTCCACAAGTTCCGGACGTGCTTCATATGTATGTAATAAAATAGACGAATATACCTTAAAGAACAATCCTCTTGGAACAGGTCCTTCGAAATCAGCTGCTTTTAAGGTAACATCTATTTCCGCTAGTAGAAACTCAAAAAATATTACAATGAAACTCAAAAATAAGGTTACAAAAGACCAGCTGTTTGGTGTCATTGCCACATACTCTTCAAACAATAAAATTAAGGAAGCAGATTCTTGCTCTTTCCCAATTACTGTGGTAAATACCAAAAACCAAAAGACCTATTTCGCAACTGCAACCATGAAAAAAGGTTCCAATAAAATAACGATTAAAACTCAAAATTATAAGCTCAAAAAGGGAACTTATAAGCTTGTCTCATATTCCGGTCCATGGCTTGCAGATGGCAAAAATAAAAACACCTTTAAAGTAAAATAATGTCAAAAGCAAACTTACATTATTTCATTTAAGGAGAACGGTTTTATGAGTCATTTCAAAAAACGATTATCCCTTTTAAAAAGAGTGCATGCGCACTCTTTTTCCTTCTTCTTTTCTATGTTACACTAGTATAAAATACCTACATTGGAGAAACGAGATGAAACAAACAAAAGCGATGACAAAACAAAAAGAAAAGAAACATTTTAATGATTTATTATTGCCGATTATTCTGATTCTCTGCGTCATGCCCTTTGTGGTTTATATGGCAGAATATGATTATGGCTACAGTGATTATCTCTGGCACTCAGACAATAGTATTTTACAGGATTTCTACACCTATTACCGAAGTATCTTCTTTTTGGTAGTTGTATTTTTCCTTGTCGTAATTTTGGCTTTCCGTTTAGCACTCTACAAAGAGGATACCAAAGACTTTAAAATCTTCTTTCCATTGATTGGATATGGATTTTTTGTACTGCTGTCCTCTATTTTTTCGATAAATCCAAAGGCTTCCTGGCTTGGTAATTTCGTGGATTTAGAAGGATTTTTTGTACTGCTTGGCTATTGCCTTACCGCTTTTTACACCTATCAGATTATGAAAAAAGAGGATTATCAGACCATTATCAAAGCCATTCAAATTATGTTTCTTCCAATGAGCATCATTGGATGGTTTCAGGTCTTTAAGCATGACCTCTTAAATTATGAGTGGGTACAGAGAATTGTCATGTCAGACTACTTTTTTTCAGAATATGGCGGAACAGTAGAAGATGTCTTTACCGGAAACAATGTATTCCTAACCCTTTATAATCCAAACTTTGCAGCTGTCTTTCTGGTAATGTTTTCCTGCGTATTTTTTGTATTTACGATTTATGCGAAAGACTTAAAGGAACGTATTTTTAATGGAATACTCCTTTTAGATGCACTTATTCTATGCTGGTTCACCTATACACGAGCTGCACTGGTCGCAATTGCAATAGTACTGTTTGTTTTTGCCATTTTCCAAATACAAAAACACAATAAAGCCATTTTAAAGGTAATGATACCCTCTGCCATCGCTTTGTTTGTATTCCTTTTTGTACTTGATTTTGCTACCGGTGGAAAATACATTGGAAGACTGATGGATGAGGAAAAAAGTACCCGCCTTACATCCATTCTTACCACCGAACGGGGTGTAGAAATTACATACGAGGGTAACACCTATATTCTCGGTTTTGCAGAAGATAAAGCTTCTGTTTCACTTACCGATGATGACGGAAAAAAATTATCGGTAACTTATACCGAATCCGGAGACATGGAATTACCATTTGCAAAAGAAGCCTATGCAACTATTATCGACTGGGATAGTTATCCAACATTACTGGTACTTCTTGAAAATACTACCTTACAATTTATTGAAGATGACGGTATTTATTATTACTATACCGACTGGGGTAAAATTGACAGCATGGTAGAGATTCCTCATGTTGATTTCCATGGTCTTGAATCCTTGGGAAGTGGACGTGTCTATATCTGGTCTAGGATTCTTCCAATCTTAAAAGATTATATTTTCATTGGAAGCGGTCCAGACACCTTTGCTGAAGTTTACCCGCAGAATGATTATGTTGGAAAAATGATTTATGCAGAAAATCCTGGACGCATCATGGAACGTGCTCACAACGACTATTTGATGCGCTGGGTTCAGACCGGTTTGCTTTCTCTGATGTGCCTGCTGGTTTTCTATGGACTCTTCTTTAAGAAATGCTTTGCCTTTTATAAAGACAGTTCTATGGATTGTGTCAGCAGCAAATTAGGTCTTGGCTGTCTGCTTGGATGTATCGGATATTTGGTTTGCTGCCTGTTTAGTGACTCCACACTTTATACCACACCGGTATTTTTTGTATTTATTGGTCTGGCGCTAGCGGCTGCTTATAAAGAAGAAATCTAGCATTCTTTAAGAATTTCATAAGCAGTTGTGATATTCACAGTGCTCGTCAAATCTTCCGTAAGCACCGGATTTTCCTTACCGCTTTAAAAAAAGGAATCTCAAACATTATTTCTTAGATGTTTGAGATTCCTTTTTATTCATGAATGATTTATTTGTTTTTCCTCATTCTACGTCGGATTTCCATTCACAAAATTCTATCTGTTACATATTTTCTATAATTCTACAATAAACTCTTCTACTAACTTCGCACAGTGCTCTGCTGCTTTGCGTTCAAAGGTTGGATAATCCATTTCTGCGGAATTATCTGCTTTATCAGAAATTGCTCTTAAAATCACAAACGGAACTCCGTTTAAGTATGCAGCCTGTCCAATGGCAGCCCCTTCCATCTCTGTACACAGACCCTGGAAATTGGATGAAATACGGTCCTTTACAGCTTTATCACAGATAAACTGATCACCACTGACAATTCTTCCGGAGAAGACTTTAATCTCTGTATTTACTTTCTCACACACGCTCTTTGCCAAGGCAGTCATTGTCTCGTCTGCCGGGAAATTTAATGTTCCAAGCTGTGGAATCTCTCCTAATGCATAGCCAAAGCCTGTTGCATCCACATCATGCTGTAATACGTCTGTTGACACTACGATATCTCCGATATCAATTGCTGCATCCAAAGAACCTGCCACACCAGTATTAATAATATGTGTTACGCCGAATAAATCTACTAAAATCTGTGTACACATTCCTGCGTTTACTTTTCCGATACCGCTTCTTACGATAACGACCTCTACACCATTTAAAGTTCCTTCAAAAAATTCCATTCTTGCCTTTGTTGTGGTAGATGTCACATTCATTTTAGATTTTAATGTTTCAACTTCGAGCTCCATTGCTCCGATAATTCCGATTTTTTTCATTTTTCCTCCGTTCTAATGCCACTCAGATATGCTCTTATTGTAGCAGTTTCTTACGTTTCGTTCTATTAAAAATGGTATTCCACATTTTTACTGAGTGATAAATTCCATTCCTCTCTATTATAGCTGATGAATTTGAAAATTAAAATATATTTCAAAGAAATATTATACACATCGGACACTACTATCTCACAACTACTTTATCTAAAACAAATACCACAATATAATTGCCATTATTAATAACACTACTCCTATAAAAGCATAACATACCGCTTTTCGTTTCATCCAGCTAGTTTCTACTGGCAATACTCGTTTCATATCCTTAGGATTCCATGCTATATCAACCATTTCTCCTTCTTCCCAGGTATTTTTGAATCCGCCATATAAAAATGTCATTACCTGCATTTCAGCACCCATATCATCTGATTTATATTGAATAATTGGATACCAGTTATCCGGTCTGATTTCATTCCAAAACATCATAAGTAACAGTCATACGCTGCCTGCTCCCGGTTCCTTCGTTCCGGCAGTACCATTGCCGGCTCTTGCATAAGCAATATCGATTGCACCATTCTGTACAACACCTGCAACGTATCCTTTTCCTTTCACTGGCATAGCTTTTTGCACGACGATTTACTGTCAAATAACGACAAGCCGCAAATACACTAACCATTCCCAAAACCATTATATATTTCGAACGTTTTGAACCCGCTTCCTTTTTCACTTGTTTATGTTCCATCGCAGGTCTTAATCCCTCTGCCAGTCCTTTTGTTGTCCCTCTTTCTGTTTCTGCTAATCGTTCTAATGCACTCTGTAATGCTTTTTTCTCATAAATTTCTGCTGCTAATAAATTTTGCTTTTCTTCTATCATAGCCGGAAGGTGTTCCGGCTGCTCCTGCATCCGCCTGATATCACTAATACCAAACCCGGCATTCCTCAAAACAGCAATGTCTTTTAATACTTCTATATCTTTTTCAGAAAAGTAATACGCATTTCTATAAACCCCTTCTTCTGTTTTCGGATGTATTAAACCTTCTTTCATATATAGTCGTACTGCTTTTTCTGTCAATCCTGTTTTCTCACATACATCTTTCATTTTTGCCATTTTCATTTCTCCTTTCACTGCATTTACGCTCCCAACTCCTTCTTTCAAGACTAAAACTACACTCTTTCCTTAGGGCAGAGTCAATCATTTTTCACTATTTTTTTGCATTTTTCATGATTTCATCCCTTTTTTTAATGATATCATTCTTACAATGTATCATTTTTAAAAAAATACACCCCAAAATATCAGATAACTTTTCCTGACATTCAAAGGTGCATTTCTTTTATTAGCATTTATTCATTTTACATCTCAAGCAGATACTCAATCATGGTATGACCTTCTGCAACATAGTTATCGGTTGCACCTGCTTCTTTTTCATTGTAATGCCAGCTGTTGTTCTGTGGTTTTCTGCTATCGTATAACAGATATGGCACGTTGTCAGCAGTATGAGTACGCTTACAGATTGGTGTCGGATGATCCGGTAAAATCACAAGACGGAATTCTTCGCCTGCTGCCTCTAAGCCCTCTACGATTGGTTTAATAATACGTTCGTCAAGGAATTCGATTGCTTTTACTTTTTTCTCAACACTTCCCTGATGTCCCATCTCGTCCGGTCCTTCTAAATGTACATATACAAAGTCGTAATTGTCTTTGGTCAGTACATCAATTGCTGCCTGTGCTTTGCCTTCATAATTGGTTTCCAATCCGCCGTTAGCACCTTCTACTTCAATCACTTTCATAGAAGTTCCAACTGCGATTCCTTTTAATAAGTCTACGGCAGAAATCATTGCGCCCTTTACCTTTGCGCGCTCTTCAAAGGGATACAATGCAGGTTTTGTTCCTGCACCCCAGAACCAGCAGGAGTTTGCCGGATTTAAGCCTTTTTTCTTACGCTCTACATTGATTGGATGATTTACAAGAATATCATAGCTCTTTTTCATCATCTCATATAACGCAGGAACCTCCGGCATTTTATCATTGATTTTCTGTCCTAATACATCATGTGGCTGTACTAAATCAACTACTTCGCCCTTATCCCAAATCAGGCAGTGGCGATAGCTGGTACCCAGATAAAATTTGAATTCTTCTGTTTCTAATTCTTTTCTTACTGCTTCTAATAGTACTGCACAGTCCTCTGTGCTGATTTCGCTGGAGCTATGGTCGATAATGGTACGTTCTTCGTATGTATCCTCTTCTTCTGACAATGTAACAAAATTACAACGTAATGCAATGTCAGAATCCTGCATCGGAACACCAATAGAAAGTGCCTCCAATGGAGAACGGCCGGAATAAAATTTTCTTGGATTATATCCAAGTACAGAAAGGTTTGCTGTATCGCTTCCCGGCTTCATGCCGTCCGGGATAGTATGTACCATTCCGATTTCACCTTTTGCTGCAAGCTCATCCATTTTTGGTGTTTTTGCATACTCTAATGGTGTTTTTCCATCCAAGCTTTCGATTGGCAAATCTGCCATTCCATCTCCAAGTATTACTAAATATTTCATCATATCTCTCCTCATTCCTCTATCAAAAATGTCGCTGTTTGCAGACATTTTCCTTCATTTTACCACTCATTCTATTCTCTTATTCTATAAAAGCAGGCAAGTATGCTCCTGCCTGCTTTGTATCTTACATGAATTTCCCTTGAAACTCCTGCTACCATTACTCAGCAAAACGGATAGTTGAACGTACGTCAGCAAGTGTTGCAGCTTTTTCCGCAAATGCTTCCTCTGTCATTTTTGCTGTTACAAATCCAAGCTCACCGCTTACACCTTCTGCTTCCACGTAATCTACATTAGCAAATATAGCTTCTACCGCTGCTTTATCCGCCCCTGTTCTTACGAAAAATCTATTTTCAGAAGTCTTGTAATCCACAAGTTCAAGTTTCTTAGAGCTCCATTCTACCGGAATATTTTTATCTAAGTTCTTTGCAATTTCAACAACGTCTGCAACAACAGCGCTGGCAGTTGGAAGCTTTCCTGCTCCACTTCCGTAGAACATTGCATCTCCTAATACGTTTCCTTTAACGAAAATCGCATTAAATACACCGTTTACGCTGTAAAGTGGATGTGCTGCCGGAAGTAACACCGGTGCAACCATAGCGGTATAACCATTTCCAACCTTTTTGCTGCTTGCTAAAAGTTTAATTGCTCTTCCCATTGCTTTCGCATATTTAATATCTGTAGCAGAAATCTTTGTAATTCCTTCTGTATGAATATCTTCAAAATCTACCTGCTGTCCGCAAACTAAGGATGTTAAAATTGCAATTTTACGGCAGGCATCATATCCTTCAATATCTGCTGTCGGGTCTTTCTCGGCATATCCTTTTGCCTGTGCGTCCTTTAATACATCATCAAATTCAGAACCTTTTTCGCACATCTCTGTCATCATATAGTTTGTTGTTCCATTTACGATACCAGTGATTTCTTCGATTTCGTCTGCTGTTAAGCAGGAATTTAATGGACGTATAATTGGAATACCACCACCGACACTTGCTTCAAACATGAAGTTTACATTCTTTTCTTTTGCCAGTGCAATCAGTTCCGCTCCCTTGTCAGCAACTAAGGCTTTATTGGAAGTTGTTACATGTTTTCCAGCTTCTAACATGGTTTTCACAAATGTGTACGCCGGTTCCACACCACCCATTGCTTCCACTACGATGGAAACCTCCGGATCTTCTGCGATTACTTTATAATCGTGTACAATTTTTTCCTGAATAGGGTCTCCTTCAAAATCTCTTAAATCTAAAATGTATTTTACTTCAATTCCATCTCCAACTCTTTTTGCAATGCTCTTCTGATTGACCTCTAAGACCTCTACTACTCCGGAACCGATTGTTCCATATCCCATAACTGCTGCTTTTATCATAATTTTCTCCTCCATCTTTTTTCTTTTAGTGTTATACCGCGTAAAAGTGTTTACCTATACTTTATGTATTATGCAATTTTCCTATTCGCGCCCTATAATTTTTACATAATGGATTCCCGTTTCCGATTCAATTACATTTACCATCTCGTCTACATCGCCTGTTTCCGGCAGGATGTCAATACTGAGGGTTAATGTTGCAATTCCATTAATCGGAATACTCTGATGAATTGTAAGAATGTTTGCACGAAAGGCTGCCATATCTTTTAATACTACTGACAGTAATCCCGGCTCATCATCTAACTGAATTACCATAGTAACGGTTTTCCCTTTTTCCGTTTCATGAAATGGAAAAATATCATCCTTGTACTTATAAAAGGAACTACGGCTGATTCCAACTTTTTCTGTTGCATCCTGTACAGATGCGATTTTACCGGAATCAAGAAGTCGTTTTGCCTCTACAACCTTAAGCAATACCTCCGGTACCGCTTTTTCCTTCAGTACATAGTATTGGCCTTTTTCATTCATTGACCTATTCCCCTTTGTTTCTATCTTACTTATGACTGCATGTTCTTGTTACAAATACAGTCAAGCTGTTTTCTTACGGCATACAGTTGTCCTCATGAGGAAGATAATAACACAAAGAGGTTGCCAAAGCAACCTCTTTTTTACGTTATTTTGAATCTTATATCATATTTACCAATGAAAAATGCATAAATAAACATTTTTTTAGAATTTACGCCCACTGCCACCATGGGAACGTCCACTGCTGCTGCGATGGGTACTGCTTCGTCCACTGCTGCTTCCACCACCGCCACCACTGGAAGACTGAATTCTGCGCTGTGTATGTGTTACATTTACCAGATGATCCACCTGATTTGTCAGATTTAATTTCCCATATCTGCGAAAATCATATGTATCGGTATTAAATTTCAAACGATATTTTCCTACAATAAATCCAAAGAAAAGAATTCCCGCACCTACAGCAAGGAGCAATGCCACACCAGTCTCCATCAGGCTGATTCCATGATAACGGGAAACTGCCCCGGTTTCTACGTCATAATTCTGCTGTCCTTCTTCTATTCCGCAGTCATAGTAATATTCTACATCATTTACCATAGCTTCGAAACAGGAAAAATATTCCGCCTCAGAAACATAACCATAGCAGTTATCTAACATATTGTCCAGTTTCTTGTCAGTGAGATAACGAATAGCTTCCCCACAGGTAGAAATCCATACCTCACGGTTGTCCATATCAATTAAAAATACTACGCCACTGGCATCTTCTGCGGTATTGTTATCAAAAAAATCATCTCCATAGGCCATTGCACTTTTTCCCTGGGCATCTTCCGTTGATACTGCAAAAATAACCCACCCGGTTTTTTCTTCTAATGCATCAATTTCTTCTGATAATGTTGCTGCCTCTTCCTCTGATAAAAGCAATGCATCATCATACACGTTCTGTGTCGGTTCTGCCTGTATCGAAACCGGCATTCCAATTAAAAACGCCAGTATTAAAAATGTTATTACACTACTTATTATCCTTTTTCTCATAAGATAAACCCTCCAATCAGACCTGCCACAAATACACCTGCTGCAATCAGCAGACTTACTAAGGTCACTTTCTTATAGTCGATTGGCAGTTCACCACATACTTCTCCTGTCTGACCGTTCATGGAATAATAGTAGACCTTTCCATCTTTTCCTTTATAGGTAACCGTCCATACAGGAAGCAGGCAATAAAACCACGCTTCTTTTCTCGGCATAACATGAAAATTTTCTATTGTTGTGGAAGAATATTCAATGGTTTCCCTCATCAGTTTCTGGGCAGATTCCCGCATTTCATTCTGCATTTTGCCCTGTACCGTGCTCTGCTCAATATCTCTGCGTTCTGCCTGAAAACCGGAAAGATAACCCATATTAAAATCTTTCATTTTGCTAAAATCATAGGGCATAACAGCACTTGCCAGTTTTGCATTCGCTTTCGTCAGCGCATTTTCTGTCAGATTCTCCAGCTGAATATTTCCCTCACGCTCTACATGAAAATGTTTTGTCTCCGTATGCTGAATATCTCCGGTACGCCAGGTTCTTATTTTTCTGGCATTAGCAGTCATTTTTCCTTCCAACTCTGCATTATAGAGCCAGTAAGGAAAATACACACCACTCATACACTCAATCTGCTTCTTATTAAAAAATGCCGATGGAACGAATTTCTTCTTTCCCACATAATCCAAAAATCCCTTAATCGCCTCATCCCTGGTAAGTTCAAATGGAATCACCTTATTTGGAAGATATTTTCCTTCCAGCTTTCCACCTAAAATGACCGGGTTATGACAATAATAGCAGAAGGTTGCTGCCGTTGTTTTATCTGTTACAATTTCCGCCCCACAGCTCGGACAGGAATAAATCACTGCATCCTCATCTCTATCTCTGGCAGAAGTATTTTCTCCCGCCCCCTTTTCCTCTGCTGTATTTTCTTCGCCAGTAAAAACTCCATCTGTTTCATTGGAACCATCATCCACTGTCTTGGTTCCAACTGCCGGTTCTAATTCTTCCAGTTCCTCCTGTGAAAACTGAGAAAAACAGTATTCACATTTGAAATTCTGTGTATCCGGGGCAAATATAAGTTCACCGTCACAATTTGGACACTTAAAACTAATTACTGCCATTTTCTCCTCCACCTTAAAAAATAACGAGAAGAAACACGCTATGCGGATTTCTTCTCGTTATCTAGTCATTAATTTCTAGGTTTGCCACAATTACTGCAAAATTTTCCGCTGTTTGTCTGACCACACTCACAATCCCAGTCTACAGCTGGTGCTGGAGCCGGCTTTCCACAATTACTACAGAATTTTCCGCTATTAATCTGACCGCATTCACAATTCCATTCTATTTTCTTTGGTTCCGGTGCTGGAGCCGGTTTACCACAGTTGCTGCAGAATTTTCCGCTATTGTGATTTCCGCATTCACATAACCACTCACCTGCTGCCGCTGCTCCTGCCTGAATACCATTTCCAATAATGTTTTCTTCCGGCTGTCCTGCCTGCATATTTGCCGCATTTCCCATAACAGCCTGATTCTGCTGCATATTCGGTGCCATTCCTGCCTGATTCTGCTGCATCTGCATCTGGGCAAAATTTACCTGAGAAGCAGTTCCCATCATATTACCGGCTGTATTCATACCAAGTCCCATACCCATGAAACCTGCCATTGCTCCATTCGCATTCGAACCAGCTGCTTCTAAACCTCTTGCAATTGCTCCCTGCATATAGCCTTCCCGGACAGTTGGATCACTAAGCATCGCACCCTGATTTCTCATGTTGATAAGCTTCTGGGACTCTTCATCATAAGATACGCTGGCGATTGCAGCTGACTGAATCTCCATACCACGGGCATCGCGCCAGTCATCATCTAAAATATCAGACATCTTTCTGCCAAGCTCCATTGTCTTAGCACTAATGTGTGAAATTCTTGTTCCTTCAATTGACATCTGGTTAATAGATGACTGTAATGCTTCTAAGAACTCTGATAAATACTGTTCGTTAATTTCTTCAATATTTACTCTGTCTTTATTTCTTGGAATCACTTCTGCATAAAATTTTAACGGATCCGTAATTTTGATGGAATATGTACCATGAGCTCTCAAATTAAGTTCTGCATTATAAAAGTTATCAAAGTAATTGATTGGATTTCTTGTACCAAATTTAATTCCTTTGATTTCCTGTAAATTAACAAAGAACACCTTCTGTACCGATGGTGTCTGTCCACCAAATTTAATACGATTAAAACTTTCCTTTAAGGTATCACCTAATTCTCCATTAAATAAGGATGGCATAGATGAATTGTCTACTTTATAGTATCCCGGCTCTGCTGTATAGTCTACAACCTTTCCGCCGTCCACTAACATCATAAACTGGTTATCATATACATGGATGATGGAACCATTGGAAACAGTGTTGTCTGTTCCTTTTTTATTCTGTCCATTACGAATTAATACCCCATTCGTAAAGACGGTTCTTTCTCCCATATCATTTGCTTCGTAAACCTCTAACCACTGGTCAGCAAATCCCTTTCCAATTGCCTGTGTTACTGCTTTAATAATTCCCATTTGTTACCCTCCTATGTACCTTTTTTATACATGATTATAATCCACCTCATAAAATGTATGAAGGGACCAGACTTTTATATTGATAGGTGTAACTGCCAAACCACAATATTCACAATACATGGCTCCAAGCTTTGTAATTGGAGCACCACAGTTTGGACAAGTTGTTCCTACCGCATTATCAATTTCTGCCAAAGACGCATCCTGTATATACATCAGTTCAATATTATATTTTGTCTGCTCTAAACGCTGGTCATCGCCATAAATTAATTTTCCATTCTGCATTTTATAATGCATGTGCTCTACTGCACTCTGAAATGTAATAATACATTTTCCCTGCTTTTTCTCATAGCGGGCAATCTCGGTGCGATGAACCCGGATTCTTTCATATACTTCCCGGATATTTTCTGCCTGATTGGCTACAATCCGTCCCCTTATCTGGCTTTTTAGCTCTTCTGTACCTTCTAATAAAAGCTCCGGATTTTCTGCATCAATTGCCCGAAGTGCAGAAGAAAGCATCTTTTCTGCTTTTATTTTAAACTCTACCAGATTAAAATCCGGGAAATCCCTTTGTATCTGTGGCTCAAATATTCGTGTCATTCCGGCTACTGATTTCGGTGTTCGCGATAATTCCTCTGCCTGGCGATTATAGCCCTCCACAAGAGATTTTGTTCCAAATAATGTAATGGATAGCTTTTCTATTTTCTTTTTTACCGTATACACACCAATACCAATGCCACCAGCGATTACAGCTAAAAATACCAACGGAATTATCACACTACTCATCATCGCCACCCATTCCCTTCGGACAGCCTAAAGACAGCCATTTCAGATAGCCATTGACAAACAAATCAATTTTTCCATCCATCACACTATCCACATTCCCGCTTTCCACATCGGTTCTATGGTCTTTTACCATAGTGTATGGCTGCATAACATAGGAACGAATCTGATTGCCCCAGCCAATTTCCGTAACCTCTCCACGGATTCCTGCTGCTTTCTGGGCATTCTCCTGCTGCTTCAACAGATAAAGCTTTGCCTTTAACATCTGCATTGCTTTATCCTTATTCTGGAACTGGGAACGTTCATTCTGACACTGTACCACAATTCCTGTTGGATAGTGGGTAATTCGAATGGCAGAAGATGTCTTGTTAATATGCTGTCCACCGGCACCGCTGGAACGATAGGTATCAATTCGAATATCCTCTTCATTAATTTCAATATCAATATCCTCTTCTATATCCGGCATAACATCGCAGGATACAAAGGAAGTCTGACGTTTTCCTGCTGCATTAAACGGAGAAATACGCACCAGACGATGCACTCCTTTTTCTGACTTCAGATAACCATAAGCATTTTCCCCATTAATCTGGAAAGTAATGGATTTAATCCCTGCTTCATCTCCATCTAACGAGTCTAACACCTCTAACTGGAAACCTTTGTCATCTGCCCATCTGGAATACATACGAAACAACATTGCTGCCCAATCACAGGATTCTGTTCCTCCTGCCCCGGCATGCAGGGAGAGGATTGCATTATCCTTATCATACTCACCGGATAACAAGGTTTTGATTCGGATATTTTCATAGGTTGCAATAAACTCATTTAACTCTGTTTCGATTTCAGGAATTAAAGATTCATCATTCTCTTCATATCCCATCTCAATCAGGGTTTCTATATCCTCAAACTGTGTTGCAAGCTTCTCATAGGTTGCAACATCATCTTTCATACTTTTTAAATTTTTCATTTTCTGCTGGGAAACTTCCGGATCATTCCAAAAATCTGCCGCTTCCATTTCCCGTTCTAATTCCTGGATTTTCTGTTCTTTATTTACCAGGTCAAAGTGAATCCCTCACTTCCTGTAGTGGATTTCTGTATGTGTTTAAAGTAACTTTAAACTGGTCAAGTTCTACCACAGTATCACCTCTTTCTTATCACATAATTACTTCTTATTGTAAGTGAATTGCTTTGCTTTCGCAATATATTTCGATATTTTCCATATAGCAGCTCTTCTATCCATATAGATTCCCTAAAACAATGTTACATTATTCACTTACGTTTCCTGACAGTACTTCCATTGCTTTCTGAATCTGGTTATCATACTGCATTTCATATTCTACACCATCTTCATCCAGATATTCATACTCCAATTCAATATCCGGTTCGATGCCTTCTCCATGAATATAGTTCCCCTTTGGCGTAAAATATTTTGCAGTGGTAAGCTTTAATGCATCTCCATCATTTAACGGAAAAATCGTCTGGACAATTCCTTTTCCAAAGGTTTTTGTTCCAATCAGCGTTCCATATTCATAATCCTTGATTGCTCCTGCCAGAATCTCGGATGCACTGGCACTGTCTCCATTAATTAATACAGCTAACGGACAGTCTAACTTTGTTTTGCCGGAAGATGTATATTCCTGACGGTTGCCTGCTTTATCCTCTGTATATACCAGTAAGCCTTCTGGTAAAATATCATCCAGAATCTGAACTACAGAACTAATCATTCCACCCGGGTTATATCGTACATCCAGTATTAATGCTTCCATTCCCTGACTCTGCAATTTTAATAATGCTTCCTCAAACTGATGTGCTGTATCTGTTTCAAAGGAATCTATTCTGATATATCCTATATTATTCTCTAGCATCTCAGAAGCAATACTTGGCAGGGTGATGTCTGCTCGCTCCACATCAAAAGACAAGTTCTCATCAGTAGAAGGACGGTATATTTCTAAATGTACGGTTGTTCCTTCTTCTCCACGAATTAGTTTCACTAACTCTGAAACCTCCATACTGGTAGAATCAGTTCCATCTACAGAAATAACAACGTCATCCTGTCTTAATCCGGCAATTTCTGATGGTGTTCCCTCATATACTTTATTAATGGTTACTACCATGGTATCTAAATCCTGTGTCAATCCTGCACCGATTCCATAATACTGTCCGGTTGTACTAACCTGTAATGCCAGATAATCTTCCGCATTATAATAAACAGAATATTGGTCATCCAAACCATCTATCAATCCTGCATACATCCCATCCTGCAATTTCTCTTTTTCCACTCCATCATAATAATAAAGATTGGAATATGCCGTCAGTTCATTAATCTTTGTTACTGCCTCTTCATCCAGTATCGGATTATCTGATGCTGCACTAATTGCGGCTTTGCTGCTTCCTCTGGTAAGCACAATCTGTGTATTGGTCAGCTTACAGCCTGCAACAATCCCCACTGCTCCCACTATCAGTGTACTAACCATGCCAATGAGTATTCCTTTTCCGGTGCTTCCTCTTCGTTTAGGACCGGAGGGATTCTCCCAGCTGCCTCCTGTATATATCTGATTCGGCATTCCCATATTGCCTGCACCATAATTAGCATTTCCATAATTGAAATTCCCATAGTTCTGATTTCTGTTATTCTGTTCCATATTATTCTGCTGATTCATATTTTCCTTTCCGCTCTGGTCTTTCCTGTCTAATTAATATATTCTGAACACCCCAAAGAATTTCTTATAAGGCAAAAATTCCCTGTCCAAAGACAGGGAATTTCAATACTTTTATATTTTACTCAAGAAAACTTATATTGAGCTGCGTAATCATTTTCCCAGAGTCTATCAACCCTTAAGATATGACCATGGGTTGACATAGCTACCGTTTAATGATACACCAAAATGTAAATGATTTCCAGTAGAAATACCAGTACTTCCAACTCCAGCAATTGTCTCCCCGGCAGATACCGATTGTCCTACAGATACACTTATGGAGGAACAGTGCATATATACTGTATAAAGCCCTCCACCATGGTCAATCATTACATAATTTCCGGCAGTACTGCTATAGGTTGCAGATTTTACCACACCATCTGCTGCCGCAACAATTGCCGCACCATAGGCTGCCCCAATATCAATTCCTTTATGATTTGAAGAGGCTCCTCCTGTCGGAGATGTACGTGGACCATAATCACTGGTGATACGGGTACTGCTTGGACAAGGCCAGGTAAACGCACCACCGGTATAAGGATTATCCACTACTCCTGCCGCCGCCTTTTCTGCTTCGATTCTTTTAATCTCCGCAATTAACTCCTCCTGCGCCTGAATCTCTGCCTCAAAATATTCCGCATCACTCTGGGCATTAGAAATATTTTCTGCGATGCTCGCCAATTCTGTTTCTTTCTGACGCATCAGAGAAGCAACATACTGTTTTTCTTCCTCAACAGTCGCTTTCATTGCCTCTAAATCGGCATAATCCTGCTCCAACTGGGCTTCCAGCTGTGTAATTTCTTCCACAACCATCTCATAGTCGGTAAGCTTTTGTCGGTCATATTTTTGTATCTGGGCAATATATTCCGCAGAATTCAAAAATTCTGAAACACTTCCCGAGGACAACAGCATCTCAGCATAATTTTCCTGACTATTCTCATACATATACTGTATTCGAATCTTCATATCCTCGTACTGTTTTTCTGCTGCTGCTTTAGCCGCTTCAAGCTCTGTCTGGGCATTGGAAATTTCATTGCTCTTCTCTGCCAGCTGGTTTTCCAAAGAGGTAATCTTCGCGGATATGTTCATCAGCTGGGTATTCAGCTCCGCAACCTTATCCTCCACACTGCCCTTCGATTCTTTTAAATCATTTATCAGTTCTTTTGCTTCTTCAAGCTGTTCTTCTAATTCTTTTTTCTCTTTTCGTGCTTCTGAAAGTGATGTAGACTCTGCTTTATTTTTCAGGTCCGATTTATCAGTTGATTTTGCAGAGGTCTGCAGCGTAGTTCCCATTCCCAGAACTGCCACCAGTCCCATCACAAATAATAATTGAATAAATCCTTTTTTTCTCATAAATTCTAGACTTTCAAATGCTTTCTGATTGTAATACAGCTTCCTAAGAATCCAATTCCGACTCCTAATATCAATGCCACCGGAATTAATGTGTGGAATACAACCTCTACCGGCAGGAAATTCATCATACTGCTGATGAAGCTGAACTGTTCACCTATATATGCAATTATCTCACCATAAAGCACATATAAAATTCCTAATGGAATCGCTGCACCAATCAATCCAATCACAATTCCTTCTACAACAAATGGTGCCCGCACAAAAAAGTCAGTTGCACCAATCAGTTTCATAATTCCAATTTCTTCTTTTCTTACAGAGATACCAACTGTAATGGTATTGCTAATCAAAAAGACTGCAACACCTAAAAGAATCAATACAATACCTGCGGAAATATATCCAATCAGCTTATTAAAATCTGTAAGGGTGTTCGCCACCATTTCTGACTGGTTCACTTCACGAATACCTTCTACTGTCTCCAGATAAGCCACCAGTGTATCCTGCATGGAAATATCATTCATATAAATTGCATAGCTGGCAGAATTAGCCAATGGGTTATCCCCGGCAAAACTTTCTGCTGCCTTTTCATTTCCTTCGAAATATACTTCCTTAAAGCTTTCCCAGGCATCTGCTGCTGAAATATATTCATATCTGGAAACCTCTGCTCTTAAATGAATCTTCTCGCCAATCTCATCAATCTTTTCCTGGGAAATTCCTTCATCAAAAAAGACAGTAACTGCAACACCTTCCTCTGCATCCTTTACCATAGACTGGAAGTTTGTCACAATTGTATAAAATAATCCAAAAAGGAAAATACAGGCTGTCATGGTTGCAATGGAAGCCAAAGAAAACATCTTATTCTTCCATATATTTTTTAATCCCTGTTTAATTGTATAAAAAAATGTACTAATCCTCATCGCTATAACCACCTTCGCTGTCGTCAACAACAACGCCTTTCTTCATAGTGATTACACGCTTATTCATGGCTTTTACAATCTCAAGATTATGGGTTACTACCACGACAGTTGTTCCCTTACTATTGATTTCCTCCAGCAGATTCATAATATCCCAGGCATTATTATTATCTAAATTGCCTGTAGGCTCATCTGCCAAAAGAATCTTTGGCTGGTTAATCAACGCTCTTGCAATTGCAACACGCTGCTGCTCCCCGCCGGATAACTGCTTTGGATAAGAGCGATACTTCGCAGCAAGTCCCACCATGGACAGCATTGTCGGTACATTTTTCTTAATGGTACGGGTTGACTCTCCAATTACCTTCTGTGCAAAGGCAACGTTATCATAAATATTTCTGTCCTTTAACAAGCGGAAATCCTGAAACACAACGCCGATATTTCGGCGGAATTTCGGGATTTGCCTTCTCTTTATCTTATTCGTCTTCCTTCCATTAACGGTAATTGTACCCTCTGTTGGCTCAAGCTCCTTCAGCAAAAGCTTAATCAGTGTAGACTTTCCTGAACCGCTGTCGCCAACAATGAATACAAACTCACCCTCTTCAATCTTCAGACTCACATCATTCAATGCAGGAATTCCTGCAGAGTATGATTTACTGACGTGTTCCAGCTTAATCATTGCTTCCTCCTAAAAAACTCTGGGTATCGCAAAATTAATCATCTCTCTACGATATTTTAGTAATCTAATGATTCCATGTACTTCATATATTTTACAACCATTAATGCAATCTTAAATGTAATCGCATCCTCAAACACACGTAAATCCAAACCTGTAAACTTCTGCAGCTTATCCAGACGATATACCAGTGTATTTCTGTGAATATACAACTGTCTGGATGTCTCTGATACATTCAGACTGTTCTCAAAGAATTTATTAATGGTAGTAAGTGTCTCTTCATCAAAATCATCCGGAGATTTACCATCAAAAATTTCTTTAATGAACATCTTACAAAGCGGAATCGGAAGCTGGTAAATCAAACGTCCAATACCTAAGGTAGAGTAGGCAATAACATCCTTCTCTTCAAAGAATATCTTTCCTACGTCTAATGCCATTCTTGCTTCTTTGTAAGAACGGGACACTTCTTTAATCTCATTTACAATTGTTCCATATGCTACATGCACATCATTATCTGCATCTGAACGGAAAAGATTTACAATCACCTCTGCCGTCTTATTTAAATCTTCATAACCTTCGTTGTCTGCAACTTCTTTTACAACAATAATATTCTTCTCATCCACCGCGGTCACAAAATCCTTAGATTTGCCACCAAAGATTCCACGGATACGCTCTAACTCGTTTCCCTCTTTATCACGGTTTGTCTCAACAATAAATACAACCCTGCGAACTTCTGTATCAATATGAAGCTTCTTCGCGCGATTATAGATATCTACCAACAGCAGGTTATCCAGTAACAGGTTTTTAATAAAGTTATCTTTATCAAAACGCTCTTTATATGCTACCAGAAGATTCTGTATTTGGAAACTAGCAATTTTTCCCACCATGTATACATCATCACTATCACCATTCGCAAGAAGGATGTATTCTAACTGATGTTCATCAAATACCTTAAAAAATTGACAGCCATTCACTACCTGGCTATCTGCTGGCGAACCTACAAAGGCCTGTGCCGGCTCCACATATTTGTCCGCATCCGGAAATGTAGCTGCAAGCACCTTTCCCTCCACATCAATAATACATAAATCAATTCTTGTTATCCCCTTCAACCCATCAATGGTATTCTGAAGTATTTGGTTTGAAATCATATGCTACGCTCCTTCTATCTTTGTTTCATTTTATCCTGCACATATCTTTTGGATAAACACATTTTTCGAACATGGGCAACTTTCACAAAAAAAAGTTACCATAAATTCAAAAACAAAAATACCTATTCTTTATTTTAATGCAAAATTGCAAAAAAAGAAAGAGGAAACGCATATTTTTTTATGCATTTCCTCGACTTTTTTGGTTTTTTCTTCCATTTTTGTGTTTATACATAGTACACAAATCCTATTTTTTTAGATTTTTACAATCATTATTTATGATATTCTAAAAATCCTTCACCTAAAACTTCTCTTGCATCCGATACAATAACAAAGGCATCCGGGTCAACCATGGCTACCATTTCTTTCACTTCCACAATCTCTTTCTGGGATACCACACAATATAGTACACACTTTTCCTGACCGGAATACATTCCCTTTGCATACAAGCCTGTTACACCTCGGTCTAAATCCTCTAAAATCTTCTTTGCAACAAGTTCATGTTTATCAGAAATAATTATTGCAGCCTTTGAGAATTTAAAGCCTTCCATTAACGCATCCGAAACCTTCGTTGTAATGAAAATTGCCACAATTGCATACATTGCTGCTTTAATACCAAATACATAAAGTCCCATTAACACAATTAATCCATCTAATATCTGCATAATCTGGACAACAGAATAATGCTTTAACTTATGCTGAATTAATGTTGCAACCATATCTGTTCCGCCTGTGGTCGCCTTTGCAAGCAGAACAAATCCCATACCTGCTCCACCAATAACACCACCGAACACAGCCGCTAAGATATAATCTCCCTGGGTAAGGTCAATTACCGGTATTATATAAAGCCATACAGACAAAAGCATTGTTCCAACAAAGGTTCTAAAAATAAATTTCACACCTTTTACCTTTAGGGCAAGTATAAAAAATGGAATATTCAAAACAATATTCGTCAACCAGAGTGGTATTCCACCCTCCATCAGACCACCAGACACTTCCTTTACAATAATGGAAAGTCCGGTAAATCCTCCTGTCACAAGACTGATTGGATCATAAAGACACTGGATTGCAACTCCCAGTAATCCTGTTCCAATAAAAATAAAAATATAATCCCAGACCGGGGATCGTTTATTATATATTCTTTGCATTGCTACTACTATTCCTCGTTCTTTACCTGATACTTATTAATACTATTTTTTAACTTTCCACGCTGCATCATGCTTTCTAAAAAGGCACCGATTCCGTGGCTCTTCTTATGAACAGACAAATTCCCGATTCCATACCAGATATTTGCATTCATTTTATCACGATGTTCCCAAAGAAAATTTTCCTGTAAAGGATTTGGCAGCACCGATAAAATCACATCCGGGGTCAGGACGTTCATATCATTAATAACGCCCTCCCAGTTTCCGACGCAGTCTTCAATCGCGTACTCTCCAACAATCTCAAGCTTTGGAAATTCCTTATTCAGTTCTGTACGCATTTCCTTTAATCTTTCTGCTTTTTCCCCTAAAAGAAATACTGTCTTTTTATTTCGTTCTACTCTTTTGAAAAATTCAAAATAAAAATCATTCTCCTCCGTCTCACGAATCCGCTGCATAGACCCCAGTCCTGCCGCCTGAATGATTTCTTTATCTCCTATCACTGCAAGGTCCAATGAACTGATGACATTCCTTGTCACCTCATCTGCATCCAAATTAATCAGCATCTGAGAAGTTATGCACTCTATAATATTCAGGACATTATTATCCAAATATCCTTCCACCTTCATAATTGCTTCCCGCACTGTATAATTGTCTAATTGAACCCCAAGAATATCTACCTTTTTTATCATAGTGCTCCCTGGATATTTCCTATTACCTTAAAATACATGTGTGTAGTATAGCAAAACTCCTTTGATTTTTCAAGATTTTCCGTTTTTGCAAACAATTACTTTTATCCTTCTGTTTTGTCAGACTTTTTTAATAATTTAATTTGATTTTTTTTACTATGAAAATTGCAACCTTTATTTCACTTTTTTTTGTTTTTTCATCAACTTTATGATTTCTGTACAAAACATATATTCGGTTTTTTCCTGTTTTTTTTCCTTATTTTCCACAGTTTTTTTTGTGGATAATGTGAATAACTTGGTGCATAACTCGATTTTTTCGAGTTTTTTGGAATTTATGATGTGGATAACTTTTTGATATACACAATCCTCCTTGTGATATTTTCTTGATATTTTTTTTCATTTTGTGCATTTTGTATAGTCTGTTTTTTTTGACATAATTTCATATTTTTTCACAACTTTATTATTTATTCACACATCTTTTTTTATTCCTATAAAGAATAAAGAATCTCGCTCGCGAGATTCTCGCGCTAACGCGCAGTCACGCAGTGACATCCACCACTTGCGCATTATGCGCATTCTAGAATACTTTTGATTCATACGAGGAATTTACGAAAATTCCTCGTATGAATTAAAAAAACAGGTCACAATGTTATGTGACCTGTCTTGTTATCTTTCGTATTCTATTAGAAAATTCGTCTTACACAAATGATACTCTTATATGCTGCTGGTGAAGTATATTTAATACCAGACGATGGTGTACTTGCATGAACGATAGTATCGTTACCTACATAAATTGCAACGTGACCACTATAACATACAATATCACCCGGCTGCATCTCTGATGTACTTACCTCATATCCTACGCTTCTTAAAGCACTTGAGGAATGTGGAAGACTGATTCCAAATGCTGCATATACTGACATTACGAAACCGGAACAATCTGCTCCATTTGTTAAACTGGTTCCTCCATATACATATGGATTACCCACGAACTGACATGCATAATTAACAACTGCCTGACCATTTGAACCACTTGGTGCAGAATAGCTTGTTGTTGTACTTTCAGCACTGCTTGAAGAACTTGCTGCCGCTGCGGCTGCCTGTTCTGCTGCTCTCTGTGTTGCAGCTGCCGCTGCTTCTGCTGCTTTTCTACGCTCTTCTTCTTCCTTTGCAAGACGAGCTTCTTCTTCTTCTTTAGACTCAGCTGTCACAAAGTCTGTCCATAAATCAACATACTCTGTGCTGATATAGCCATCACCTTCTACAGTTGTTACCATTACCCATCCGGTATCAATCATGCTTTCATCAATAACAACGAAATCATCACCTTCCGGTAACATGGTAAGAATCTTAGCATCTGTAGATGGCTCTGTTCTTACATATAAAGTAGTTGTCGTAACAGTTGCATATCGGGTGCTGACTCTTCTTGCCAGTTCTTCATCCCCTGCTACAACATATTCACATTTAACATAACCTGTTACATTTCCTGATGTAATTTTATACCAGCCATTATCTGTTGTTTCTAAAATAGTAGCTGCTGAATTATTATAAAGCTTTCCTAATACTTCTGACTCTGTTGATGCTTCTGCTCTTACATTTACATAGTTATCAACCTGTGCAATTGCAATATCTGCATATTCAGATTCTACAACTGGTGCTTCGTTCTCACTAATCTGTTCTGCTTCTTCTGCAGCAATTCTCACTGCTTCCTCGCTCTTCTCTCCGAGGGTTTTAGAAAATGCTAATGAAATACCTGCTAATGGCATTTCTGCAGCCTGTGTGGAAGTTCCTTCCTCTTCTACCGCCTGAGCTACTGCATCAAGCCCGATATTCATTGCTGCCCCATAGGTTGTTGTTTCTGAGCTGCTGACTAATAATACTCCTGCCAAAAGACCGGCTGCAACTCTTAACGTTCTATTCTTCATCTGAATGCCTCCAAGACACATTTGTTACAAATTTGTTACATTTATTACACGTTTATTATTATAACAAAGGTACTAACGACTGTCAACCAGAATCGGGCAACACATTCTACAAAAGTTACACTTCCTATTTGGGCACTTTATATAGTTTTTTTAATGATAGAGATAATGTTCCACAGAGGTAATGGCATTCGCTCCATCCGCTGCTGCAGTAACAATCTGTCTTAACTGCTTTTCCCGGATGTCTCCTGCTGCAAACACTCCATCACAGTCTGTTCGGCAATCCTCACCTGCCAAAATATAACCTGCTTCATTCATAGCTATCTGTCCTTCAAACAATTCTGTTACCGGCTGTGTTCCAACCGCAATAAATACTCCATTTACCGGAAGCTGCTGGCGTTCCTCTTTTTTCTTATTGTATATGGAAATATTTTCTACCATTCCATTTCCATTGATTTGCTCCACCACAGTATTCCAGATAATCTCAATATTTTCTGTCTCCTGTACTTTTTTCTGCAAAATCTTAGCACCTCGAAATTCATCTCTGCGGTGAATCAGATATACCTTATTACAGCCTCTTGCGAGAAACAGCGCGTCTTCCAGAGCCACATCGCCACCTCCAATTACTGCCACGTCCTTTTTCTTAAAAAATGCTCCATCGCAGGTTGCACAATAAGACACTCCCACTCCTTTTAATTCTACTTCTCCAGGTACATTCAGTGTGCGATGATTTGCCCCGGTTGCCAGAATTACCGTCCTTGTTTCATATTCCTTTTTATCCGTCACAATTCGTTTTGGATTTGTATTAAGCTGTATTTTTTGAATATTTTCCGTAACAATTTCTGTTCCCAGCTTATCTGCATGCTCACGGAATTTCATCCCTAACTCAAATCCACCAATTCCCGGAAGTGCCGGATAGTTATCCACATCGTAAGTATTTAATATTTGTCCGCCGCTCATCGGCTGTTTCTCTATTACTAACACCTTCAGCTTTGCTCTCTGTCCATAAATTGCCGCAGTAAGTCCTGCCGGTCCGCTTCCTATAATAATCACATCATAAACCATTCTTCATTCCTCCATTCTTCCTAGGCTATGCTTATTTTAGCATGCCGGACACTTTTTTGCTCTTCCCTATTAATTATTTCTTTTTATAACAAAATAAATACTTTTCTTTTCCACTTATTACTAATTCTCATTTGATTTTATAGTACTTTTGTGCCATAATAAGTAAACCAAAAAAGAAAGGTGGGATGATTATGGACATTGCAGGCGTATCTTATGCATCAAATGTTGTATCCTCTTATGGTATCGGTTCTTCTGTCAGTCCGGTATCACTTCAGGAATATCTTGGTGTCGCCATGTTAGAACAGACTATGGAATTAAATGAAGCTTTAAATACGCAGCTGATTCAGGCAATGGAACATTCTGTTATGCCTCATCTCGGCGGTAATATCGACACCTACATCTAGCATAACTTCAGACTAGTATTTTTATTACATATACATAACATGCACAAAGTACTTTTATTCAATAGGAAGTTCAACGAACTTTCCTATCGAAGAACAAAGAATCTCGCTCGCGAGATTCTCGCGCTAACGCGCAGTCACGCAGTG
>CAYMIS010000012.1:0-44561 GCA_964390485.1 uncultured Roseburia sp. | reverse complement strand
GCATCGAATTGTTAGGTAAGAACCCTTGGAAACAGAAGAAAGAGGTCATTCACAAAATCGGATATATTCCGCAGGAGCTTGCGATTCACGGCAACTTAAAGGCTTGGGAAAATGTGGAGTTGTTCACATCCCTTTACGGAATAAAGGGTGAAGAATTGAAGACTTCTGTGGATAAGTCTTTAGAATATGTAGGACTTTTGGAAAGAAGGCAGGAATTTGCGAAGAATTTTTCAGGGGGTATGAAGAGAAGATTAAATATTGCCTGTGCCATCGGACATAATCCGGAACTTTTGATTTTTGACGAGCCAACAGTGGGAATTGACCCACAATCCAGAAATTTTATTCTGGACAAGATTAAGGAATCTAACAAAAAGGGAGCAACTGTCATTTATACAAGTCATTATATGGAAGAAGTGGAAGCAATCTGTACACGAATTGCAATAATGGATAATGGAAAAATTATTGCCTGTGGAACCAGTGAGGAATTAAAGCGGCTTGTAACGAATGGAAGTGAAGATATTACCTTAGAGGAAGTATTTTTGACATTAACCGGTAAGAAATTAAGGGATTATGCGGAGTAGGTAAAGGAGACAGTCATGATTCGATATTTAATAAAGAACAATTTCAAACTCATGTTTCGCAATACATGGAGTATGATTGTAATGCTGGCAGGGCCGATTCTGGTAATTGCTATTTTATCCAGTGCATTTTCTGAGCTGATGAAGTCTTATGAAGCAGTAGAGGAATTTGACGTAGGATATAGAGTAGAAAATGGCAGTGCATTATCTGATTATATAGAATCGATAAAGGAATTAGGAGAAGAAAACGGAATTTCATTCTATGAATATCCGGCAGGAGAGCCAAAGAATGTCATGGAAAACAATGAACTAGCAGGATTTGTAGAGTTTGCAAAAGAGGAATATGTGCTGTATCAAAGTACTGATTATGAGGTGGAAGGGATTACGCTGGAGTACTTTCTTGACAGAGTGTTGAGTGAGAGTGTGAATGGCTATTTAAGTATGGGAAATGAGAACGCAGAGGTGGAATTACCCGTTAAGCAGCTGGACTTTATGCCGGCAATTGATGCAAGAGATTATTATGGAATTATTTATATTGTTTATTACTGCTGGTGTGGAATCATCTGTGCTACCGGAGTATTGAGCAATGAAAAGAAGTATGGAATAGAACGGAAATTTCAGGTGTCGAATTTATCGAACCTTCAGATGTATTTGGGAAAATTCATTCCCCTTACCTTAACGGTAGCTGTGGGAATGGGACTTGCAACTGCCTTAAGTATACTTCTGTTTGACATTCATTGGGGCAATGCACTTCTATCGGCTGCCGTTGTATTATGTATGATTTTAGCAGCCTGTGCCTTTGCTATGATGCTTTATAACATTTCCAGCAATTTGGTAATTACCATTATTGTAATGTTTACGGCTGTCTGGTTTATGGGATTTTTTGGAGGCAGCTTTGAGACTTATATGTTTTCATCCATGCCGGAGATGGCAAAACAATTATCACCAATTTATCATGGAAATAGAGCCTTGGTGGAGCTGTCCTGCATGGGGCATAGCGAATACGTGAGCAGTTCAGTGATTTATTCACTAATCATTACGCTTGGATGTTCTGCAATTGCTGTTTTGGCAAGTGCAATCAGAAAGAGAGGAAGAGCATGATTTCGTTAATAAAGATGAGTTTAAAATTGTTGATTCGGAATAAGGGATTTTTGTTTTTCCTTTTAGCGACACCAATGCTGTCAGCAGTTATATTAAATATGAAAGTGGAGCATACAGTTTACTATTCGGATACAGAGGTATGCAATATTATTGAGCTGTCGGATTGTACCGAGAAAGCAGTATATTTTGGAGATACTTCCGCTTATATTGTAAAAGTATACGATGCTTCCGGCCAAAAACTGTCGGATTATGTGTTAGAGGGAATGGCGAAAACAGGTATGTTTTCTATCTGTAGATGTGATGTCAGCGCAATGACAGAGGAAGAAGTTTTAGAACAGGCAAAAAAGGATGCTTATGATGACCGGGCAGGTTCATTGCTTTACTTGAGAGAGGATTTCACACAGGCACTTTTCGAGGCTGACTGGGAAGCAGCAATGCAGATTTATGATGTGTCAGAGGATGAAAGACAGGAGATGTTTGAAGCAGAGCTTAAAAATCTGTTAGAGCGGGTAAAGCAGGTGCAGCTGATAGTTGGTGAGGATAGTGAGGCAATCATAGAAATGCTGGATGCAGTTTCTTCTGAACTTCCGGAGAAAAAAGTAGTAAATCTGACGGGCGCAGATGAGATTGAGCTTACAGAACTGCAGGTCAGCCAAAGTGCACAGATTGGATTTGCCTTTGCATTTATCACATTAGGATTTTTATTCTGTGGCGTGTGCGTGGCACATACGGTAATCGAAGAACAGAATAACAAGGTATTTACCAGAGTAATGCTGTCAAAGGTCAGCAGTAAAGAATATTTTATATCAAAGTTTGTGGTCGCCTTTATCATTTCTGTAGTGCAGACCTTAGTGTTAGCAGTGTGCTTATTTGCAGTAAAAGATATGGATTTTGGAATTAATAAATTAAGTTTTCTGCTTGTCATCTTTCTGTTAGGACTCATTTTCAGTACCTTAAGCCTTTTGCTGGGAGTTGTCCTTGGGGATGTTATGAATTCCAATTATGCGGTATTTACCATATGGAGTATTTCTGCGTTACTGGCAGGCTTATATTTCCCATTGGATGATACCACAGCTGCATTAAAAACGTTGTCTTATTTAATGCCGCAGCGATGGTTTCTGAACGCTTCTGAAATGTTATTGGTTGGAGACAAGGGCGCGTATTCTATGTTATTATATGTTACGGCTGCTTACTTAATTGTAATTATCAGTGTGGGTAGTATTGGACTTAAGATGAAGCGCAGTGAGGCATAGCGGAAAGGGAACAGAGGATGGAAGAACAGCTTCGGGATAATTATTTTTTGGCAGTTCGAATAGGATTGTTGTTAATATTGGAAATATATATTGTTTTATCGCAGTCTGTACTGACAGGGGCATCCGCAAAGGTGCTCCTGTTTCTTGCGTTATTTGTGGGAGCAATTGCAGGAAAAGAAATGGTTGGAAAGAGTAAGAAAATACTATTTTTGGCTATCTCCCTTCTGCTTTTGTTTGTAATGACAGCTGTTATAGGGAAAGAATTTTTACTGTTGGGAATTTTTCTGTGTTATGAGATTTTGTCTTATGTAAGACCGAAAATATTATGGTATTTTATTCCACTATTAATTGCATTTGCGCCCAGTGGCATAAATGTTTATGTGCAGTTGATGACAGACCTGCTGTTAGGGATTATTTATATTCAGCATGATTTTATTATTGATTCCTATCGAAAACAAACCAGAGAAGATACCCTTTTAGAGCAGGATTTGAAGCGAAACATGAATCAGAGAGAACAAAAAATGCAGGAAGAGATTCGAAAAAGTCTGCTGATGGCGGAAAATCAGCTTTTAGAGGAGCGAGCACAGCTTTCCCAGACCTTACACGATAAGCTTGGACATAACATTAATGGTTCTGTGTACCAGCTAGAGGCTGTGAAAGTAATTATGGAAAAAGAACCGGAAACCTGTAAGAAAATGATACAGGCAGTCATCGACCAGCTGAGGGGTGGAATGGATGAGATTCGTGCAATTTTAAGAAAAGAGCGTCCAAAGAAATATAAGCTGGCGGCATTGCAGTTGGAAAAATTGTGTGAGGACTGTCGGAAAAAGGGTGTAGCTGCAGAGTTAGTTATAGAGGGTGAACTATCGAAAGTGCCGGAGAAATACTTGGAAATTATTTTGGACAATGCCTACGAAGCAGTTTCTAATTCGATGAAATATGCAAAGTGTACGAAGATAGAAACGAAAATCTACATATTGAATCAAATGGTACGATGCAGTATTTCAGACAATGGTGTTGGCTGCAAAGAAATCGTAGATGGCATGGGGCTTTCCGGCATGCGACGCAGAGTCAGGGAAGTAAATGGAATCCTGAATTTCGAAGCAGATGCGGGATTTACAATTAATATGTTGTTACCATTATAAAGGGGGAGCGGATTTATGGAAAAAATAAAGGTAATTATTGCGGACGATAGTGATTTTGTCCGGGATGGTATGCGAATAATTCTGGATGTGGATGAGGATTTTGAAGTAATCGGCTGTGCAGCAAATGGAAAAGCTGCGATAGAAATTGCTAAGAAGAATGCACCGGACGTTTTTCTGATGGACATTCAAATGCCGGAAATGGATGGAATCGAGGCAACTAAGTATATTGTGGAAAACAATCTGGGAAAGGTGCTGATTCTTACTACCTTCGATGATGATGAACTGGTGAAAAATGCTCTGCGTAATGGAGCAAAGGGTTATTTGATTAAAAACCACACCCCGGAGCATCTAAAACAGATGATTAAATCCGTATACAATGGAACCGGTGTGATGGAAGAAAATATATTAGAAAATCTTGCAAAAAATACCGAAGTAATGACAGGCGGTTTTTGTGAGGATGGTTACACCGCCAGAGAATTAGAGATTGTGAAAGCTGTTGCAGAAGGACTTTCTAATAAAGAGATAGCGAACCGGCTGTTTCTTACGGAAGGAACAGTAAAGAATTATATTAGCACGATATTAGCGAAGGAGAATTTATCCCATAGAACTGCACTGGCGGTTTATTATCTGACAGGAAAAAAACAGGAATCCTAAGCAGATAACCAGACAAAATTTAACACATCACGAAAGCAGGGACAATAATTTGTCCCTGCTTTTTCTGTAGTTACTCCACTGTTTTCACAGCAGAATCTCAAATAAAATAAAACTGATAAGTTATGTAGATTGCCGGGAGTAATCGACAATGAATATTTAAAAATCGGGAGAAAGTGAGAAATATGGGGAAAATAAAGTTATCAGCCTTAATCAGTGATGGAATGGTGTTGCAAAGAGAAACAGAAAATAAAATTTGGGGCTATGCAGAACCGGGAACGGTAATACGGTTAGTTTTAGGCGCATATCAGGCTGCAGAAGAAACAAATGCAGACGGATATTTTGAATTGACAATGCCTCCAATGCCGGCAGGAGGTCCTTGGAAAATATCGTTAAGTGATGGTACAGATATGCTTACCGTAGATGATGTACTTTTTGGAGATGTGTTTTTGCTTGGCGGACAGTCTAACATGGAACTTCCCATCGAGAGAACCATGGAACGCTATCGCGAGGAAATCGAGAGTACACGGGAAGAAGAAATCCGAATGTTTGAAGTACCAAAGGAATATCTCTTTGGAGAAAAACGTGCAGAAATTGAAAAAGGCCGCTGGATAAAGGCAAAAGATGACGATTTGCAGCTTTTTAGCGCAGTAGGCTATTTTGCAGCAAAAGAACTGCATGAAAGTGAAAACGTACCAATTGGGTTATTGCAGGCAGCAGTAGGAGGCACACCGGTAAAAGCATGGTGTAGTGAAGAAACAGTGTGCAGATTAGGCTATGATGTGCCGGAACTGGAGGAATGCAAGCAGAAGGGGTATCCTAAACAGGTGGAAGAGCGTGAGGCAAAATATCAGGAGAACTGGTGGAAACAGGCACTTTCAAAAGATGCTTCCGTTGACCGAAAAGGAACCATAGAATTACCGGGATTTTTCAAGGAAACAGAATTAAAGGATTTTTGTGGCAGCCTTCGTCTCAGAAAAACCTTTGTGCTTCCGGAGGACGTGAACTGGGAAGCGGAGGAAGCAACCCTTTACCTTGGAGCTTTAATTGATGCAGATATTACCTATATCAATGGGGAAAAAATCGGAGAAACTGCCTACCGCTATCCGCCAAGAATTTATTCTGTTCCAAAGGGGATTTTACATGCCGGCGAAAATGAAATAATGATAGAAATGCTTGTATTTGACAGACAGGGAGCATTTATGCCGGGAAAAGCATATGAGCTTTGCTATGGCGACAAGAAAGAAGGACAGACAGTGCTTTCCGGGGAGTGGAGCTATGAAATAATAAGAAATATGGACGAGATGAAACAGGCAACCTTTTTTCAATATAAGGCAGCAGGGCTTTATCAGGGAATGTTATATCCAATCCGCAAATGGCAGTTAAAGGGATGCTTTTTCTACCAGGGGGAATCCAATACCGGAAGACCGGAAACCTATACGGAAGAATTAACAGCTATGCTTGCTGATTGGCGCAAACTGTGGAATCTGGAAAAGCTGCCATTTATTTATGTACAGCTGGCAGGCTACGGTGACGGAGAAGAACATCCCACAGGAACAGGCTGGGCGAAGCTTCGGGAAGCCCAAAGACAGTTCCAGGCAGAAGTGGTAAATGTAAAGATGGTGCAGGCTTATGATTTGGGAGAATATAATGATTTACATCCAACGGATAAAAAGAGTGTGGGACAGCGAATTGCTCTTGCTGCGGAGAAATTAATTTATGGAAAGGATGTATCCTGCGAAAATACAGAAGTTGCAAAAGTTAATTGGTATAAACATTGTGCAGAGGTTACATTTGCACCCCTTGGAAACAGCTTATATACGAACACACCGGAAAATACGGTAGAGGGCTTTGAGGTTTTATATGAAGATGGAACACGACAGGAAGCAGAGGCTGTGCTTATACAGGAATCTGTGAATTCAGTCTTAGAAAGCAGCGGGAACCAGCCGGAGGCAGAGTTGAATACAGAAAAAATATCAAAAGTTATCGTACATCTGCCGGCAGATAAAAATGTGATATCTCTATCCTATGCGTGGAATGATTGTCCGTTAAATGCAAACTTGTATAACGAGGCAGGATTGCCGGTAGTGCCTTTTGAAGTCAAAAAATAGAAGCGGAAGCGTGTCAGAGTCAAGCACAAAGAAAGCATACCTTAACAGGGAAAGGGGAAATTAGAATGTGGTTATTCTGGGATGAAAATTGTGCACCATTTCTTGTAGAGAAAGAAGCCTATGAAGGTGTCAGACGGATTGCAGAAAAGGTAGCAGAAGATGTGTATCAGGTGTCAGGAATCAGACCTAAGTTATGTGAAAATGTAAAAGACTGCCCAAAGTCGGTAGTACTTTTTGCAACAGTGGGAAAAAGTCCGTTGCTTACCGCATTAGAGAATTGTGGAGCGGTTGACATAAAACAGGCAGTTGGGAAAAGGGAAGTATATGGTATTTGCTTATTAGAGAAAGAGTCAGGAAAAACAGCCGGATGGCAGGAAATACCGGAGCTTATAGAGATAGAAGAATTATGCATTATTTATGGCAGTGATAAGCGGGGAACGATTTATGGGATGTTTCACTTGTCAGAGCTTATGGGAGTAAGTCCTCTGCACTTTTGGGGAGATGCCTTGCCACAGAAGCGAAAGGAAATGGAGATAAATACTTCTGATGAAATGATATCCAAAGAACCTTCTGTACGCTATCGTGGTTTTTTTATTAATGATGAGTGGCCATGCTTTGGCAATTGGACCTTTCATCATTACGGCGGTTTTACCGCGGAAATGTACGACAAGGTATTTGAACTTTTATTGCGTCTGAAGGGAAACTATTTGTGGCCTGCAATGTGGACGTCAAGCTTTGCCTTAGACGGACCGGGAGAAGAAAGCGCAAGATTGGCAGATATTTACGGCGTGATTATGGGAAATTCCCACCACGAACCATGTCTTCGTGCCGGAGAAGAATGGGATATTTACCGCGGAGAAAACAGTATTTATGGAAACGAATGGAATTATTCCACCAATAAAGAAGGTTTGCTCCGCTACTGGGAAGACGGCTTAAAACGCAGTGGAAAATATGAAAATATCATTACTGTCGGAATGCGTGGAGAGCGGGACAGTGTCATGCTCGGTGCACAGAATTTACAGGAAAATATTGCTATTTTAAAGGATATTATTACGAATCAGAAAAAAATGATTGCAGAGCTTGTAGACCATGAGGATTACCATGCCCCAATGCTTTTGGCAATATATAAAGAAGTGGAAGAATATTTTTACGGAAACAGCGAAGTCGCAGGCTTAAAGGAGTGGCAGGGCTTAGAGGATGTAATATTAATGTTCTGCGAAGATAATTTTGGACATATGCGTTATCTGCCGGAACGTGGAGAGATGCATCCCGGGGGCTATGGCATGTATTATCATCTGGATTATCATGGCGCCCCGGTTTCCTATGAGTGGATTAACAGCACACCGCTAAGTGCCATCTGGGAGCAGATGACGCTTGCTTACGAGCATGGTATTCAGGATGTCTGGATGGTAAATGTAGGGGATTTAAAGGGAAATGAATTTCCGCTTTCTTACTTTATGGAGCTTGCCTACGATTATGAAACATGGGGAAGCGGACATAGAAACACGACAAGGGATTTTACAAAAAAATGGCTGGGACTGCAATTGGGAAAAGGTCTGACAGAAGAACAAAACAATCAACTTACAGATGTTCTGACAAAGGGGATTTTGCTCATTTCCAAAAGACGACCGGAAGCGTTAAACAGTAAAACCTATCATCCATGCAATGAAAACGAAGCAGCACACATATTAGAAGAAATAGCTTGGCTAATAGAACAGTTAGAGGAAATCAAAGCCACACTACCAAAGGATTGCCTTCCGGCATTTTACAGTATGATTTATGACGATTTACGGATGGGATTAAATTTGATTTCCATGCAGATATATGCGGGAAAAAATGCTCATTATGCCAAACAAGGGAAAACAGTTGCAAATCGTTATAAAAAGCTGGTGCAGGAATGTATCGAAAGAGACCGGAAACTGATAGCAGAAGCAGCAGGCAGAAGAAACGGAAAATGGTATGGAATGAAAACAGGAAGTCATATCGGATTTCAGAAGTGGAATGAGGATGGCTGCCGATATCCCCTTACCATGCAGGTAGAACCGCATTTCCGGCCGAGAATGATTGTTTCAAGGGAAGATGACACAAGGGTTCTTTTAAAAAATTATGGCTCCTGTGACACAATGGAAATTTATGATTTTCTGTATCCGGGAGAGGAGACTGTTACAATTGAAATCGCAAACGACGGAATTGGAAGCTTTCGGGTAAAGATTCAGATGGAACACTGCAGCTGGCTGGAAACAGAACTTTCAAACGACGAAGTAGCTTATCAGGAGATACTTTATCTGAATTGTAAAAAAGAGGCACTTCCCGAAAATGAAGAAGTCTGCAGTATTTCTATTTCAGATGGCGATACCACCGTACAGTTAAATGTACATGGCAGACGGACAGTTACAGAAAATCTGCCGGAGAGAACTTTTTTTTCAAAAAACGGTGTTATATCCATGCTGGCAGAGCATTATGCAAAGGCAGAGTATATTGTCTTGACACCGGAAGAAGAAAAGAATGTCCCAATGCCGGCAAAGGAAAAAAGAGAACCGGTTCGTGAAAATATGGTATTAAAAGATTTCGGTTTATGTGGAAGCGGTGTGAAGTATGTTCCTAACAGAACAGAAAGTGTTAAACAGAAAGAAATGGTACTTACCTATTATGTCATGGCAGAACAGGCAGGGGAATATCAGCTGGAACTTTGGTCTGCACCATCGAACCCGACATCACCGGATGCGAAAGTGGTTTATCAGGTGAAAAATGCAGATGTTACGAATGCATGGAGCAGGGTGGAGGTTTTTCCAAAGGGTTATCAGGCAGGGGAAGCAGATTGTGAATTCTGGGCACAGGGAGTATTGGAACAGATTCATAAAAATAAAACGATTATCTCTTTAAAGCATGGAATAAATCAGATTGAAATCAAATGGTCAGAGGAGAATCTTGTGTTGGAAAAAATAATGATTTACCCTCGGAGGATGCAGCTGAAAAAATCCTGTATGGGACCAGCAGAAACATATTTTTGGAGCTGTAAATAGTAAAAGAGGTTCTCTTGTGTTAAGATAGGAACAGGAGAACCACATTTTGCTTACAGGAGAATTTTGATAATTGTGAGAAGCGCTCAAAGCCTGCTTCTCACAATTGGGAAAGGGAAAGAAATGGGGAAACTATTGCAGCAGATAGAGTGCTGGATGAATGATTTTAAACTGAATAAAAAGCTGTTATTACTCTATATATCCTGTGTACTGTTACCATTAATTGCGACAGACAGTGTAATATTATATACGGTAGTTCATTCGGAACAGGTGGAGCGGCAGCATGTGATGGAGAATGATGCGAATGCTGTTTCCTACAACTTTTCCAATACAATTGAAAATGTTGCTTCAACAGCAAAAAATATATATACAAATCAGACAATCGAGGATTTTTTGAATCGTCAGTACGAAACACCTTTAGAATATGTGGTGGCATATAACCGGTTTATGCAGACATCTTTATTTAATAGCAGTATTGGAACCAGCAATACCCAGATTACGATTTATGCGGATAATGAAACCATTGTAAATGGTGGAGAATTTGGCACGATTTCAAGTATACGGGAGACCGCATGGTATCGGTATCTGACAGAATCCGGGTTGGATACGATGCTATACTGCTATTATGACAATGAAAAAAGTCCGGCAGTAGATGCAAAAAGAAGAATCTTATTTATACGTCGAATGAAATTTTTTGGAGAAGAAAGCTGTGAGAAAATCGTTAAAATTGAAATTGATTACAGCAATCTTGTGCGAAATCTTAATAATATGAGTTACCAGTCTCAGGTATATATTTGTCAGAATAATCAAATTCTGCTGTCCAATAGCGGACACTGCAATGTGGGGCAGGACTTCGAAGAATTTCAGCTGCAGGAACGAATCGGATACGCAGAAGAATTAAATTTATATGGTACCGGTTTAGACATTTATATTTTAAAAAATGAGAGTAATGTATTTGCGCAGGGAATTGCAAATGCGCCATTAATTTTATTTTTATTTGTGGTTAATATTGTATTGCCGTGGATATTAATGCGCCTGATAAACCGCTCTTTTATTATGCGAATTGAGGAACTTGGCAAGGCCTTTGAAAGTGTGAATCAGGATAGTCTGACACCGATTTCGAATGTGCGGGGTGGTGATGAAATTGCTATTTTGATGAAAAATTATAATCGTATGGTAAAACGGACCAATGAGCTGATTCAGACGGTGTATAAAGATAAACTAAAAGAACAGGAAATGGATATTGCAAAGCAGAATGCAGAGCTTTTAGCACTGCACAGCCAGATTAATCCTCATTTTCTATTTAACGCACTGGAAAGCATCCGTATGCACAGTATTTTACGGCAGGAATATGAAACTGCGGATATGGTGGAAAAGCTTGCGATTATGGAGCGGCAGAATGTAGACTGGGGAACAGACTCCGTAGAAATCAAACGGGAAATGGAATTTGTAGAGGCATATCTTGGGTTACAGAAATATCGTTTTGGAGATCGTTTATCTTATGAATTGGATGTAGAACAGGCATGTAAGGAGATACAAATACCAAAGCTGACAGTGGTTACTTTTGTGGAAAATGCCTGTGTGCATGGCATCGAGAGTAAAACTGCACCGGGGTGGATTTTTGTGAGAATTTTTATGGAACATAAAGACCTTTGTATTGAGGTAGAGGATACCGGAGACGGACTGGATGAGATGCAGGTTGCAGAACTTCAGGATAAGATGCGAAATGCAAGTATCGAGAGACTGCAGGAAAAAGGGCGTGTAGGAATGATGAATGCCTGTCTGCGAATTAAGATGGTAACGGAAAACAAAGCCCGGTTTTGCATCGAAAGTGAAAAGGGTGTAGGTACTACAGTGCAGATACGCATTCCGTTAGATAAGCTGAAGGCGTAGATACATCAGAACAAAAGGAGGAAACAAAATGCTACGGGTATTGCTGGTAGATGATGAACCTTTTATTGTGCAGGGATTATCTGTGCTTGTTGACTGGCAGGCAGAAGGATATGAGATAGCAGCGACAGCAGCAGACGGCAGGGAAGCATTGGAATATTTGCGTGAAAATCAGGTGGACTTAATAGTTGCGGATATTAAGATGCCGGTAATGACAGGAATTGAGCTGTTGGAAAAAATCCGTAAAGAAGATATTTCCGATGCCTATTTTGTAATCTTAAGCGGTTATAGTGATTTTGGATATGCGCAGCAGGCAATTCGCTATAAGTGTATGGACTATGTACTGAAACCGGTAGAAAAAGAGCAGCTGTTAGAAATATTGCGCAAAGTGGCAAGTATGTCGGAAAGTCAGAGAATCAACGAACAGAACAAGCAGAAATTTGAACAGGCATATCTTGCAAGAAATGTAATCGCACTGCTTTACGGGAAGCATGATGAGATGAATCTCGAGTATGTCAAAAATCATATGCGTTTATCCGAGGGAATCCGCTACATTGATATTGAACTGTATACACCAACGGAAATGGAAGAGTATGAGGACGGCGAACTGCGGCAGTTACAGAGAAAGTTATATCAGAGCTGTCTTGATTTGCTAAAAGAAGATGAAGGGCACTGCATTTTTGACGTATCTTCGGACGATAAGCGTTACGATATAGGGTTTCTTTATTGCGATTATATGGCAAATATGCAGGGAATAACAGAAAAGGAATATCTGGAGGGCTTTTTGAAAAGCATAGAAGCCGTATTAGGACATCCCATTCGTATGATGGCAGGAAAGAGGGTTGCAGACATTTCAGCAGTAGCAAAATCCTATCGCGCAGCCCGTGTGCTAACATCCTTAGAAGCGTTCCGAGAAAAGAAAGACATCTACTACTATGAAGAGGAAATGCAGGTAAATCAAGGCGGTATTGTATTATGTAAACAAAGTCTGGATGGTCTGATACATGCAATTGAACAGAATGACAAAATTTTAATTCGTAAAAGTGTAGAGGAACTTTATGAAGAAATGAGACGGATGGGAGTTGCCGGGGATACGGTAAACCTAAATATTAATTATCTGCTGTTTCAGTTAATACATCTTGCAACCGAGCAGGATGATTGTCTGAATCAGGAAGAAATTCTGCATCATATCAGTGAAAGCTCCTTTGAGGAAGGGATTATGCGTGGAAGCCGGGCGCATTTGTCACGCTTCGCCATAGAGTATGCAGATTATCTTGCACAGCTTCGGAAAAATGTTTCCCGGGGTGTATTAGCAGAGGTGGAACGGGAAGTACGGGAAAATTATGCGGCAAACTTAACCCTTCGGGAACTTAGCCAGAAATACTATGTAAACAGTGCCTATTTAGGACAGCTGTTTCGTAAAAAACATGGGGAATCCTTTAAGGATTATCTGAATAATTACCGCATTGAGCAGGCAGCGCAGAAGCTTCTTAGAACCGATGACAAAATATATCAGATTGCCCAGGAGGTAGGCTACAAAGATTTGGATTATTTTATTAACCGCTTTATTACGGCAAAGGGGTGTACACCGGCAAAGTTTCGCAGACAAAGCGGCAAGTAGGACTAAATAGCAATATAAGTCATTAGTACCGCAATGTTTTCATAAAGGAAAAAGCAGGGTAAAGTATAGAATCACATCTATACTTTGCCCTGCTTTTTTCTGTACTTTCTCCGATTGTTTCAAATCCCTTAAAAGATAAAATAGAATTATCAAAGGAACCAAAACAAAGGGTTCGTTGAAAAACAAAAAGGGAGGATGTATTTGTGAAAACAAAAAAATTAGTATCGCTGCTTTTAACAGCAACAATGGCAGCCGGTGTATTTGCCGGATGTGGCGGGGAAAAGCCAACAGCAGGAAATGAAAGTGCAGGAGGCACACAGGTATCAGAAAACACCGGTAATGAAAGTGGGGAAATCAAAGAATTTACAGCATTCTTTGCAGTACCGGGAACAGAACTGAATGATGACAATGAAATTCAGCAGAAAATTGCTGAGATTACCGGAGCAAAGGTAAAAGAAACATGGCTGACAGGTCAGACAGCGCAGGAAGCAGTGGGAATGTTAGTTGCCAGTGGAGAATATCCGGATTTAATTGATGGCGGCGATGGAATGGCACAGCTTTATGATGCGGGTGCATTAGTGGCATTAGACGATTACATAGATCAGTATCCAAATATTAAAGAATTTTTATCAGAAGAAGAGTGGGATAAACTTCGTCAGGAGGATGGACATATTTACTGGATTCAGCAGTTTGGTAACATTTATGGCGAAGAAAGAGCAACCACACATAATGATGAAGCTTTCTGGATTCAGACAAGAGTTTTGGAATGGGCAGATTATCCTGAAATCAAGACAATGGACCAGTATTTTGATTTAATTGAGTCTTATCAGGCAGCAAATCCAACCATGGAAGACGGAACAGAGAATATTCCTTACACAATTCTTTGTGAAGACTGGAGATATTTCTGTCTTGAGAACGCACCGGAGTTCTTAGACGGATATCCAAATGATGGTTCGGTTATTGTTGACCCAAATGAATTAAAAATAATCGATTACAATACAACACCAACCGCAAAGAGATATTTCCAGAAATTGAACGAAGAGTATCAGAAAGGGATTGTAGATCCGGAGTCCTTTACACAGACTTATGATGAATATATTGCAAAGCTTTCTACCGGACGTGTCCTTGGTATGATTGACCAGTGGTGGAATTTTGCATACAACGTAAACGATTCCTTAAAGCAGCAGGGCCTAGATAAAAAAGGATGTAACTATGTGCCACTTCCAATCACAATTGAAGAGGGAATGAAAAATCAGTGGCATAACTCCGGTGGAGTATTAAACGTAGCAAGTGGTCTTGCAATTACAACAAGCTGCGAAGACGTAGAAGGCGCATTACAGTTTATCAATGATCTTCTTGGTCAGGAAGTGCATGATCTTCGTTTCTGGGGAGAAAAAGGTGTAGATTATGAGGTAGACGAAAATGGTGAGTTTTATCGTACAGAGGATATGAGATTCCAGGCTTCTGATACAGCATATAAGGCATCCCATACTTGTACTTACTCTTATTTTCCACAGTATTCCGGAACAAGCCGTGATGGTGTTAATGCGATGAAACCGGAATATCAGGCAAAAGAGTTCTATGACGGATTAAGTGAAGATGTACAGGAATGTTTTGCAGCTTATAATGCAGAAACTTATGTAGATATGCTTGGAACAAGTGAAGCACCGGGACCATGGTATCCAATGTATTCTTATTCTAATAATATGACAACTGATACAGAAGGTGGTCTTGCATGGGCAAAAATGGGTGAGATTAAACATGAGTATTTACCACAGGTAGTTATGGCATCTGATTTTGAAGCTGCATGGGAAGAATATATGGGTGTATACGAAGCTTGTAATCCACAGGCATTCTTAGATGAAATGCAGACAGAGTTAGACCGCAGAATGGCAGAAGCAGCAAAATATGAATAAATAGCAGTAAATTTGTAATTTTATGGCAGGCAGATGCAGGTTTCGAAATCTGCCTGCTTTTTCAATAGAAGGAGTAAGATTATGGCTTTAATAGCAGGAAGAAAAAAACAAAAAGTAAAGGAGCCTGAAATCAAGATTACTTGGAAAGAAATAAAAAGACAAAAGGTATTGTTGATTTGGGCGGCATTGATTGTATTGTATGGAATCATTTTCTATTATCTTCCATTGGGCGGATGGATTATGGGATTCCAGAATTATAAACCAAAAGATGGATTATTTCATTCCGAATTTGTAGGACTGGCAAAGTTCGCCCAGCTATTTTCAGATACAACCTTTTTAAAGGTTATCCGCAATACATTAGCCATGGGTATTATTAACTTAGTTGTAACTTTTGTAATGGCAATTGTATTTGCTATTTTGTTAAATGAAGTAAAATCCAAAGGCGGAAAAAAGACAGTGCAGACAATTTCATATCTGCCACATTTCCTTTCCTGGGTAATTGTTACCGGTATTTTACATGATGCATTATCCACGACTGGAATTATCAACGAGTTATTATTAAAATTTGGAGTTTTAGACCAGCCGCTAAACTTTTTTGCCCATCCGGAATTTTTCTGGCCAATTGTAGCATTTGCGAATGTATGGAAGGAAACAGGATGGAATGCAATTATCTATTTATCTGCGATTACAGCAATTGACCCATCGCTTTATGAGGCTGCGAATATTGATGGTGCCGGCAGATGGGCGAGAATCAAATATGTCACGCTGCCGGGAATTAAACCTACGATTATGATTTTGTTACTGATGAATGTCGGAAACGTATTGAATGCAGGATTTGAAATACAGTATCTGCTTGGAAATGGACTTGTACAGAGCGTTTCGCAGACCATTGATATCTATGTGCTTAAGTGGGGTATCAGCCAGAATGATTTTGCAATTGGTACAGCAGCCGGAATTTTCAAGAGTCTGGTAAGTATCGTACTGATTATTATTGCAAATCAGATTGCAAAGCGAAATGGAGAGGAACGACTTTTCTAACAGCAAGTATTGGTTGTTCATTTGGAGGTTGACATGAAAGAAATAAGAAAAAGACGCCGGCAGAAGACGTCGGTTTTAGATAAAATTTTTGTAGTATGTAACACATTATTTATGATTGCATTTGTGGTTGTTACATTGTATCCGGTAATTAATACGTTAGCAATATCTTTTAATGACGGAACAGATGCATTAAGAGGCGGTATTTATCTGTGGCCTCGTAAATTTACACTAAAAAATTACATTACAGTATTACAGAAGGATAACCTGATTACCGGTGCCTATATTACTGTTGCAAGAACTTTAATTGGTACCTTTTTAGCATTATTCGCAAATGCAATATTAGCATTTATTGTCAGCAGAAAACGTTTCATCTTTAAAAAGCAGCTGTCTTTGTTTTGGGTTATTACCATGTATGTGAATGGAGGAATGATTCCAACCTTCCTGCTTTATAAAAATTTAGGTTTAACAAACAGCTTTTGGGTATATGTAATTCCGGGAATGGTCAGTGCCTTTAATATGCTGGTAATTCGAACCTATATGAATGGTATACCGGACAGTTTGGAGGAATCTGCACAGTTAGATGGTGCCGGATACATGACAATTTTTGCGAAAATCATATCACCGTTATGTAAACCGGTTTATGCAACGGTTGCATTGTTCGTGGCAGTCGGACAGTGGAATTCCTGGTTTGATGCCATGTTATATAACCGTATGAGTTCCAATCTTACAACCTTACAGTATGAGTTGATGAAGCTTCTTTCTTCCGTAACGAATCAGGGAAATTCCGTTGAAGCAATGAAGAACGCAGCAGGAGCAGTAACACCAACTTCTGTACGTGCAGCAGCGACAATACTTACCATGCTGCCAATTATCTGTCTGTATCCATTTTTACAGAGATACTTTGTAACGGGACTTACCATTGGTGGTGTAAAAGAGTAAAAAGGAGTACATAGCGTGAGACAGGGAGCATTTTACACTGGAAAATACCGCAACGCATTTGCAGAGGCGGGATATTCAATAGAAGATATTGAAAAAAGAAAAAATGAAATCTTCCAGACGTTATTTTATGGAAAGGAAGAGGAACGTATTTATTATCCGGTCGGAGAAGACTTAGGATATATGGAGGATACGGGAAATCATGATGTGCGCACGGAAGGAATGTCCTACGGGATGATGATGTGTGTGCAGATGGATAAAAAAGAAGAGTTTGACCGCCTGTGGAAATGGGCGAGAACCTATATGTATCTGGAGGATGGGGACAATGCAGGCTATTTTGCATGGTCCTGTCAGACAGACGGAACAAAAAATTCTTATGGTGCAGCACCGGACGGAGAAGAATTTTTTGCAATGGCTTTATTCTTTGCAGCTCACCGCTGGGGCAATGGAGAGGGAATCTTCGATTATCAGAAAGAAGCAGAAAATCTTCTTCATACCTGCATTCACAAAGGGGAAAACAATACAGCAGGCAGGGCAATGTGGGATGCAGATAATAAATTAATCCGATTTATTACAGATGTTGATTTTTCAGACCCGTCCTATCATTTACCACATTTTTATGAGCTTTTTGCAAGATGGACAAAAGAAGAGGACAGAGAATTTTTTAAAGAAGCAGCCGTTGCAAGTCGCGCATACTTAAAGAAAGCATGTCATCCGAAAACGGGGCTTTGTGCAGAATATGCAAATTTCGATGGAACACCATATGTTGGTGGTGAAGAAATCTGGGGAGGCAGACATGACTGGTATTACAGTGATGCCTATCGGACAATCGCAAATATTGCATTGGATTATTCCTGGTTTGCAGCAGACGAATGGGAAGTAGAGGAAGTAAAGAGATTTCAGACATTTTTCTGTGAAACATTGCCGGAAACAGCTCGGGAGGGAATCTATGCAATTGATGGAACCATTCTTCCGGGAAAGGCACTTCACCCGGTAGCGATTATTGCTACCAATGCACAGGCTGGGCTTATTGCAGAGGATAAAAATGCATATGTCTGCATTCACAAGTTCTGGAATACACCGCTTCGCACCGGTGACAGAAGATATTATGATAATTGTCTGTATTTCTTTGCATACCTGGCATTGAGCGGAAATTACCGTATTTATTAAATCGTATGGCTTAAGGAGAAAGTTATGTATTATGCAACAAATCCAATTCTTCCGGGCTTTTGCCCGGACCCTTCCATTTGCAGAGTAGGAAAGGATTATTATTTAGTGACCTCCAGTTTTGCCTATTTTCCCGGGGTTCCGATTTTCCACAGCAGGGATTTGGCACACTGGGAACAAATTGGCAATGTATTAGACAGAGAGTCACAGCTTCCATTAAAAGGCTGTCGTCATTCCGAAGGAATTTTTGCACCGACAATACGCTATTATAATGGCACATTTTACATGATTACGACAAACATTTCCGCTGGCGGAAATTTTATTGTAAAGGCAGAAAATCCAGCCGGGCCTTGGTCAGAGCCATTTTATCTGGGAGAGGCAGCCCAGGGAATAGACCCAAGTCTTTTCTTTGATGAAGATGGTACCTGTTATTATGTGGGAACAAGACCGAATCAGAAAGGTGTCCGGTATAATGGTGACTGGGAAATCTGGTTACAGCAGCTGGATGTAGAAAAAATGCAGTTAGTGGGAGAAAGCAGGAAAATCTGGAAAGGTGCAATGCATCACGGAATCTGGCCGGAGGGACCTCATCTTTACAAAAAAGGTGAATATTATTATCTGATGCATGCAGAGGGTGGAACTGCGGAGAATCACGCAATATCAGTTGCAAGAAGTAAAGATATCTGGGGCAGATATGAAGGCTGTCCGAACAATCCAATTTTTACCCATCGTCATTTAGGCAGGGATTATCCAATTACAGCGGCAGGCCATGGCGACCTTGTAGATGACGGTGCAGGTAACTGGTATGTGGTAATGCTTGCAAGCAGAAAATGCGAAGGATATGTAACTACGGGAAGAGATACTTATCTCGCAAAGGTTGCTTGGGAGAATGAATGGCCGGTAATTAATCCCGGGGTTGGAAAGCTAGAGGAAAAGGTAGAACTTCCTGGTACACCGGAATTCAAATTGCCGGAGAAGCACAGCTGGCAATTTTATGACAGCAAATTGCCTGTATGCTTTGTAAGACTTCGTAATCCACAGGATGAGAGCTATAGCCTGTCAGAGCGCAAAGGAGCATTACGACTCTTATTAGGAAAAGGTCGCCTGCTTGGAAAGGAAAGCCCATCCTACCTTGGAATACGCCAGCAGGAATACGACTATTGTGTGACAGCAATGATGGAATTTTGTACGGAAGCAAAACAGGAAGAGGCAGGAATTGCAATTTTATGTGATGAAAAGAATCATTATCGTTTCGTAAAACATTATAAAAATAATAAGCCGGTAATATCACTGATTTCCTGTTTGAAGGAAGAAGAAACCGTATTGGCAGAGCAGGAAATACCGGAGGGAAGAAGTGAGCTCATCATGGTTTCCCGTCAGCAGAAAAGTGACTGGTATGTGAAGACAGAAGCAGGGGAGCAGATATGTCTTGCAAACCAGATTGCGATGAGTGAGCTTAGTACAGAAAAGACCGGCGGATTTACCGGATGTACCATTGGTATGTATGCATCTTCGAATGGAATGGATACAACAAACTATGCAGACTTTTTATGGTTTAGCTGTGAGAAATGTTAGTTGAAGGAAGAGGAATCCCCCTTTATAATTGGATTTATAGAAAAGGGGGATTTTCATGCATAAAAAATATAAACAGGCAATCGCATTGTCATTACTGACAGCAGGATTAGCAGGAAGTGTGGCAGTTGGGAACAATATCAGAAAAGGGCAGGAAATCAAGGAATTTACAGCCTTTTTTGCGATTCCCGGAACAGAAAAAAATGAAAATAATGAAATACAGAATGTAATAAAGGATATCACTGGGGCGAGATGTCAGGAAATCTGGCTGGTAGGACAGACTGCCGAGGAGGCGACAGCATCCTATATAGCCAGTGGAGATTACCCGGATTTTATTTCCGGTAATGTTACTTTGTATGAAGCCGGTGCATTAATTCCAATTGATGAGTACTGGGAGGATTATCCAAATATCAGGAATTATATGTCGGATGAAAATTGGAACAGACTTCGTCAGGAGGATGGTCACATTTACTGGATGCCGCAATTTGGCGTAGTAAAAGGTGAGACGGCGGAGGTTGTTCATGAAGGGGAAGCCTTCTGGATACAGACAAGGGTTTTAAAATGGGCAGGATATCCGGAAATCCGGACTGTGGAGCAGTATTTTGATTTAATAGAAGCATACATGGAAGCAAATCCATGTATGAAAAGTGGCGAGGAAAATATTCCGTTTATGGTTTTATGTGATGACTGGCGTTATTTCTGTCTGGAGAATCCACCACAATTTTTGGACGGCTATCCCAATGACGGGTGCTGCATTGTAGACCCAAAGACGAATAGGGTAATAGATTACAATGTGACACCAACAGCAAAGCGTTATTTTAAGATATTGAATGAAGCCTACCATGCAGGAATGATAGCCCCGGAATCTTTTACACAGACATACAATGAGTATTTGAATAAGCTGTCTACCGGATGTGTGTTAGGAATGGTAGACCAGTGGTGGCAGTTTGCCTATGATGTCAATGACTCAATGGAACGATTGACAGAAGAAGGCTGTGGTTATGTGCCGCTTCCTATTACAATAAATGAGAATATACCGAACCAATGGCATGTGAAACGTGGAAATGAGCTGGATATTGCCACCGGTCTGGCAGTTACGACAAGCTGTGAGGACGTGGAGGGCGCACTGCAGTTTGTGAATGACCTGTTAGAGGAGGAAGTATTAAAACTTCGTTTCTGGGGAATCGAAGGAGTGGATTATGAAGTGGATGAAAATGGTGTCTTCTATCGAACGGAGGAACAGCGGAATATGTCAAGAGACATGAACTATCGCGCTTCACATTTCTGCTTTTATTCCTATTTTCCGCGAATAGAAGGAACATTTACAGATGGAATCAATGCCTTTTCACCGGAATATCAGCCGGTAGAATTTATGACATCATTACCGGAAGACATCAAAGAATGTTTTGCGGCATATGATTGTCAGAGCTATGTTGATATGCTTGGAACCAATGAACAGCCGGGGGTCTGGTATCCAATGTATTCCTACTCCGATACACTTTCTGTGGAGCATGAAGTTGGACATGTCTGGCAGGAGATGACAAAAGTGAAACAGGAGTATCTGCCAATGGTTGTAATGACAGATGATTTTGAAGGTATGTGGGAACGGTATATGGCAAGCTATGAGGCTTGTCATCCGGAGATTTTCTTTGCGGAAATGCAGGCAGAATTAGAACGAAGATTAGCTGCCAGTGGGCAGTAGAATGAGGAGAAGTGAAAAAATGAATCGAGTAGAAGCAAGAAAAAAAGCAGAAGCGCTGGTTTATCAGATGACGCTGGAAGAACGCGCAAGTCAGCTGCGTTATGATGCACCGGCGATTCAGCGTTTAAATATACCGGCATATAACTGGTGGAATGAGGCGCTTCATGGCGTGGCAAGAGCAGGGCAGGCAACCGTTTTTCCACAGGCAATTGGTATGGCGGCAACCTTTGACAAGGAGCTGTTAGAGCAGGTGGCGGATGCCGTAGCAACGGAAGGAAGAGCAAAATATAATGCCTATGCGGCATGTAATGACAGAGATATTTATAAGGGACTAACTTTCTGGGCGCCAAATGTTAATATTTTCAGAGACCCAAGATGGGGAAGAGGCCATGAAACCTATGGGGAAGACCCATATTTAACCAGCAGACTTGGTGTTTCCTACGTTAAGGGCCTGCAGGGAAATGGAGATACCATGAAGGCAGCAGCCTGCGCGAAGCATTATGCGGTACATTCAGGACCGGAAGCTGTTCGTCATGAATTTGATGCAGAGGCGACAGAGAAGGATATGAGAGAAACCTATCTTCCGGCCTTTGAAGCATTGGTAAAAGAAGCCGGTGTAGAGGCAGTCATGGGGGCTTATAACCGTACAAATGGAGAGCCGTGTTGCGGAAGTAAGACATTGATTGATGATATTTTGCGAAAGGAATGGGGATTTGAAGGTCATTTTGTTTCTGACTGCTGGGCACTCCGGGATTTCCATGAGCATCATATGGTAACCACTACACCGGAGGAATCTGCGGCAATGGCAATCAATGCCGGCTGTGATTTGAATTGTGGTGTTACCTATCTTTACATTTTAAAGGCATATGAGGCAGGACTTGTATCAGAGGAAACCATTACAGAGGCAGCAATACGTCTTTATACTACCAGATATTTGTTAGGATTATTTGATGGAAGTGAGTATGATGCAATCGCCTATGATACAGTAGAGTGCAAAGAACATCTGAAACTCGCACAGAAAGCAGCAGAAGAAAGTGTTGTTTTATTGAAAAATGACGGAATCCTTCCGCTGGATAAGAAGAATTTGAAAACCATCGGAATCATCGGACCAAATGCCAACAGTCGCGCTGCATTGATTGGAAATTATCATGGTACAGCTTCTGAATATGTAACGATTCAGGAAGGTATCATGCATTATGTAGGGGAAGATGTGCGGGTTTTAACTTCCATTGGCTGTGACTTATTCCGTGACCGTACAGAATCCCTTGCCTTACAGCAGGATCGTCTGATGGAAGCCCGTATTGTTGCAGAGCAGAGTGACGTGGTAGTATTGTGTCTGGGATTGGATGAAACATTAGAAGGAGAAGAAGGCGACACCGGAAACAGCTATGCATCCGGGGACAAAGAAAGTCTGTTATTGCCGGAATCCCAGCGCCTTTTAATGAAAACGGTAAAGGAAACCGGAAAACCGGTGGTACTTTGCATGATGGCAGGCAGTGATATCGACCTTAGCTATGCAGCAGAGCATTATAATGCGATTCTTCAGACATGGTATCCGGGCGGACAGGGCGGTCATGCACTGGCAAGAATTCTGTTTGGAGAAGTATCTCCATCCGGTAAGCTGCCGATTACATTCTATGAAAGCTTAGAAGAATTACCGGAGTTTACGGACTACACCATGCAGGGCAGAACCTATCGTTATATGAAAAATCCTGCCCAGTATCCCTTTGGATTTGGACTGACCTATGGAAAAGCAAGGGTACTTGAAGCTAAGGCTTTGCATGAGCAAGAGGCAGCAGGAAATATTTCTGAATATAAGATTGCGGTTCAGGTAAAAAATGAGAGCGCATTTGATATCGAAGAAGTTCTTCAGGTTTACATAAAGAAAGAAGACTCATCTTTTGATACTCCAAATCCATCTCTCTGTGCATTTGAACGAATCGTCCTTGCAGCAGGCGAGGAAAAAGAGGTGCAGCTTGTAATTCCTGCATCTGCTTTCGAAGTCGTAGATGATGAGGGCAAACGTTTTATAGATGGAACACATTATAGATTTTATGTTGGATTTTCACAGCCGGATGCAAAGAGCATTGCATTGATGGGTGAAAAGCCGGTAGAAGTTGAGATTGAATTGTAAAAAATCCTTCCCATGCTTGAGAAAGTGTGGGAGGGATTTTTTTTGAGAGCAGCATTTGTTCCCAGGCAAGAATCTGACAGCTTGTCAGGGGATATGTTATATAATGCAGGACGATTTATGTGGAATTGCACGGAAAGTGCATTTCTTGAAAATAATGTTTATTATTGCTACAATATGTTAATAAATGCTTGAAAGAGGCAATTATGGGATAAAGGAGAGGGAGAAAAACATGACAAAAAAGAAATTTAAAATTATCAGCAGAGTATTTTTATTATTATCTGTTTGTGAACTGGCACTATTAATCGGATTTATAGCGTTCACAAAAGTGGATGAATTGACAATGCCGGGGATTTTATCCGTGCCATTTCTAATTATTCTCATTGGAATGCTCGCATGTATGGCAATTGCATTTGTTTTAGACATAGTTGAAAGCTGGAAAAGCGATTGGTTCTCATTTTTAACAGGATATATTGGTTCTGTAGTTTTTTTGACAGTGGTTGCAACAGTTTGTGATTATTTTTGGGGGGAACAGCAGATAGAAATCTTATCTACTGCGCTGAAGGCGCTTGTCGTAGTGAGTAGTGTACGGGCAGGCGAGTACGTGCTGAGAAAAGAAGTATAAGGAGATAGAAATCAAAATTTACCATAATGAGATATCTGAAGAGGCGGCAGCATCTGCCGCAATATTAGACTATTTTTCAAAGTGTGGTCTTCTGACTGCTTTGTACCATCTTTTTTGGGACAGCATTTGTTAAATTTCGAAAGAGAAAGAATTAGAGGGAGTAACTAGGAGGTAACCAATATGCACTTCGTAAACGCAAAAGGAATTTTATCAGCGCAAAACGGTATGAATCTTTATCGTGGGTGTACCCACGGCTGCATTTACTGTGACAGTCGGAGCAAATGCTACCAGTTTACGCATCCCTTTGAGGACATTGAAGTAAAGCAGAATGCGCCGGAGCTGTTAGAGCAGGCACTTCGTTCCAAGCGGAAAAAGTGTATGATAGGAACCGGAGCGATGTGTGACCCCTATATGCATTGCGAGGAACAGCTTGGACTTACCAGAAAATGTTTAGAAATTATCGACCGTTATGAGTTTGGAGTGACGATACAGACCAAGTCAAACCGGATTCTGCGGGATTTAGACCTTCTAAAAAGTATCAATGAAAAAGCAAAATGTGTGGTGCAGATGACCTTGACAACTTATGATGAGGACTTGTGCAAAATTTTAGAACCCAATGTCTCAACAACAAAAGAGCGTGTCGAAGCATTACATATTTTTCGTGAAAACGGTATTCCCACCGTTGTCTGGCTTTCGCCAATACTCCCATTTATTAACGATACGAGAGAAAATATAGAGGGAATCTTAGATTATTGTGTGCAGGAGAAGGTACGAGGAATTATCTGCTTTGGGATGGGAGTGACCTTGCGGGAAGGTGACCGGGAATATTTTTACGGGGCATTGGATAAACACTTCCCGGGAATGAGGGCAAGATATCAGCAAAAGTATGGGTATGCCTATGAAGTACCAAGTGAAAGAAATGCAGAATTGATGCAGATATTTAAGACAACCTGTAAAGAGCATGGAATACTTTGCAATGTGGATGAGTGCTTCCAATATTTACATGAATTTCCGGAAAAATATGAACAGTTGAAATTATTTTAAAAATAGTTGTAAGATAATCACATTTCATGCGTCTTATTGTTGAAGGAGGTGATAAAGTGCCGGGCTTTGAAGAAATATACCGAAGATATTTTAAAGATGTGTTTCTGTTTTTAAAAGGACTTACGAAGGATGAACATTTAGCAGAAGAGCTTACGGAAGAAACATTCTTTAAGGCATTAGAAGCAGTAGATTCTTTTCAGGGAGAATGCGACATCAGAGTGTGGCTTTGTCAGATTGCAAAAAATTTATATTTTTCCTATCTTCGGAAAAACAAAAAGCAGCTTTCGCTGGAGGAACAGGAAGAATTCAAGGAGCTTTCACCACATGTAAAAACGGTAGAAGAGCAGCTTATCAATAAGGAAGAGGCAATACGGCTACACCGCATTTTGCATGACATGAAAGAGCCATACAAAGAAGTTTTTTCGCTGAGAGTTTTTGGAGAACTATCTTTTAAACAGATAGGGAGCATTTTTGAAAAAACGGAAAACTGGGCTTGTGTCACTTATCATCGTGCAAGATTGATGCTCAGACAGAAAATGGAGGAGAAGCATGGATAAAGTAAATTGTGAAATTATCGAGGATGTGTTACCGCTTTATGTGGAACATCTGGCAAGTGAATCAACGGTAAAAATGGTAAATACGCATTTGGAAACGTGTGAGAGATGCAGGAAAAAATTAGAAATGTTTCAAGGGGAGGTTGCAATTCCAATGGAAACAGATACAACCCCAATGAAAAGCATTCAAAAAAAAATACGCAAGAAAAGCAGTGTTGCAGCTGTGATATCCGGAATGCTGGTGCTGTTTATTGCGTTGTTAGCAATCATTCATTTGAACAGCCCGATTCTAATCAATGATTACAGTAATGCGGTATCAGTGGAAGCAGATAACGAGGGCAATCTATTATTATTTTTAAGCAAGGAAGTAGCCGGATATAGTCTGGAAGAAATGTCGGATGGAAGTAATATTTACTTTCTATCCTGCTGGAATACGAAATGGAATCAGTTGTTTGAAAATGAGCAGAAAAGAGTTGTTTTTGTAGAGGAAAAAACAGCAGAAAAGATATATTATTATTCCACCGAAACATATGAAAAACAGCAGGATGCCATAATCTATGATAGTGGAACAGAAGCACAGAGTGGAAGTGTTGTTACAATGCCAAGGCTGGTTTTGAACTCTTATCTGCTGATAGCGGGCGTTCTTAGTTTCGCTGGAATTGTGTTAAGTATTTTGGTAAGAAAGCATGATAAACATAAAGTTTTCCAAAAGTTCACATTATTTCCAATTTTATATGTGGTAAGTTCCGTACTTGTACTTTGGGGAAAAGGTGACATTTACAATGCATCTTACTATTTTTCAGGTATTATGATAGTAACCACTGTATTGTATCTTATGGGATATTATGTAATGAGCGTGTTCTGTTGGAAAAAGATGCGCTGAAATATGCTTTGTGAGAAAACGATGGTGTAGATAAGCAGGTAATTTTCGTATCATCGGTTTAAAATAATGATTTTAGGAGGAGCACTGATGCTTTGGTGGATGTTAGCGACAGTATGCGCATTTTTTGTAAAAGGGTTATGTGGTTTTGCCAATACGCTGGTATTTACCACGATTTTAAGTTTTGGGAACAATAATATTAATATTTCGCCGGTGGAATTGATTTTAGGTTATCCCACCAATGCGATTCTGGCATGGAAGGAGCGCAAATCCATTAAATGGTCAATATGTCTTCCTTTGGCAGCACTTGTAATCCTTGGAAGCATTCCAGGCATCTTCTTTTTGAAAAATGCAGAGGTGGCACTAATCAAAATTGTTTTTGGATTTGTAATTATATTTATTGGAATTGAAATGCTTCTTAGAGAATTGCGTCCGGGTAAAATAAAGGAGTCCAAAGCAGTATTGGGAGTCATTGGAATTTTATCCGGTGTGCTTTGCGGCTTATACGGAATCGGTGCGCTTTTAGGGGCGTATGTAAGCAGAGTTACAGACAATAGTAAGGAATTTAAAGCAAATATCTGTATTGTGTTTCTTGTAGAGAACACATTCCGAATTGTGCTGTATAGCCTGTTTGGAATCATTACCTTGGATATTTTAAAGCAGGCATTTATTCTGATTCCTTTTATGCTGGCAGGGCTGTTTCTTGGAATGGCAAGCAGCCGCATTCTGGATGAAAAATACGTGAAACGTCTTGTGATTATTATGCTGATGGTATCAGGCGGTGCGCTGGTTGTCAATAATCTGTAAAGTGCTTTACAGGATAATGGGATAGTTATATTATTTTATATAATTATTTTTATTGAGGAGCAGAAAAAAGATGACGATACTTGGCATGCTGGCAGTCAGCATAATACTATTTCTTATCGGGGCACAGACCCAGATGATTTTTCTGGTGGGTCTGGGAATTATGGTTTTCGGAGTCCTGTTTTTCTACTTAAGAGCAAAAGGAATGGCGATGGCTCCGAAGGCGGTTCTGGGCTGTGGAATATATGCCTTTGTCTGGGGCGGACTTGTAGGCTGTTACACCTTTTGTAGAGCGGATGTTTCCAATGGCAGAGAATTACTTTGCATGGGTATTTACCGAGGGCTTTGGAGGAATGTTTCTGGCGTTGGGAGTACGGGGAGGAATTCTCCTTCCGTTACAGTGTAATAGAAAGGTGACAGCGACGCTCTCAAATGTGCACAAACAACAGGGCAGTAAGGGGAGAACTTATTATCAGCCAGAGTTTACATACTGTTATGAGAATGGTGAATATTGTCAGAGAACCAGTGACATATTAAGTAAACGCAAGCTGAAAAGAAGATACGAACTGGGACAGAATTATACCATTTATGTACATCCAAAGAATCCCCGGATTATCTGTATGAAAAGGCGACCGGAAAGCTCAGCTGTTTTGATGCTGGCGATGGGATTGCTTATTATGCTTGTGCCTATTGGGATGATGGGAAGTTGATAAGGAAAGAGAATTTGGAGGGACAGGCAGGAGAACAAACTTTTTCAGATAGGTATATTAAAAAAGAACGTCTTAATTTTATGTGAATAATGAATGGGAGAAAAAATGCAGAAAATCTGGTTTGATAAGCCCGCTGATGTATGGGAAGAAGCTCTTCCCTTAGGAAACGGCAGAATTGGGGCAATGGTATTTGGAAATACCATAAAAGAGAGAATTGCGTTAAACGAAGAGAGTATGTGGTATGGGGGATATCAGGATAGAAATAATCCGGATGCAAAAGAAAATCTTTCGCGGGTAAGGCAATTGATTTTGGAAGGAAGAATTGCAGAGGCGGAGCGCCTGTTAAAGCTTTCCTTTTCCGGCTGTCCATATCGGATGCGGGTATATCAGCCCTTGGGCGATATTATTATTGAACAGGAAAATCCGGGAGAATTGTTATCCTACAAACGGGAACTGGATTTGGAGGAGGCAGTGTGTCGTGTTTCTTACCATACGGAAAACACGGAATATGAAAGAGAGTGTTTTACCACCGCAGTAGACAATCTGTTTGTTATGCGTTTTCGCTCCATGGGAGCAAAAAAACTTAACTTTTACATCCGTTTGGAGCGGGAAGTATTTTTTTCCGGAACAGGAAAAGAAAATGAGAAAACAATTACACTCTGGGGAAAATTAGGTGACGATGGACTGAATTATTATATGCAGCTATCCGGTGCTGCTAAAGGTGGAAGACTTTATACTATGGGGCAGTCCTTAGTAATAGAGGATGCAGATGAAGTAGAGCTTTATTTTTGCGCAGCTACGGATTACTGGGGATGGAATCCTAAGGAATATGTGAAATCCAGGATAGAAAAAGGTTTTGAAAAAGGATATGACCGTCTTTTGGAAGAGCATATCAGAGAATACCAAGGCTATTTTTCACGCATAAAGCTGGAGCTTTTACCAAAAGAAACAGAAGAGATTCCGACGAATGAATTGCTGACGAAAGTAAATAATGGGGATATCCCATCAGAACTTGTGGAAAAGTACTTTGATTTTGGAAGGTACCTGTTGATATCTTCCAGCAGACCCGGGACATTGCCGGCAAATTTGCAGGGACTTTGGAATGAGAAAATGAATCCGCCCTGGGGAAGTAAATATACCATCAATATTAATGCCCAGATGAATTACTGGCTGGCGGAAAGCTGTAATCTCTCGGAATGCCATGAGGCTTTGCTTGACCATATTGAGCGGCTGGTGGAGCATGGCAGAGAGACAGCACAAAAAATGTATGGCTGTCGCGGATTTGTTGCACATCATAATACGGATATCTGGGGAGATACGGCACCTCAGGATTTGTGGATTCCGGGCACCTACTGGGTAATGGGAGCGGCATGGCTTTGTACACACCAATGGACCCATTATCTATATACCCGGAATATAGAATTTTTAAAAAAAGCTTTTCCTGTTATGCGGGAAGCGGCGTTGTTTTTTGTTGACTTTCTCATTGAAAAGGATGGATATCTTGTGACCTGTCCTTCTGTTTCACCGGAAAACACCTTCATTCTTCCAAATGGTGAAAAGGGGCGAAACTCTGCCGGAGTAACGATGGACAATCAGATTTTGAGAGACTTATTTACACAGTGCATACATGCAGCTGAGATATTGGGTGTAGATGACGAACTGAATTGGCAAATCAAAGAAAGTCTTGCAAAGCTTCGTCCGACGCAGATTGCTTCCAATGGAACGATTATGGAATGGGAAAAGGAGTATGAGGAAGCAGAACCGGGACATCGCCATATTTCCCATTTGTATGGACTATATCCTTCCGGTCAGATTACGCCGGAAGAGACACCGGAGCTTTCCCAAGCTGCTGAAAAAACGTTGGAAAAGAGACTTTCCATGGGTGGTGGTCATACTGGCTGGAGCTGTGCCTGGATAATTAATTTATATGCAAGATTACAAAAAAGTGAAAAGGCTTATGAAAATCTGAAAAAATTATTTACCAATTCCACATTGCCAAATTTATTTGATAACCATCCACCATTTCAGATAGATGGAAATTTTGGAGCAACAGCAGCCATTGTTGAGATGTTAATACAGGCGAGAAATGGAAAAGTATTTTTGCTGCCGGCACTTCCGGTACAATGGGATACAGGAAGTATTCGCGGAGTCCGTCTGCCGGGAAATGCCGAAGGAAGCCTTAGGTGGAAAGAGGGAAAAGTAATTTACTTTTCCATAAAAGCAGATAGTGACTGGAAGGGCGACGTATACATTAATGGAGAAATATATGCTGCGGAGCTTGCGAAGGGAGAAGAGAAAATAGTTTATAAAGTAGAATAAGTTATTAAAGTCTAAAATGTCCGTTATTTGAGAAGTGGTTTACATAAATCCATATCTCAGATGACGGATTTTTTCTATAAATTACGTTGTGTCAGATATTACCAATTGACAACACAGCTATCTTGCAATACAATATACACATACCTTGCAATGCAAGATACTTAAAAAGGAGGCTCGTTATGATACCTTCACAAATGTTAAAAGGAATGTTAGAAGGATGCATTTTAAAAATTATACAGCAGAGAGAAACCTATGCTTATGAAATATCAAAGCAGTTAGAGACCTATGGTTTTGGAACGATTTCAGAGGGCACAATTTACCCGATTATTCTGCGTTTGCAGAAGGGGGAACTGGTGACCGCGGTAGCCAGAGATTCTAACAGTGGTCCTAAGAGAAAATACTATTATCTGACAGCAAAGGGTGAAGAGGTACTACAGGAATTTGAAAAGAATTGGAAAGAATTAGATGTTGCGGTAAATCTGCTTTTAAAAGGGAGTGCAGAAAATGAAGAAAGAATGTAAACTTTTACTAAGGAAGAATAATGAGAGAGAAAAGGAAATTTTTGAAGAAAATGAAGACGTATACACGAACATGATTGTTTATCTTAGGGGCGCGGATATTACCCAGTACAATCAGGAGCTTGTGCGGGAAGATATTATTGAGCTGATTTTAGATGGTCAGCAGCGGGGAGATAATATTGAACAGGTTATGGGAAGCCGTTATCAGGAAATTTGTGATGAAATTATAGCCGTTATGCCGAAGCGGACGGTAAAAGAAAAACTGATAGACTGTGTAGACTTAAGCTTATCCTGTGTATGGATTCTTGGGGTAATTTATATTGTAAAACAGCTAATTTCAATGATTACCGCCAGAGCAGACAGTTTTGATTTTACTTTGACAATAGGGAATCTTATTAGTGGAATTGCAATTATTCTTGTTGCTAATGTGGTTGTGGAATATATCTGTAAGACAGCATTCAAAGAGAAGAAAAAGCAGAATAAGCTACTGGAATTTCTGAAAAACTGGGTGATTTGCTTTATTATTTTTGCGGTTATTATTTTAAGCAGTATTTATCTGACGGCACCGCTTTTTGTTGTTCCGATGGTGGCAGCAATTATATTTGTAGGTGTGGTTTTTGTGGCAGAGAGAGTACTGGCGGTGGTTTAAGAGAGCAGTTAAGGCACAAAATAAGAAACGGAAAAGCATAAAATTAACCCGGTGTCATGAAAAGAACAGTGTTATGAAAATGACTGTTTGACATTTTCACTTTGCAGTGCTAATATGACAAAAAAAGAAACAGGGGAGCTTGTATGACAGGCTGAGAGGAAAGTATGACTTTCGACCCTTAACCTGATGCGGATAATGCCGCCGTAGGGAGTGAGTTATACTTGCTTTTTATTGGAGTGTTACCAATTTAGGTAGCACTCCTTTTTTATTCTATAGAGGAAAGTTCGTTGAACTTCCTATAGAATAAAAAAGGAGTGCACAGATGCGCAGCTTCGCGCGCGGAACAAAAGTTGTGCTATATCAGAAACTGAAACGCGAGAGTGTGCGAAGCACACTTTTGTTCATTCATAGGAATTGCTTGTACGTGGTGTGCGCCAGATGAAAACACGAAGCGTTTTTGGAAATGTCGCGCGGCGACGCTTTTTTCTAAGCAAAATCAGAGAGGAGACACACATGGTAAAAATCAACGGAAAGCTGGTAGACGCAGCAGGAAAGACACTGGCAGAGTATTTGGCAGAAACAGATTACCTGACAGAACGGATTGCGGTAGAGCGAAATGACGAAATCCTTCCAAAAGCAAAGTATGCAGAAACGATTTTAGAGACTGGAGATGTGATAGAGATTGTAAGCTTTGTAGGAGGTGGCTGATTTGGAAGAAATATTTCAGGAAAAGAACATGCCTGCAAAAGAATCCATTCCAACCAAAGAAGAAATCATGCGTGAATTAGAAGCCCGTCACGGCATTGAGCATCAGAGAAAAATAAACAGTGCCTCCGTTGCAATTTGTGGACTGGGGGGACTAGGTTCTAATATAGCCATTGCCCTTGCCAGAGCAGGGGTGGGGAGACTGCATCTGATTGATTTTGACAGAGTGGATATATCAAACTTAAATCGACAGCAATATCTGCTTTCTCAGCTGGGAAGCTATAAGACAGAAGCACTCCGGGATACGATAAAAGGGATTGCGCCTTATTGTGAGGTAATTATCAATACCACAAAAATAACAGAAGAAAATATAGAAACCTTGCTGGAAAAAGAGGATATTATCTGCGAAGCCTTTGATAAAGCAGAGGAGAAGGCAATGTTAGTCAACAAAGTTTTAGAAATATTCCCGGAAAAATATCTGGTGGCAGCCTCAGGAATGGCAGGTTTTGATTCTGCCAACAGTATCAAAACTCGTCGGGTGATGAAGCATTTTTACCTATGCGGAGACGAAGAAAGGGATATTGCAGAGGGTGTGGGCTTGGTATCTTCCCGGGTAATGTTATGTGCAGCCCAGCAGGCACATATGGTGCTGCGGATAATAATAGGATGGGATGAACCCTAGGATAGTCTGTAAATAGCAGATAGTTGTAAACAGACAGCTATAAGTATAAAAGATGCAGAATAGAAAATAAAAGGTTGCTGCAAAGAAGTGCAGAATCAAGAAAAAAGAAAAGTGAAGAAGAATTATAAAATCAGGAAGAAATAGAAAATAAAAGAAAGAGAGAACAGAGATGCAGACAGAGGACAAATTGATAATTGGCGGCAGGGAATTTCATTCCAGATTTATTCTGGGTTCGGGAAAATATTCCTTAAATTTGATTGAGGCAGCTGTGAAGGACGCTGGAGCAGAGATGATTACCCTTGCTGTCCGCCGTGCAAATACAAAGGAGCAGGAAAATATTATAGATTACATACCAAAGGGAGTTACGTTGCTTCCGAATACCTCTGGAGCGAGAAACGCAGAGGAAGCCGTCCGAATTGCAAGACTGGCAAGGGAGTTAGGCTGTGGTGATTTTGTAAAAATAGAGATTATGCGGGATTCGAAATATCTGCTTCCGGATAACAGCGAAACCATCAAGGCAACAGAAATTCTTGCAAAAGAAGGCTTTATAGTAATGCCTTATATGTACCCGGACTTAAATGCCGCCAGAGACCTTGTAAATGCCGGAGCCGCCAGTGTTATGCCGTTAGCCTCTCCAATCGGCTCGAATAAAGGTTTGGCAACTAAGGAATTTATTCAGATATTAATTAATGAAATAGATTTGCCAATTATTGTGGATGCCGGAATCGGCAGACCATCCCAGGCCTGTGAAGCCATGGAAATGGGAGCAGCAGCTATAATGGCAAATACGGCTTTGGCAACAGCGGGAGATTTGCCGCTTATGGCATCTGCTTTCCGTCAGGCAATCGAGGCAGGAAGAAAAGCATATCTTTCCGGTCTGGGAAGAGTGCTGCTTCGTGGGGCAGAAGCCTCTGACCCGCTTACCGGATTTTTGCATGGATAGGGGGTACAAAGTCTGATAAAACTTTATGCAGCAAAGTATCAGGAGTGTTACTACATCCCGTAAAAACAGAAATTACAATCTATCAGGAGGAGCAATGGAAAATCAATACCTTAAGGCTGCCGGAGAACTGTCAGAAGAGCCGGTCCAAAACCAGTATTTCGTGGATACCGGGCACCTTTCCCCGGAAGCATTAGAAAAAAAGCACAATTTAGAGCAGAATCCCAAAGCAAGAAAAAACCATATGGAATATCTGCCGGGCATGGAGCAGATAGAGTCCGACATCTGTGAAAAGGTAATGACACAGATGAAACATTACGACTACACATCTTACACCGCGAAGGATGTCAAAGCAGCTTTAGAGCATGAAACCTGCACGCTGGAAGATTTTAAAGCCCTTTTATCTCCTGCGGCAGAGCCTTTTTTAGAGGAAATGGCACAGAAGGCCCGTTTGGAAACAAGAAAGCATTTCGGTAATACAGTTTATATATTTACACCACTTTATATTGCCAATTATTGTGAAAATTATTGTGTCTATTGTGGCTTCAATTGCTACAACAATATCAAACGCATGAAGCTTACCATGGAACAGATAGAACATGAAATGCAGATTATTGCAGATTCCGGGATGGAAGAAATCCTGCTTCTTACCGGGGAGAGCCGGGCAATGAGTGATGTGCAGTACATCGGTGAAGCCTGTAAGCTTGCCCGGAAATATTTCCGCATGGTGGGGTTGGAAATTTATCCGGTAAATACAGAGGAGTACCGTTATCTTCACGAATGTGGAGCAGATTATGTCACAGTTTTTCAGGAAACCTATGACACAGAAAAATACGAAACCCTGCATCTTTTAGGACATAAACGAGTCTGGCCATATCGTTTTGATGCCCAGGAGAGAGCTTTAAGAGGAGGCATGAGAGGCGTTGCATTTTCGGCTTTGCTTGGTCTTTCGGATTTCCGCAAGGATGCGCTGGCAAGTGCCCTGCACGTTTATTATTTACAGCGGAAATATCCACAGGCAGAAATGTCCCTTTCCTGTCCCCGCTTACGTCCAATTGTAAATAATGAAAAAATAAGTCCTCTGGATGTGGGGGAGAAACAGCTTTGCCAGATAATCTGTGCTTACCGTATTTTTCTGCCCTTTGTGGGAATTACAGTATCCTCCAGAGAAAGTGCAGCTTTCAGAAATGGTATTGTAAAAATCGCCGCCACAAAGGTATCAGCAGGCGTATCCACAGGAATCGGGGACCATGAGGAAAAGTATACCGGAAAGGAGACGGAAGGCACCTCCGGCGACGAACAGTTTGAAATTAACGATGACCGAAGCTTTGAAAAAATGTATCAGGACATCGCAAAGGAAGGCTTGCAGCCGGTGCTGAACGATTATTTATATGTCTGATATTGTATGTGTAACGAACCGAAAATTGTGTGGGGATAATTTTATAGAACGTATAGAAGCCATTGCAAAGGCAAGTCCCCAAGGCATTATATTAAGGGAAAAAGATTTATCGGAAACAGAATATAAAATGCTGGCAAAAGAAGTAATGGCAGTTTGTGAGAAATACCAAATTCCCTGCATTCTTCATAGCTTTATTCACATAGCAATGGAACTGGGCAATCCGTCAATTCATCTGCCACTGCCACAGCTTCGCAGTATGACTTCCGAAGAAAAAGAACAATTTTCCCATATTGGAGCCTCCTGTCATTCGGTAGAAGAGGCAAGGGAGGCAGAAGCTTTGGGATGTACCTATATCATTGCAGGACATATTTTTGCAACAGATTGTAAAAAGGGTATTCCACCCCGGGGAATAGAATTTCTAGAGAAGGTTTGCCAGGCGGTAACAATTCCGGTATATGCAATCGGAGGAATTAATGAGTGCAACATAGCAAAAGTACGAAAGGTTGGAGCCGCAGGAGCCTGTGTAATGAGTGGGTTTATGCAGTGCACTATACCGGAGACATATATGAAACGGTTTATCCGGCCAAATGACGTAAAGGTAAGGAAATCCGGCAGCCTCAAAACAATTATATATAAGAAAGAATTAGAGGAAGATAAGATGCAATTTCGGAAAGAACAATTGCTTTTATATGCAGTGACCGACCGGGCATGGGTAGGAAAGCAGACCTTGTATCAGCAGATAGAATCCGCATTAAAGGGTGGCGTAACGATGGTGCAGCTTCGGGAAAAAAGCATAGAAGAAAAGGAATTTATCGAGGAAGCCAGAGAAATAAGAGCATTATGTCACCAATACAATGCCCCTCTTATTATAAACGATAATTTGAAGGTGGCATTGGAAAGCGGTGCAGACGGCATTCACGTTGGACAGGAGGATATGCCGGTTGCCCAGATACGAAAAATAGCAGGAACCGATTTTATTATCGGAGCAACTGCTAAAACCATTGAACAGGCAAAGAAAGCAGAGGCAGAAGGAGCAGATTATCTCGGAGTTGGAGCAGTATTTCCTTCCCCGACGAAGAAGAATGCTATTCGAGTTACCAAGGAGCAGTTAAAGGAAATTTGTGCATCCGTTTCAATCCCGGCAGTTGCTATCGGTGGAGTAGACAGAAATAATTTTTTATCGTTAAAGGGCTGTGGAATAAGTGGGATTGCTGTTGTGTCTGCAATTTTTTCTGCGGAAGATATCTGTCAGGCGGCCGAAGAGCTGCGAGAGGGCGTTACAGACATTACAAAACAATATTATGTAAACTAACTAGCCCATAGAATAATATATTACGGGTAGTAACAGTGGAGATAAGCCCATGCTTAAGTAGTAAAACAAAAGTGTCCGCAGATGGCAGACACTTAAGAAAGAGACAGCGAGGAAAATATGAAAACAGCATTAACAATAGCCGGCAGTGATTCCAGCGGTGGTGCAGGAATTCAGGCGGATATGAAAACAATGACCATGAATGGTGTTTATGCCATGAGCGCGATAACCGCATTAACTGCCCAAAATACCATGGGCGTAACAGCGATAGAGGAAGTGACACCGGAGTTTTTAGGAATGCAGTTAGATGCAGTGTTTACTGATATTTACCCGGACGCAGTTAAAATCGGAATGGTTTCATCTACCGGAATTATCAAAGAAATTGCCCATAAGTTAAAAGAATACGAGGCAAAAAACATCGTAGTAGACCCGGTTATGATAGCCACCAGTGGAGCCCGCCTAATTACGGAAGACGCTATTGATACCTTGAAAAAGGAATTATTTCCATTAGCCAGTCTGTTGACACCCAATATTCCGGAAGCAGAAGTATTGTCCGGAATCTCCATAAAAAATGAGCAGGATATGGAGCGGGCAGCAGGGATAATTAGCGAAAAATTTAATTGTAGTGTGCTTTGTAAGGGTGGTCATCAGACCAACGATGCCAATGATTTTTTATATTATAATCAGTCCGGAAAGTGGTTTTATGGAGAACGAATCATAAATCCGAATACCCATGGAACAGGCTGTACCTTATCTAGTGCCATTGCTTCGAATCTGGCAAAGGGGAGGGATTTAGAGACAGCGGTATATCTGGCAAAAGAATATGTTTCCGGGGCACTTTCAGCAATGCTGGATTTAGGGGCTGGAAACGGTCCGATGAACCATGCATTTATATTAAGGGAGCTGCAGACTGATATAGGAGAATAGAAGCTGGGAAGATTTTTGCTTTGGATAAAAAATACATAAAGCGTATAAGAAGTAGAGACAGATTTCATGATGAATAAAACTGTCTCTTTTTTTTGAAAGTTTTAACATTTCATAAACAATTCTATGTTAACATAGTACAAAAGAACTAGGAGGAAGCTATGAAAAAATGGAAAAAAGTATTTTGGGCATTGCTATTTCCGAAAACAATTATCATATTTTTTTTATTCAACGTATCGCTTGTTTCCCTTCTATATGTATTTTTGGGCGGAAAAAATCTTGAGGTGGTGGCGTATATTTCCTATCTGGTATCTGCATATACCCTCACTGTGGTGTGTATAAGAGTTCCCCGGATAGTAAAGAAAATAAAGAGAAGTTTATATAGTAATAAATATACCAACCGGCTTTTGACGCAAAAGGAGCTTCGGATTCGAATTTCTCTATATGGGGGACTGGTAGTAAATATCTGCTTTGCCATATTTAAGGTTGTGGTAGGAGTTTTATATCAGTCTAAGTGGCTGTTTGCAATGGCGGGGTACAATACGATTCTTAGCATCATGCGTTTTGTATTGGTACATAGAGACCAGATAGAACAGAAAGAAGAAAGTGAGTATGAAAAAAGACTTCACGGACTCCATAGCTACCGGGTCTGTGGCTGGCTGATGCTGCTTTTAAATAGTGCCATATCGGTAATTGTAATTATGGTAGTGGTGGATAAGCAGACAATTGTGTACCCGGGTTTTATGATATATGCCATTGCAGCCTATTCCTTTTACTGTCTTACCATGGCAATTATCAATATGGTGAAATACTGGCATAGACATAACCCGGTTTTTTCTGCGGTAAAAAGAATCGGATTTGCAAAAGCGTTGGTATCTATTTTTACCATGCAGGTGGCAATGCTGACCCAGTTTGGGACAGAAGGAATTGACAATCGTATTTTCAATGCGGCAACAGGGATGGCAGTATGTGTAATAATTACGGTTATGGCAGTGCTGATGCTGACAGGAGTAAAGAAGGATTACGATTTTATGAATCAGGAAAATGCGAATTAATATATTTTTAACACTTCACGAACATTTCATAAACATGCAGTTAGTAATATGAGTTCAACAAATGAAACAAAATAAAAACAAGAAAACAAAGGAGATTAAAAATGGAAAAGAAAAACTTTATTACATTAATGATGAGCGTTGTTGGCGGAATGTTATTTGCATTAGGAATGTGTATGTGTCTGTTGCCGGAATGGGGCGCATTTAATCAGGGGGTTGTGCTAGGAACTGTAGGAGCGGTGGAACTTTTTATCACATGGATTGTATATCGCAAAATGTCCGGAAAACAGCCAATCAAATTAAATGCTAAGGTCGTTGGAAAAACAATTTATGGAATCCTTGCAGCAATTGTATTTGGTGTAGGAATGTGCATGACAATGGTATTTGAAAATATGATGATTCCGGGAATTTTCGTGGGAATTGTTGGAATTGTATTGCTTCTTTGCCTGATTCCAATGTGTATTGGATTAAAGGATAGCAGCAAATAAAGAAAAAAGAGAGACAGTTTTGCCAGAAAAGGTAAAACTGTCTCTTTGACATTGTCTGGCAAAGCAGGACAACGCATACTTAAAGTGGGAATTGCGCTTTGCGGAAATATGTCGATATACAATTATATTCTGTTAAAGGAGATTAGGTATGAAGAAAACGGTTATGGTCTATGAAAAGGGTGTGGTAAAAGAGAAGGAAATAAATTATATACCGGTACGGTTTATTATTGCGATGCTTCTTATTGTATTGGAGACGGCAGCAGTACTTGCTATTACGATATTGTGCGCAATTTATATTCCATATTTTTATCTGGCAATGTTTGCAACACAGGTTTTCTGTGTGCTAAAAATTATTAACTCACAGGAAAATCCTGATTATAAGATTCCGTGGCTTTTATTGGTGTTAATCGTGCCGGTGGCAGGTTTTATGATTTATCTGATGTTTTATGACAGAAAGTTGTCCAGAAAATTTGTGAAGAGAATAGAAAAAATATACCATCAGCAGATACATACAAGGGATGAAGAGGCCTTTGCCAAGCTGGAAGAGGAAGACAGACAGGCATTTTTACAGGCAAATCTTTTGTGTAAGCTTTCCGGAACGCATTTATATCAAAATACAACAGCAGCCTACTTTGATATGGGCGAAAAGCTTTTTGAGAGCATGTTAGCGGATTTAAAGAAAGCAGAAAAGTTTATTTTTTTAGAATACTTTATTATAGAAGAGGGAAAATTCTGGAACAGTATTTTAGATATTTTAAAGGAAAAAGCAGCAAATGGTGTTGAGGTGCGGGTAATTTATGATGATGTGGGCTGTATGCTTACGCTTCCGGGAAACTATTATAAAACCCTTCGAGAAAGTGGTATTAAAGCAGTCTGCTTTTCCAGGTTAAGGGGACAGGCGGATAACGAATTTAACAATCGAAGCCATAGAAAAATTATGGTCATTGATGGCGAAGTAGGTTATACCGGCGGTGTAAATATTGCAGATGAATATATTAACGAAAAGCTTTTGTTTGGCCTTTGGAAAGATGTTGGAATCCGTATGGAGGGAGAAGCCGTTAAGCAGCTGACCTCGATTTTTCTTGGGGATTATGAAATGAATGTGAAAACACCGGTAACGGAATTTGCCCCATATTTCTGGAATGGAACCTCGGTAGCAAATGAGGGCTATATGATTCCTTTTGGAGACGGTCCGGGTCCAATGTACAAGCACAGAGTGGCAGAAACCATGATTATGACAATGTTAAATCAGGCACAGGATTATGTATATATGATGAGTCCCTATCTGATTATTGACAATGAACTTTGTCAGGCAATTGAAAATGCGGCAATGCGGGGGATTGATGTAAGAATTATTACACCCCATATCCCGGATAAAAAACTTATTTTTATGATGACACGAAGTCATTATAAGAGACTGATGGATGCAGGCGTGAAAATTTATGAATTCGAGCCGGGGTTTGTCCATGCGAAGGTATATCTTTCCGATGATAAATACGGAATTGTAGGTACCATAAATCTGGATTACAGAAGCCTTGTGCATCATTTTGAAAATGGTGTCTGGATGTATCAGCATGAGGTTTTGCATGAGATTAAAGCAGATATGTTAGAGACCATGAAGCAGTCCATCGAGATGTCAAAGGAGCAGATAAAGGATACAATGTCCCAGCGTTTTATCCGGGCAGTCGTAAGAGCAGTGTCGCCACTATTGTAAAAAGATAGCTTATAAATCGCTACTGGTATGCCCGGTCAATAAAAGAAATTAGTGAGATGTATGGACTGAATGAGAACACTGTTAAAAGCAGACTATACCAGACCAGAATCAAATTAAGAGATTGCTTAGAGAAGGAAGGTGTGCTGTGATGAATAGCGAGGAATTATTTAAAATGATTGGCTATGCCGATGAACAATACATAAAGGAAGCTGGTAATATCAGAAAAACAAATTCCATTTTGTTAAAAAAATGTATTGCAGCAGTAATGATTGTAGTGGGTATTTCCGGTTCGTTAACCGCGGTTAGCAGGGAAAACTTTGGTATAATGGGGGGCACTGCAGGTGGCTCCATGTATTATCATGAAGAAAGTAATGACTTATACTATGGTGGAAAAAACGGTGATATATATGCTTATGATGCAGATACAGACAGTGTGGAATGCGTAATCGAAGGTGCTGATAAATTTTTTGGTGTAAAAGATGGATGTATTTATTATACATCTAAAAAAGACAGCTATATCTATAAAATAAGTTCTGCGGATTTTTGTGAAACAGAAGATTTTGCAGAGGAGACAGAACTTTTATATTCGGATGCATATTATAATAGTGAAGAGATAAAGAACATTTTAAATAAAAACGAGGAAGTAAACGGAGATGCACCATATGCCCTTTTAGGCGGTGACAGGATATATGTAGCTCATAATATGTGCGGTGGTTATCTGTCAGTATATGAAATTGAAAATGGTGTCATAGAGATAGAATCAGAGCAGATATTAGAGAACACCTATACCATATGGCAGACACTAATGACCGGAATAGGAACCTTAAATCTTGGGACTCTGGCTATTAATATGTTATTTATAGTGATAATTCCGGCAGTACTGATTGTGGGGGGCATTCTCATACTGATTCATGTGAGAAGTGTAAAATAATACAAATATGAAAAAAGTTTAGTGTTAGTAATCGCACTAAACTTTTTTTAATATTTCGTAAACAATTCGTTAGCAACTTGCAAACAACCCTCGGGTATTATTGGTTCATCAGATGAGATAACTCATCTACGAAAACACTAGGTAACAGAAAAAACAGATAATATTCAGGAGGTCAAAAAAATGGCAAAATCAAAATTAATTGAAGTAGAAAAGAAAATCGAAGAGAGCGTAGTAGGAAGCTATAAGAAAATTGAAGAAGGTGTGGTAAACAGCTATAAGAAAATCGAAAACGGAGCAGTAGAAGGTTTTCAGAAGGTGGCAGATAAATTTGTAGATAATTATCTTACCAAAGAGGGGGAAACGGTAGAAGAAGCAAAAGAGAGATTAGCCAAAGAGCAGGCAGAGCGTGAAAATAAGATAATGTAATAACTTGCACAGGCAGAAGATATATTAAAAAGATAAGTGAAAACAGGAGGAAAACATAAAATGGAAGTAAATGCAAAAGCAGTTGGAAAAACAGCGTTAAAGGTTGCAGGAGCAGCCTGTGTCGGAACCGGCCTTGTTTTAGCGGGAGCAGTGATTGCCAGTGGTGCAGCAGTCGGCTCTCTTGCAGAGGGCTTTGTAATGGCAAAGAAAGCAGTTGTAGATATATTTAAAAAAGAGGATACGGCAGCAGAGGATGTCGTAGCAGCAAAAACCCAGGAAGTTGTAGATGTGGAGGCAGTTGTAACAAAAACCCAGGAAGTTGTATATGTGGAGGCAGTTGTAACAGAAACACAGGAAACTGTAGCGGAAGATACAGTTTCAGAAATTGAAGCAGAGTGTGTAACAGGAGAAAGTGATAATTCAAAGAAAGAAGCAGAGGTATAAGAGAAAAATGGCAAAGTCAAGATTAGCAAAAATGAGTCAGAAAATAGAATCAAAAGTGGTAGGCGGCTATAAGAAAATTGAGAATGGAACCGTAGGTGGATTTTGGAAAATAGCTGATAAGTTTGTAGATAATTACCTTACCAAAGAGGGCGAATCCATAGAAGATGCAAAGAAAAGAATCGCAGAGGAGCAGCGGGCAAGAGAAGCGAAAGCACAGCAGGATATATTGGAAAGAAAAAAGATGCAGGAAGAAATTGTAACAAAAAATCTTGCAGCAAGTCTTAATGCAGGAAGAATGTAGATGGACAAAGACAGCTTTATCGAAAATGATAAGGCTGTTTTCTTTTTTTAGGAGTATGCAGGAAATATAATTGATAAAATTTAATGTAAAAATATAGCATAATTGGTATAATGAATTTATTGATTTAAAATTGTGCTTTAGCAAAGGGGGACACAATGGCATATTATGATGAACAATTACAGGAATTGCAGCAGCAGATAGGAAGAAAGAACAGACTTGACTGCATTATAAAAGACTTAAATAAGCAGCGTCTTGAGCTGGAAGAAAAGGTGCGTGAACTGGAATCTGCCATGTGGAGCGAGCAGGCGGATGTAGAGCATCTGGAGAGACGAAGTCTGGCAAATTTTTTCTATAATGTTGTTGGTAAAATGGATGAAAAATTGGATAAGGAGCGGGAAGAAGCATACGCAGCAAAGGTAAAATATGATGCGGCTGTAAAAGAACTCGATGCCGTACAACGGGATATGCAAAGCTATGATGGAGAGCGCCTTGAATTGCAGGGCTGTGAGGCACGTTATGAAAAGATTTTAAGAGAAAAGGAGCACAGCATCAAAGTCGCAGGTGGTGAGACGGCAACAGAAATATTTAAACTGGAAGAGCGCATTTCTTATCTGACAGGACAGCAGAAGGAGTTAGACGAAGCCATCAGAGCCGGAATTGCAGCAAGTGATGCGGCAGATAAGGTTCTATCCAGCTTAAACAGTGCGGAAGGCTGGGGCACCTGGGATTTATTGGGGGGAGGAATGGTTGCGGATGTGGTAAAGCATAGCCATCTTGATGACGCACAGGAATCGATAGAGCAGTTACAGGGGCTGTTAAGACGTTTTAAAACAGAGCTGGCAGACGTAACAATTGATACGGAAATGAAAGTAAATGTGGATGGATTTTTAAAATTTGCAGATTTCTTTTTTGATGGATTATTTGCGGATTGGGCAGTAATGGATAAAATCTGTAAGGCACAGGAACAGATAAAAGATACAAAACGTCAGATTCAAAGCGTACTCAGTCAGTTAAACACCATGAAGCGTAAGGCAGAGGCAGAGCAGCTGGAAGCAGCAAGAAAAAGAGATTCGCTGGTGGTACATGCACAAATATAATACAGAAATATAAAATATGAATATAAATGATAATGCATATTTAACCGGTACAAGTAGCCGGGTAATGATAAAGAAAGAGGAAAAAAATGAGTAAAATTACAAATTGGGAATCTTACAGAGAGAAAGCAATTCAGATTCTGACAAACTGGCTCAGCCATGAGAATGAACTAGGAAAAGCCAGCTGCTGTTTATGTAGACGGAGAGACATTTAAGA
>CAYMIS010000011.1:0-44571 GCA_964390485.1 uncultured Roseburia sp. | reverse complement strand
TCAGCCGCAGATGCAGCCAAGTGGTCAGTTATACAATCAGCCACAGATGCAGTCAAGTGGCCAGTTATACAATCAGCCACAGATGCAGCCAAGTGGTCAGTTATATCATCAGTCACGCATTCAGCCTTATGTACAGCCGGAAGATGGGGAAACAGGAGTGCTTGGTGCGGGATTTTGGGAAAACTTAGAGAGTCAGTATCAAAATCAGAACAATATGCAGAATTCTATGCAGGATAATTATACAGGGGATGAAACAGGAGTGCTTGAGCCATCCTTCTGGGAGACTGCATTAAAAAATACACCGTCTACCCGTTTGGATAACAACAGAGCCGGAAATATGGTTTACGGAAGATTAATTCATGTAAAAACAGGAAAACAGACATTAATTAATCGTGATAATTTCTGGATTGGAAAAGAAGATGTGGATTTACAGATTAATAAAGAAGTAATCAGCCGCAGACATGCAGTGATTATCAGCAAAGCAAACCACTACTTTATCAGTGATAATGGTTCTACAAATAAAACCTTTGTAAACAATAAAGAAATACCGGCAAAAGCCTCTGTTGAGATTTTTGCAGGCACAAGAATTAAATTTGCAAATGAAGAATATGAGTTTCAGTTATAAGAAAAGGAAGGAGAGAAAACAATATCATGGCAGTAGAAAATAATTTTACAATCTTGATCGTATTGGGAGTTCTGTTACTTCTCTTTTCTATTCTGACACTTGTGATGCTGATTGTATTATGTATCATGGTATCCGGTTTAAAGAAAAATCAGCGGGTAAGCTCTGTACAGCCGAATTATTCAGCCGGCAGGGCAGAATCTGTTGTTCAGAGAAATGTATCAAGTATGTCTACCGTGTCACAGCAGGGGACAAATGCAGCAAAAGTTGCAGAAAAACAGGCGGGGCAGGTAATCTGCCGCAGTTGTTATGCTGCAGTTTTTGAAAATCAGGAAAAGTGTCCATGCTGTATGAACGCATTAGATAGGAGATAGTTCCAAAATGGAAAAAGATTATTATAAGATTCTTGAAGTACCGGAAGATGCCTCGGATGATGTCATAAAGAAATCTTTCCGTAAGCTGGCAAAAAAATACCACCCGGATACCAATGGTGGAAACAAGCAGGCTGCGGAGCGTTTTCAGGAAATCAACGAAGCTTATTCGGTATTAGGGGATGAAGAAAAAAGAAAATCCTATGATGAAAGCAGAAAGTATGGTGCCGGTGCAGCATCCCAGACTGGTAATGCCTCTAAAGCACAGGGCACAAGAAAAGCAGCGGGAGCAAATCCTTTTGCGGGATTTACGGCACAGAATTTCAAAATGGATTTTGGGGATATGATGTTTGACGAATTAAATAAGGAAAAGCAGAAAAAAGCTGCAGGCGGTCAGGTAAATTATGCAGACGTCAGTGAGCAGTTTGCAAGCTTTTTCGGATTTCGTCCAAAGTCGTAGTAAAGGATTATGATGAGAAGAGGACAGAAACAATTATACAGTATGACAGCGTTACTTTTACTGTGTATGATGCTTTTTATGCCACAACAGGTAATGGCAGGGCAGGAGACAGAAAAAGAAGGCTGTACCATCTCAATTGCTCTGGATATCAGCGGTTCCATGAACAGCAGGGACGCAGAGCATTCATCAATTGAGGTGATGAAGCTTTTTACAGATATCTGTAATGAGAAGGATTATCTGGTGGTAACTGCATATAATGATACAATTGCATACCAGAGTGACATCGTGTCCATGGCAGATGAAAAAGCAAAAGAGGAATTAATCGCAGACCTTGATAAATTAGAATTTTCTGGTGAAACAGATAATGGATTGGGGCTGCGGGCAGCAACAGACAAGCTTACGGAAACAGAGCTTGCAACAGAGAAAGCCTTTGTACTTTTGATAACAGATGGAAATACGGATCTGGAAAACAGCAATACTACCAGAACCATAGAGGATTCCCAGCGGGATTTAAATGAAAGTGCAGAAGCTGCAAAGGAATGCGGCATACCAATTTATGCCTTAATGTACGCAACGGAGTATTTTGAAGATACAGGAATTTTATCTGTGATTACAGCTTCCACCGGAGGCAATTCGGTGCTGGTAGATAATACACAGGAATTAGTTCAGGTAATGATGGAAACCTTCTTTTTTGCATACAACGGCGGTAAATCAAAGTTTGTAATGGAAAATAGTGAGGAATTGCTGAAGCGAGGAAGTTTTTCCTTAGATACAGCAAATGAAAAAGGGTATCTGATTGTATATTCCTCTGAGGAGATTTTAGACAGTGAAATTTTAAATGAAAATGAAGCTGTGAATACCATCAAAAGAGACCATTATCTGATTACAGAGATTGGTCCTGAAAAACAGAGTGAATTATCCGTCGTTTTCAGTGTATTAAATCCAACAGTTACAGTAATGGGAACCGTAAAGGCAGAGTTAGAACCGGTAGAAGAGCCAGTGGAGGAACCGGTCACAGAACAGCCAATCATTGAGCCGGAACCGGCAGCACCGGTGGTGGTTCCAGACCCGGAACCAGAGCTTAGTATCTGGGAAAAATACCAGACCCTAGGAGTAGCGGCAATGATACTGGCAATTATCGTAGTTACGATATTATTAAGCGTACTGATTATTCGGAAAATATTATTCCAGAAAGAGGAGATTGTACCGGTTCTGGAAGGTTTTATAGAAGCAAAATTTATTGATTTAAAAAGTAAAAATGAATCAAAAGACGTGAAATGGAATTTAAGAGAATATCCATCCGCAGGCGTCACCTTAGCGGAGTTATTTGCTGGAAAGAAGATAAAGGAACAGCTGAATGATTTAGATAAAGTGTGCTTTTATCCATCGGATAAAAGAGACGGGCTGATTCTTGTTCACTGCATGGAGGGCGGCGTATTTATTGGTGACCAGCTGATAAAACAGAATAAGCCGGCTTATGTAAGAACCGGAGATGTCATTTATTTATCCTTTGCAGAAAATGCTTCGGAAATAGCGTTAAGATACAGCATAGCAGAATTGTAAGGGGAATGTGAAATGAATATAGAGGTAAGTGACATTGCACTTCCGTTAGAGACTATGCTGAATCAGCGTTATCAGATAAGGGAAGTGTATTATCTGGGACAGTTTGGAATTGTATATTTCGGCAGCGATGTGAAAACAAAGCAGGACGTTGTTATCAAGGAATTTATGCCATATAATCTGGCAAACCGGGATATGGACGGTGTGACTGTAATATGCAGAAGCAAGGGCTGCAGCAAGCAGTACAAACAGGCAAAAGAAGCTTTTTTAAGAGAATGCGGATTTGTAAAGAAGCTGCGTAATGTAAAAAAGCCTTATGAAAAATGCATTGTGCCCTACTTAGACAGCTTTTCAGAAAATGGTACATATTATCTGATTACGGAGCGGGTGATAGGAACAAGCCTGCAGGATTTTATTGAAAACGGTGAAGATTTTTCTGTTCGGGATACGATGAAAATGCTGGTGGCAATTGTCCGGCAGATACATAAAAAAGGAATCGTGCATTGTGACATTAAGCCTTCTAATATTATATTACGGGAGGATGGCAGAATTGTATTAATTGATTTTGGTTCTGCCTGCGATGAAAAATGCAAGGATAACAGTATGGTATTTGTCAGCAGAGGCTTTTCTGCACCGGAGTTATATCATGGTGGAAGAATTGACCGCCGGACAGATATTTACAGCATTGGTGCCGTATTGTATTACATGCTGACAGATTATCAGCTCCCGGAACCGGATGATTATGACGAACAGGAAGAGATACCACGTATTTCTGAATTTGTTGAGATACCGGCACATTTAGAGAAAATTATTTTAAAAACACTTAATCGAAATAAGAAGAATAGGCCAAGCAGCCTGCTCTTATTACAAATAATATTAAAACTGTAAGCAAAAGAAAGGAAAAGGTAAAATGGAAGTTATTACACAAACCAACCGAACCATGCTTTTCGAGGAAATCAATCCGGAGAAGTTAAATTTCCTCACACTGATTGGGGACACAAAGGGATTAGAAAGCTTAGATGATGCAAAAGTAAAAGAAATTCACAACGAGCTCTTAGTAAGCAGCTTTGACGAATTTTTAGACAAGTTTGAGCCAGTTGTATATTCCTTCTTTAATGCAGCAACCCAGAGCGTTGCATATACATTAGAAAAACCGGAAAATATTCCGGCAGAATATATTTCAGAGATTCCATTGAACAGACAGAATGACTTTTTAAATATGTTATTCACAGTAATGGATTCCAAACGTTCTCAGGGAATCATCAACGTAGATTTCAAGTTTGAGAAAATCTTAGATATGATTTCTCCTAAGAAAATCATGCGTGACATCAAACAGGTAAGAAAAGAAATCCATTATTTATATGGCGAATATGAAAAATTAGATGATGGTGATCCAAAGAAATTAGATATCGGTGACAAATTAAATTACAAATTTGAGGAAGCAAGCCAGAACTATAACAACGTTATGGCAATGCTCCCATTAGCTATCGAAGATATCAAAACAAGACTTCTTTTAACCCAGTCTTCCGGACAGAAGAGCGAAAGCACATTACAGTTAGGTATGCTTTCCATGGGTGAAAACGGAGAATTAAAAGTATTAGAGCTTCCAAAGAAGGAGAAAAACGAGTTAATGGCTATCTCTGCAACAGAGACAAATACAGGACTTGTAGAAGCCTTCAAGGATGACTATGATGCAATCAACGAAGAACCATCGGAATACGTGAAAAACCTCGTAGTAAGAACCTTCTGCCCAATGACAGCTGTTGTAAACGCAGATGTAGACGTAGAGCAGGAAGTGACAAACTACAATACATATCTTGAATTTTACAAAAATGCAAAGGATGACTTCATTAAGACAGTAAAACCTTTAGTAGAAAAAATCCTTGGTGTAAAAGTATTCTTTGAGCAGTACAACACAAAAGAGAAGGGTATGCGCCCAAGTCTTTTAGTTACAAACGTGAAATTAGATATGTTAGTAAGCAACATGAATGTTGACCGTTTAAAAACATATTTAAATACCGTAAATACAAAGAACGACTACAACAACACTGTATGGCTTGGAATCGTTCCGGATATCGAATTAGAGGTATCTACCGGAAGAAAGAATATGAGACAGCGTTTCAAAGGTAATACAACAACTGAGAGACCGGAAGGAAATACAATGGAATCCTTAACAAACCTTATGGACGTGGTAAAGGATTACAAGATTCAGATGTTCTACAACTTCCAGACCGGAGAAGATACAACCTTCAACTATGTTGCAACAGCCGGTGTAGAAAAATTCATCGACAAATCTATGCCACTGGCAAAGAAGGATTACAGCGAATTTGTTTCCTGCTGTCTGCCTAACTTTACCATCGTTCCAAAGGAAAAATCTGAGGTTGTATTAGATAACCGTATGCAGTTAACAGATGATGGTGATGTAGAACTTTCCAAAGCAAGAGAAGATATTATGAAGCTTTGGATTGAAGGTGTATACGTTGGTGCAGCATATGCAGCAGCAGGTATCGTTGCAGCATACCAGTGTCCGGATTACTTAAGAGAGATGTACAGCAATGTTACTCCAAAATATCCGGGTGTAAGATATGATATCGAAGCAAGTGACCATTCTTTAAGAACTGTAACAACCTTAGGAAAAGAAATCACAGGCTTTACAAACACAATTAAGAACGTAATCAACAGCAAAGGCTTTGGTTTCGTATTTGCATCTGAAAGCAGCCAGCTTCAGGGAAGAGAAATCAAAAACTTAACTGTTTACAAAGCAAGAACAATGGCTGTTGTAGATGATGTATATGATTCTATCTACAAGACAATGGTAAGTACTTATGTAGAAAGAATGTTAAGATACATGACAAATGATTTCAAACAGGAGAACGTTACTAAATTCTTCAGTAACAATCCAAAGAGCCAGAAATCTTTATGGGAAGCAGATAAGAATTTTGTAAATGCAATCACTCAGGAAGGTGACGAATTAGACTTCGTAATCGATGAGGCATCTAACGAATGTAACATCAAGCTTGGCTTTAACGGTAACGTTAAGAACCTTAAAGTATCTGTTACAAAGAGTACTGCAGGTGCATCTAAATAAGTTTAACAACCGGATAAATGTCTGCTGCTTTCCAGGGCAGCAGACAGTAAAAGGGGTTAATTGAAGGGAAACCTTCTTTTAATAAATAAAAATTTTACAGGAGGTAAAAGAAATGGGCTTTAAAGTAACTATTGAAGCAAACGAAACAATTCAGTTAGGTCTTGAAACAGTTGAGTCAATCTTATTTGACACAGACACACCTAACGACAGTAATGCACGTTCCACTGACTTAAGCATGGGACTTACAATTACTGGTAAAATCCGTGCGAACATTGCGGGGGTTGCAGATGATACTGTAAAACTTCCTACATGGGCACTTACACCAGCTGAGGACGCAAAATGCTACGGAAAGGTTAGCGTAGACGTTATCTCTGCAGGTAAAGTCGTAAGACAGATCGTCATGGATACTGCATATGTTGTATCTTATGAAGAAACTTTCGGTGATGAAACAGGTGTTGGTAGATTCAAACTTCAGGTAAGACAGAAGAAGGATGTAAACGACCATGTTGAATACCAGGGTGGATTTGCATACTAATTTAAATAATACAGGAGGAACCGAAAATGGGATTTATTTTAAAGGTTGATGACTCTATTAATCTCGGAGTCGAAACAGTAAAGACTGTTGAATTTGGCGTAGATACTCCACAGGATTCTAACGCAAGAACAACAGACGTTGGGGTTACATTAAAGGTAACAGGAAAAATTCTTACAATGTTAGATGACGGTACAGAAGGTACAGTTGATCTTGCATTATGGTCAATGATTCCATCTGAACAGGCTGACTGCTACAAAAACGTTACAGTTATGGTAACAGCTGCCGGACAGGTAGTAAGAGAATATACATTACCAAACGCATTCGTTGTTGATTACAAAGAAAATTATGGCGATACAGAAGGTGTTGGAACTTTCGAATTAGTTGTAAAACAGAAAAAGGATAAAACAACTTCTACCGCTGTTACAGGTGGTTACGCAAGCTAATAAATGCTGTGTAAACAAAGAAAGACGTATAGTGCCGGCTTAGTGCCGGCATTATACAGTCTTTCATCATAGTTCTTTGTTTGAATCATTAAGAAAGAGGGCAGTTACAATGAACAAATCAGGGAAAAACATTGGGCTTGAGCTTTTAAAGTGCGCGTTGTATACAGTACTCGGTGTTGCAATCGGATATGTTTTCCAGACAGATTTAGATACAAGCATTAAAGCAATCTGTATTGTAGGAATTTTATTTATCTCAATATTGATGGCATTTTTATTCGTATTAACTTATGGAAAGAAGGATACAAGTACCTATCGTCAGACAAGTGTGCCACAGTCTGAAGCAAGAATCAGCAGAAGCACATCTTATCCGGAGAAAACCAATTACAGTGCAATGCTTCAGAACAGCCGTGTACAGAGTAATCAGGTACAGGGAAGTCAGATGGCAGCAGCCCAGATGCAGAGCAATCCGCTTGACAGAAAGCCAATGAGCGCAGAGAAAAAGCAGCAGCATGAGCGTAACCGTATGCCGGCAACAAGAGTGGTTCTTTTGAATGAAGAAGGAACAGCACTGGCAGAATGGAACTTACAGAGACATACCTCTCTGATTATTGGAAAAAGCTCAGAAAAAGAGCCGGTAGATATTGATTTATCAGGTTCCGCAGTTGCACAGATGATATCCAAGCAGCATGCAGTCTTAAACTATACAGAAAAGGGCTGGTATATTGACGATATCGATTCTAAGAATGGTACAAGAGTTAAAAAAGCAACACAGAATGCAATTATGGACGTGAAGCTTGTGGGTGCTATTGAAGTAGAACCGGGCGACATTATTTACATTGCAAGTACAATGTTGCAGATTCAGTAAGGAGAGAAAGAAATGGGGCTTAACCGTTGTAAAAATGGACATATGTACAGTGCCAGAAAATATGGTGATACATGTCCGTACTGTAATACAGAATTAGAAAAAGTAAATATGTACTCCAACAACAGGAGAATGATGATTGATGATCCAGATAAGACCATGCCAATCTCAGGAGTAGACGAGAATGTAGATCCGGTTACCGGATGGCTTGTTTGTATTGAAGGTGCACAGTATGGTAAAGATTACAAAATCCATGCAGGAAAGAACTTTATCGGTCGTGCAGACAACATGCATATTCAGATTCTTGGAGACAATTCCGTATCCAGAATTAATCATGCAGCGATTATTTATGATGGCAAAAACCGTTCTACTTACCTTTTACCGGGTGATTCTTCCGGTCTTGCATACCATAACGGAGAAGCAGTTTATACACCGGTAGAATTAAGAGCGTTTTCTGTGATTGAAATTGGTCAGAGTAAGTTTATCTTTATTCCATTATGTGGTGAACATTTTGAGTGGAATAATGGTAACGGAGATATGGATGAGACAGGAGAAGAATAATGCGTGAGGTAATTACGGATAGTAAAGTGCTGATAGCATTAGGCGTAGCAATTGGTGTTATTGCGACAGTACTGATTGTGTGCATTATCATTCGTTTATTAAGAGAACATAAAGGATATGCAATCGGAAAAACACTTAGTGCAGAAGTTGGTAATGCGCAGACAATAGGAACAAGAGAAAAACAGGATGATTCCTTTGGAACAACCATTAAAGAATATGGAATTATGGCAATTGTTGCAGATGGAATCGGTGGATATATTAACGGAAATCTGGCGAGCCAGATTACAGTAGAGACATTTCTGGATGAATTTGAAAAAAGAGATGTGACAGAAAATTTAAGTTATTTTTTCCAAAAATCAGCGATGCTTTCCAATGAAAGAATCCGTGATGAATTTGGAGAAGCCAAGGGTGGAACAACAGCCGTATCTGTTATTTTAACAGATGACAAATTGTTCTGGACCTCAGTGGGAGACAGTAATATTGCAGTATTCCGTGGCGGAAGAATCATTATGGTAAATCGCAAGGAAAATGTAAAGAACTGGATGGAAGACCAGTATTATGCAGGTTCCATTCGCAGAGAAGAGGCACTTGGCAATCAGAAGGACACAAGATTAGTAAACTATTTAGGTTATGACGGCTTCAAGAAGGCAGATGAGTCTGACAGACCAATCTTCTTAAAGAAAAATGATAAAGTACTTTTATATTCTGACGGTGTAGAGGTGTTAGGTCAGATTGAATTAGAAAATATCTTGTCAAAAAGAATGCATCCACAGAAGACAGCGGATGCTATTATTTCGGCAATTAATATGAAAAAGAAGAACAAAAAAGATAATGCAACGATTGTAATCCTTGCAATCAAATAAAAGAGGGATATGTAATGCGAAAAGAGAATGCCAGTTTTATTACAAAGTTTATATCGGAATCCGGAAGTTATCTGGTGAATTCAGACTACTTTGCCTTTGTGGAGCTGAAGGATTATGCCTGCTATGTTATTGCAGACGGAATCGATACAGACGATAAGAAGGAAAGTGCAAAGCTTGCAATCACAACAATTATTTCCAAATTTTCAGATACACCGGGAATGTCAGCAGGCAAAATGAAAATGTATATGAAGGCTGCACATCAGGCGCTGTTGGAGGAGGCAAACGAGATTCGTTTAGAGGCAAGTCTTGTTATCGTACTGACAGATTATAAAAAGGTGATGTGGGCCCATGCCGGAAACTGCCGACTTTACTGGATGCGAAACGGCGCAATTAAAGCTGCCACCAGAGATACTTCTTTGTCACAGAAGATGGTAGACCAGGAAGAGGTTCCGATTGACCAGCTGGCATATCACGAAGAGCGCAACAATTTATATAGTTATTTAGGACAGCCGGGAAGATTTACCCCTGTGATTTCCCAGAAAAAAGTGTTAGAGGATGGAGACATCTTAATTATGCTGACACGAGGAGTCTGGGAAAATGTCGGTGATGCAGAAATCATTGATGCCACGGAGGGTGTATCTAAGGCAGAGGATGTTTGTACCGGCTTAGAAGATGTTATTCTAAGCCAGAGACTTGATATCGTGGAAAACTATACGATTGCAACCATTTTTGTGGATAAAGTATACAACAATCCAAAAGCAGGAAAATACAAGAAATGGATTAAGATAGGTATTTCTATCGCGGTTGCAATTTTGGGTATCGTTTTTGCAATGCTGATGATGAGTTATCAGCAGAATAAAAAGAGCCTTGCTAAAATGGATAAATATAAAGTCAAGGGAATTGAGTATCTACAGGAAAACAATTATGCTTCTGCTGCGGAGCAGTTTGAAGATGCTTATGATGCCTCAGAAAATGTAAAGGCAAAGGAAGGCTCTAAGAATGAGAAAAAGGTAACCTGTATTGAGCGTTACGATAAAATGGCAGAGAACTTAAAGCTGGCAATGGAAGCTTTGGAAGAAGCAGAATATAAGAAGGCTGCCAGCCTTTTTGCAGATGCTATTGATATTACAATAACTTTAAAGGAACATTACGGAGAAGATGTCTCTGTATATATAGATGGCATGAAGCAGTACCAGGGTTATGCAGATAACATGGTAGTCGGAACGGATGCATATGCCAAAGGTGATTATGAGACTGCGGTTAGCAGTTTTACGGAAGCAAGTGAAAAAATGGATGATGTGAATGACACCACAAATCGTAATACAGCGGACGAAGCTTTAAACAACACCAACGCCCAGAAAGCAATTGCAGATGGCGCAGCTTATGAAGCAAAGGGTGCAGAATTATTAGAGGATGGAATTTATTCACAGGCGCTGACACAATACCAGTCAGCAAGAGATATGTATAATCTTGCAAAAGAAAACTACGGAAGCGTAGATGCTGCGGATAAGATTTCTATGGTAGACGTGAAAATCAGTAATATTGAAGATATGATGCAGAAGCTTTCTAATCAGGATTTGGAGAAGGAAGCCAATGGTTATATGGACCTTGCCAGAGAAGCTACACATAATGGTAATTATGATGAAGCAGAGGAATATTACGAAAAAGCGAAGGAAATTTTCCAGCAGACCGGTAATAACGATCAGATTATCGCAATCGATGGAAAGCTTGACAATGTAGAAGCAGGCACAGACCAGGAGGCGGCTATGGATAACGTAATGCGTGGTCTTGAAGCCTTAGCAGGCGGTGACTACAATGGGGCATTAGGTTATTTACAGTCAGCAAAGGCGGCTTATGAAGCGATGAATGATGCAGTACGGGTAAGTGAACTGCAGGTAATCATTTCGAAGGTTCAGATTCTGCAGGGAGGAGTCGGATGATGGACTATAGATTATTTGATGATACATTGCAGATTACATTACCGGATGAATTCGAGGATATGAAAGAGGAACTTGTGAATATGCTGTATCAGGCAGAAAACAAGCCTCAGATTATAAAAGTATCCAAGGACGGAAAAGTACATATCACATTCAGTAAAACAACAATGGCTGTGACAAAAGAAGTATTGCCACAGCTCATAAAAATGATTAAGCAGAATTTTCATCGTATGCAGCCGGCAAGTGAGTTTTATGAAGAGAAATGCGAGAGATTAGAGCAGATAGAATATTGCTGGCTGGATTTTAAGGGATTTGCATTAGATGGTGAGCTTTATTATATGAATGCATATCCAATTGTAAATGGAAAGATGTATCATGTATCTTTTTGTACATCCTTTGATAAAAAGGATGAATGGAAGCCACAGATGATAGAAATCTTAAAAACGATGAAAGACTTAACAAGAGAGGCTTAGGGATTGAGAAACTAAGGGATTAAGATGGAGATTTGTGCTTGCATGAATCTCCATTTTGTCAAATTAGGGGTAAAATGACTAGGCATTAGCGTGAGAATTTCGCAAGCGGGATATTAGAAAGATAGGACTGTATAATGAAAAATAAAAGTTTAGAGGATATTGTGATTGGACTGAAAAACCAATATAAAACCGGAACCTATGGAAGTATTCGGGATGGTGTATACGTGAAGGAGATTTTGTATGAATTTGAGGAAGTAAAATTGTTTGATGGTAAGGCAGCAGTCATGCTTCCGATTGTATTTGAGGACATGCCGGAGCGGGCAGCTAAAATTAAATATCCAAACCGCAATCGTCCACAGGTAATCAAAACAAATCATGATGGAAGTATTAACTTTTGTTTTAGTGTGTTAGAACATCAGCTGTCAGAGGAAGAAATTGCGCCAATGTCGGATGAGATAAAGAATGTATTGAAAAAACTGCAGCCGGCAGATGTGTTTTATACAGAAAACGTGGAAAAGACACAAACAAATACCTTTGCCTGGTTTACCTATCAGAATTACAGCATGGATGGAAAAATATTTAACCATATGTTTACCACTACGGTAGATGGTCAGATGGTGCAGGGAATGTTTAACTGTCCGGCTAGGGAAATGGAACTTTGGAAGTATGTTATGAAAGATGTAATGCTGACTTTTCAGGATAGAACAAAATAATGGGGGAAAATAATATGAGAGCAGAACGAATTTATACAGATTTAATATCATTTCTTACAATTACAAAATGTGACATTGATAAAAGTGTAAACCAGCATGGAAAAGCGGTAATAAAGGGAATTTTGAAAGAGGGCGAGGATGCCGTTGGAAAAATTACAGATTTGACATGGATTGCCATTTATGCTGAGGGCGATAATACAAGTAAGACCATTTTTACTGGAATTGTGGAAAGTATGTCTACTCAGGATATGAATGGTTCAACAGAGTGCGAAATTCATATTGTGGGTGGAACAAGACAGATGGATGTGGAAAAGAAGACAAAAACCTTCCAGAATGCAGCCATGACATATCAGGAAATTATGGCGGCAGCCAGTAGTGAATACAATGCACCATTTATGGGAAGTGAGATGCTTCAGACTGCTACGAATGATTTCTTTGTGCAGTACAAGGAAACGGATTGGGAGTTCGTAGTACGAATGGCTTCTAATATCAGAGCATCTATTATACCGGATTTTTCTTCTTTGCAGACAAGATATTATGTAGGACTTCCGGAGAGTACAGATGTATTTACTTGTGATTCCGTTGAGTATATCAAGAAAAAGGAAGTGAATTGTCTGCGTAACTATGCAGGAAGAATGGTGCGCAATTCTGAGGTAGATGATGTTGTAAGCTTTACCCATAGGGAGATTCTTGAGCTTGGTACACCGGTAGATGTGGAAAACAGTCGTTATTATGTATATCAGATACATAGTCATTGGGAAAAAGAAGAAATGGTTCACACCTATGAATTGCGAAGAAAAACAGACTTTGAGGTAAAGAAATTAAATAACTTTATGTTGGTGGGAGCTTCCATGGATGCAGAAATCATTGATGTACAGGCAGCGCAGGTTAAGGTACAGGTATCTGTGGATGCAGAGCAGAGTGTGGAGACTGCAAGATGGTTTGCATACTCCTCCGTATTTTCTTCCCCGGATGGGACCGGCTGGTATTGTATGCCGGAAATCGGGGATAAGGTACGTGTATATTTTCCAAGTGAAGAGGAAACGGATGCTTATGTAATCAGCTCTGTTCATGTGGATGAGGGCGGTGGAAGCAGAAGCAATCCGGATAATAAATCTCTTATGAACAAATTTGACAAGCAGGTGGAATTAACACCAACAAAGATTACCCTTACCAATGGCAAAGGTTTGACTTTTGAAATTGATGATGAAGAGGGGATTAAGATTATCAGTAATACCAATATTACATTTCTTGCACAGGAACTGGTACAGATGGTAAGTCTGAACAATAATGTAGAGCTGGATGCCTTAGAGCAGGTGGTGTTATCCCAGAATGGAAATAGTATTGTATTAGATGGAGATGTTACAATTCATGCAGGACAGCTGCATATACAGGAATAGGGGAATTATGAAGTTTATTATTAGTGATAAAGAGGAAGTGCAACAGGCAATACAGGATATTTTATTAGAACCATATAAAAAGAATGCAGAGGAATGGAGCAGGCTGTTAGAGGATGAGGGCAGCAGTACAGCCAAGGAATTTTCTGTTGCTGTAAAAAAGCTGTTTAAAATAGTAGAAATGCAGCAGGAAAAAGGAGAAAAGGATGAGATTACCTTTTTTAATATTCATTATTTAAGAAGCAGCTTGTTAGATGATTCTTTTCAGCTTGTAATGAATCTTTATTCTCCAAGATATTATTTTGACCCGATAGATACAGAGGTGTGCTGGTGTCCGGATATTCTCAAAAAATATTACTATGATGATATAAAATACCTGGAAGAGCGGATTACTAGGATGAATATTATTATTTCCAGGCAGGAATTGCAGGTAGTAAAGCAAAAGCATTATTTTGATTATCTGTTATTCTTACCGAAATTCTGTCAGCATCATATAAATAAGCTGATAGAAACAGAAGAATTCAAGAAAATAAAGATAAGTGAAGATTTTGTTATTCAGTATGGGGAATATATGGGACCTATGATGCCGTTATATGCCAAGTTTTCGCAGGAGAGAATCGATGAAATATTACATAATTGAGCAGGATAAAAGCTATAGCAGTCTGCCGCAGTTAATCAACTGGTATCAGGTAATTGATGAACGTAAGCTTCATATGGGAAGCTACAGCCAGATACCGGAAAAAAGTATGATATATGTAAAGCATGATAAGGATTTATTTTTTCCGAATATGTTATTACATCCATTTTTGATGATAGATGAAAAGGTAAAGGAAACGCTGTTAAAGTATGAGCCGAATATGAACACGCGGGTACTTTTTCTGGTGGATAAGGTAAGTAATGCTTTTCAGTATTATTCAATACCGTTTTTAAAAGAGATTGACTGCATGAGTAAGAAAAGTGAACTGAACATGGATAAAAGTGTCATTTTTAAGCTGGTATTAAAGAAAAGTAAACTGCCAGCCGGCGTGCCGCTTTTTATGATAAAGGGAGTAAATACCCGCTGTGTGGTTGCAAGAATGGATTTTATGGAAAGTGTTTTAAGAACAGATATTTGTGGGATTATGCTTAGAGAAGTAGAGATTGAAGATGACGTTTAAGCAATGTATAAAAGGTGGAGAGATAAATGGGAGAGATTAGGAAAATCTATACAGAAGGGTGCTTGGAATTAAAGGAGATTCTGGATTTTTCGATGGAGCATCAGTTTGAGGAGCACGGGACTGCCTATTTAAAAGCAGAATTAGAAGATGAAAAAATTCTGAATGAGGTTGTGGATAATAATCCTTTGACTATCTGTATGGATACAGAGCTGGGAAAAGAAATCTTATTTTGTGGAAATATTCAGGAGATTTCGGTATATAAAACAGGACAAAGCTATGGTGTGGTGGAAATCCGTCTTATTTCCAATACGATTCAATTAGATAAGGAAAAGGTATGTCAATCTTTTCAGAATGTGGCACTTACCTATGAACAGCTTGCAGATAAAGTGACAGAGTCGAAGGCTGCTTTGTTTTGGAATGCGGATACGACTAGTACGATAGGCAAGCCACTAATACAGTACTATGAAACAGACTGGGAGTTTTTAAAACGAATTTCCAGCCATTTGAATGCAAAGATTTTTGCAGATATTCAGGCGGCGGGAATCGGTGTTCATGTGGGTTGTGACAGTGGAAGAGAACCTCATGAGATTGACAGTCTTTCCAGCCGGATTGGATTGTCAGAGCAATACTTTTTACATAAGGGCAGAAGCCAGCGGGAATTTATGTATTACAGTATCGTAAGTGAAGAAAATCTTTCTCTTGGAAGAACCATCAAGTTTGCCAGTAAAAAGCTGATAATTTTCAAGAAGAGAGCGTATCTGGATGGAAGCCGCGTCTTATTTACCTATGATGCAGGGGGAGCAGCCTTTGGTGAAAATCCAATTTTCTTTAATCGGGACTTTATCGGCCGTGTTATTAAGGGTGAGGTACTTTCTACCAAGAATGAGACCCTCCGTATCAAGATGGAGATTGATACTGTCCAGAATGAAAATGAAGCCTATGATTACGAGTGGCAGCCGGAATCAGGAAATGTTATGTACTGTATGCCACAGGTGGGCACAATGGTATCCTTATACTTCGGTGACTGGGATGAGCGGGCAGGACGAATCATTAACTGTATACGAACTAATGGTGGTGACTGCGAGGATATGTCAGACCCGAACAACAAGACCTTAACAACGGAATATAATAAGCGTCTTATGATGAATGAAGAAGTGCTGGTTTTAAATTCCAATATTGCGGATGAAACAGCTTCGCTTTTGTCATTAGAAGATGCAGGTGGTGTTATTGTAAAAAGTAAGAGTAATCTGACAGTGCTGGCAGATGGTCTGCTGCGGATTGAAGGAAAGAATATTATTATTGATACACCTAAGAAAATTTCCTGTGGACAGGGTGTTGGAGAAGATGGAAATACAGAGTCTTCCCTTGTGATTGAAGAAGATGTTGATATGGTGGCGGAAGAAGTTAAATATGAGTTGACCGTTATCTATCTGTATCCGAATATTATGGACGCACCGGAAGAGTGTTCTTCGGGGTGGGAGATATTTGGGAAGGTGCTATTAGGCGTTGTGATAGCTGCAGCAGCTGCTTTAGCAGTTGCGGCTCTTGTAGTGATGACTGCGGGAGCAGCGGCAGCTTTATCAGCAACTGCCGCTGCTGCAATTGCATCAGCAGGAGGGTTTGGAACAGTTTTTGGAACAGCATTTTTTGCAGGAACACTTGCAGGTGGAACAGCAGCTGTGGCAATGGGGATTGAAGAAAATTCAACAAATAGTGGAACAGATGCCGGTGAGTATGTAATGGAAGGTATGGTAAATAGTGCAGTGACAGCGTTTACCGCAGGGACAGCATTTACAGCGAGTACTATAGTAGCCGCAAGTTCATTAGGGGCAGGTACCAGAGCAATATTCCCAATTGTGGCAAATATAGTGGATGCGGAAGGTAGTATGATTATATCAAATACTTTGCTGGGAAAAGAAGTAAGTGCCGGTGAAATTCTATTTAATCTTTTCGTACCAATGGGGACGACGGTAGGTTTGGATGGTTTTTCGTATGGAAGTATTAATATAAATGGTCTTCATAGTTTGATAGAGAAGGCTGCAAAGAATGAAATATTACAAGGTAGATATATTGCGCAGTTGTTAGAACTAGCATATGGACCTAATACAAGTCCGCAAAATATAGCTAATTATTACAATTATTTAGGAGGAGGGCATTCCTTTTTTAATGGGACGATTCCAGAAAATATATTTAATTCAATATTATTTGTAAACAAGTATTCTTTGGCTTCGGGAGAAACTGTGAATATTGCAAGTTCAGTATTACCATTGAGTGGTGAAGAGGCAGAGAAAGAAACAAGAGAAAAATATATCTGCAATGGGACTAATTCTGATATTTCGAAAGAAGAAAGCGAAGAAAAGAAAAAGGAACATGAAGAAAGCCTTAAGGAAAGAAATTATGCTGCTGCTGAATACTATGTGACCAGAGGTGCAGAATTAAGGTGCACTTGTGGAACACATATGAGAAGACTAGATGTTGTTGAGGATGAAGGATATAGAGTTGCAAATACAGCATATTATCATCCGTATATAGGAGAATGTCAGTGTATTGCAGGTGAAACGCAAAATATTAAGAATTTTGGGATTTGTAATGGAAACATCAAAGGCGAAACAATTACCCTTGTAAAAGACCCTACGAAAAAAGATGGCGGTTCAAAAAACAGAGTGACAGGAGTTAGATGTGTACCCAATATTCTTGGAAAAGTCTGGTTTGATACGAACCATAATATTTCATTAAAAAAAGAAGGAGAATTGGTAACAGGAAAATCCTTTTTAGCATGTAGTTGTGGAGGATTTATAGAAATATTTTCTGCAGGTGAAGAATATTTAGGCGAACAGGATGATGGTGAAATAATAAAAAAAGAATTAGATATAGGAGAGTGAAAGTATGAGTTATTTAGAAATAAAAGACGCAGAAGCACCGGAATATAATCCAAATCCGAAGAATGACATATACAAACCGTATGGTTCGGCAGGTTCGGATAGTGGTTTATTAGTAGGGGTTATTTTAGGAGTTATTTGCATTGTAACATCATTTATAGTTATTTATAATAAAATACTTTTTGTATTAGGCTGGGTATCGGGTATATTAATGATTTTAAAGTTTGGTGGAATGCTTTACTGTAAATATGCTCAAAGAAAACGAACAATAAAGAATGGACGAGCATATGCTGGAGTTATTACGCAGGTATATGATTATACTAGGAGTGTAACTAATGGGGGAACAGCAATAGATTATGTAGAATATGCAATGGAAGTCCGTTACGGAGATAAGATTGTAGAATTAAAGGGAAATGAAGTAGATGCAAGAAAATATCTGGAGAATCCGTATTGTACGGTGTATGAGTGGAAAAATAGTGTAATTGCTGCAGATTTTAAAGTCCGTGATGAGTATATTTCAAAAAATGGAAAGGCATATTCTATAAAGCCAAGGAAAGTAAAAAGATAATTTTGTATACATATTAATGTATGGTAAAAATCTAAGAGGCACCTGTGGTTCTCACATGCGAAGAATGGACATTAACGAGGATGGTGGATATAGATTAGCAGAGGAAACTTATCTGTACCCATATGTAGGATGTAATCAGTGTATTGCAGGAGAAGAGAATAATATTAAAAACTTTGGTGTTTGCAGTGGAAGCATTAAGGGAGAAACGGTTACTCTTGTAAAAGACCCAAAAGTTGAAGGTGGTGGAAGCAAGAACCGAATAACTGGAAAAGGATGTGTACCAGAACTGTTAGGTAAGGTATGGTTTGATACTAAGGCAGATGCAAATTTAGTAAAGGATGGAGAACTTGTTGTTCAAAAATTTTTTCTCACATGCAAGTATGGTGGATTTATTGAAATCCATACATCAGGTGAAGAATATGCAGGAGAACTTGATGATGGTCAAATTATGTGCAAAGAATAGATAAAGATTATTAGGAGAGAGAAAATGTCAGAATATTTAGAGTTTAAAGATGAAGAAATACCAGAATACAATCCAAATCCCAAGAAAGATATTTATTGTGTTAATGGAACAAAGAATGCGGATGGAATGCTGATAGTAGGTATAATTGTTTCAATGCTTATTATCATATTTGGTATGTATTATAAAGATAATTTAATATTGCTGATAGGAGGATTTCTATTAGGAGGTTTATGGTTATTTATGTGTATTGCATTTTTATATAGTAAACATTGTATGCGGAAAAAGATTATTGCAGAGGGTAAATCATATCCAGCAGTTGTAATACGTGCATTTGACTATACTAATAGCGTTGGAACAACTTACGCAAGCACGCAAAAAATTACAGAATATGGCATAGAAGTAAAGTATGCCAAAGGAACAAGAGAATTTACAGGATATGACGGAGACGCAGGAAAGTACTTAGAGAATCCGTATTGCACAGTATATGAATGGAATAACCGAACCATAGTAGCAGACTTTAAGGTGCGTGATAAGTATATTTCTGCGGATGGTAAGTCATATTCATTAAAGCCAGTAAAGAAGTAGAAAATATAGTGGAATATTATTCTAGGTATAGCGTTAAGATGCACCTACGGCTCACATATGTAAATGCTAGACAGAAAGAAGTATGGTGGATTTATTGAAATCCATACATCTAGTGAGGAATATGCAGATGAACTTGATGCTGGTCAAATTATGCGCAAAGAATAAAGAAAGACTGTTAGGAAAGAGAAAATGTCAGAATATTTAGAGTTCAAAGATGAAGAAATACCAGAATACAATCCAAATGCGAAGAACAATATTTATCGTGTTGCAGGAACAACGGGTGTAGATGCATGGTTTATAATTGGAACATTAGTGGCAATTATTGTAATTATGCTCGGATTTTATTTAAAGCATGATATAGCTGCATTTATTATATGTATGATGGTAGGGATAATATTTCTATTTATTTGTGTTTCATACCTTTATGATAAGTATTTTTTTCAAAAGAAATTAATTAGAAATGGTGTAGTATATCCGGCAGTAATCATACGCTCGTTTGACTATGTAAAGCGAGTGGGCACAACGCATGCAAGCACGCAAAAAATTACAGTATATGGCATAGAAGTAAAGTGTGCAAAAGGAATAATAGAATTTACCGGGTATGATGGAGATGCTGGAAAGTATTTAGAGAATCCGTATTGCACAGTATATGAGTGGAATAACAGAACAATAGTAGCGGACTTCAAAGTAAGAGACAAGTATATTTCGACAGATGGTAAGTCATATTCATTAAAGCCTATAAAGAAGTAGAAAATATAGTGACATATTATTCTGGGCATAGCGTTAAGATGCACCTATGTGTTCAGAAAGAATAGGAGTGAGGAGGAAAGGAATATGACAGAATATATAAAATTTCAAGGAGAAGAACCGCCAAAGAAAAATCCGAATCCACCTAATGATATTTATAAGAAAGATGGAGCAAAAGGCACGCTAAGCGGATGTTTAATGATTATGTCAATAGGATGTATACTCATGATAGGTGGAGTTTTTTTTAGTAAAGCATTAATAGGAATAATAATATCTTGGGGATTAGGAATAAGTATGATTGTTTATTGTATAAAAAGACTTTATCAAAAAAGTGTGTATCGCAAAAAAATAATTGAAAATGGAACCCCATATCCAGGAGTTGTTGTGAGAACATTTGAAAATACGCAGAGAATATCGTCTGGAAATGTACATAATATAGAACTTACATCCAATGGGATATCTGTAAGATATGCAGATACTTATATACTGATAAAAGGAATAGACGGAGACCCAAGAAAATATCTTGCAAACCCATATTGCACTGTGTATGAATGGAACGGAAAGGTAATTGCATCTGACTTTAAGGTTCGTGATGAGTATATAACTTTGGATGGAAAAGCATATTCGCTTAAACCTGTAAAGAGGAAGTAGAGAAATAGAATGAAAAAGTATTTAGAGTTTAAAAATGAAGAAATCCCAGAATACAATCCGAATATCAAGAACGATATATTTCGCGTTAATGGAACAAAAAATGCAGACGGAATGTTAATAATTGGTATTATTGCGGCAATGTTTTTCATTATAGTAGGACTTTATTATAGAGATGATATATCAACACTTGTTATATGTATGCTAGTAGGAACAATATGGCTTTTTATGTGTGTAGGATTATTATATAGCAAGCATTGTGCACGAAAAAAGATTATTGCGGAGGGGAAAGCTTATCCCGCAGTAATTATACGTTCATTTGACTATATCAAAAGCATTGGAACAACTTACGCAAGCACGCAAAAGATTACAGTATATGGCATAGAAGTAAAGTATGCCAAAGGAACAAGAGAATTTACAGGATATGACGGAGACGCAGGAAAGTACTTAGAGAATCCGTATTGCACAGTATATGAATGGAATAACCGAACCATAGTAGCAGACTTTAAGGTGCGTGATAAGTATATTTCTGCGGATGGTAAATCATATTCGTTAAAGCCAGTAAAGAAGTAGAAAATATAGAGATATATTATTTGAGGTGCAGTGTTAAGAGCAATAGCACATTTCATAAAATCAGTAAATCAAACAAAACAAGGAGAAAAAACAATGAAATTAAGAAATAAAATATTAAACAGGTCAAAATTATTGCTTTTGCTATCAGCACTTATTTTAGCTTTCTTTTGGGGAGTGTTTATAAAAGTAGGAATAACAGAAATAGATAAAATTAGTGTGATGTTATTTGGATTTTTGACAGTTCTTTTGTTTTTAAATATAATACCGGTATTTTTCCTGCGTACATTTTCGAAAAAATTTGATGCTTATTATAAGACATTACTTCCGGAAGAAAAGCAGCAGTTTGAAAATGAATTAGCCAAGGTGTCACCAAAACAGAAGATAATTCTGACTTCCAATGCAATTGTAAAAATAGATTTTATTGTAATCAGTGCTGTCTCCTATAGCAGTATTGTTTCGGTACAAAGACAGGGAGTGGCAGTTTTCTTATATGGAGAAAATGGATTCTTAGAGGCACTTAGAACAAAGTCCATAGATGCCGCAGAGCAATTGATGCAGGAGATTATGAATCATAACGGAAATATCGCTAGGGGATATTAAAGAAAAATACGCTAAAAACCTTAAATCCCCGGCCTTTCAGCTAACATTAGGAAAAAGGTACTCCTTTTATTTATCACCATATTTGGTATAATTTAGTAGTGAGTTTTTATGCCTATGAAGCCGATTCATAGCCGGAACAAATAGTGATGCAATAAATCAAATATAATTAAAAATAAAGATAGAGAAATAAAGAATACAGAAAGGACAGCAATGAAATCATATACCTTATATTTAGATAATGCACCGCAGAAAAGCGGCAGTCATACATACCGGAAAAAAGATTTAGAGGAAATGACAACTTATCAGCTGCGTGACATCTGCAGCAAGGAGATGATTATCAAGGGGATTACCAATCCTCTGAATCGTTATGAATTGATAGAGACCATTTTAAGATATCGTGGTGAAAAAGAAGCCCTCTTAATCCGTGATGTGAAGGAAGGCGGAATGGAACGCTTAGAGTCTATCTTAAGCAGAAAGATGGGAGCGCAGTTAAGAGACGAAGGAACGATTCATAACCCGGCAAGATTAATCCTTTATCAAGGATTGGATTTGACTTTAAACGACCGCTATCAGGTGGGAATTGACCGCAGTAAAAAGAATGATATCAGCAAGACGGTAATCAACCATGTGGTAGAGTCAAACGTACTTTTAGTAGGAGAAAACGGAGAAGTCTGCACAATTTTAAACCTTGTCAGTGATGGTGCAGAGGAAGAACATTTCTTCTTAGAACGAGATGGAAGACAGCCTCTTCGCTTAAGTGAAAAGAAGTTCTATTATCTGCTGTTTTTTGAGAAAAAGGAATCAGACTACCTTTACAATGCCTACTATGGAAAAGAACAGAAAAATTATGCTGCTTTAAATTATTACAAGATTCCGTTAGTAGACCTTGAGGTGCGGGAGGTGGAAGAGACAGAGGCGATTTTATCCATCGACTTCGGTACATCCAATACAGCAGCAGGTACCTACTTAGACTATGGCTATATCAATCAGCATGACAGCAACGACCTGTTAAATGGTGGTGTGAAATTAGATGCTATCAATGAGGTATTGTTTTTAGATAACACCAAGAAAACCAAGAAATGGGTGCCAATGCTGCCAACTGTAGTATCCGTAGCAGATTGTAGTGACCCGGAGCATATCGTATACCATTTTGGTTATGATGCGCAAAAAGATACCCAGGTGAAATATTATGATGAATCCTTTAGTATTTTCTATGAAGTAAAGCGTTGGGTAAACAGCTATGAAACAAAGCAGGAAGTAAATGATAAAGCAGGAAATTCAGCGTTGGTATTGCGTGGTGATATTGTCCGGGAATATCTGCTTTATGTGATTCATTGTGCAGAGCAGCGTTTTAAATGTAAATTTAAGCATCTGCATCTGACAAGCCCGGTAAAAATGAAGCAGCAGTATAATATGATGTTTACCAAGCTGCTGCCAGAGTATGAAATTGATACCCAGCATATGTTAGACGAGGGTACAGCAGTTATTTACAATACGATTCATAATCTGATTGAGAAGAAAAGATATTACGACGGACAGGAGATTTCTGCCCTGATTATTGACTGTGGTGGTGGAACAACAGACTTATCCTCCTGTAACTTCGTTATCGAGAATGACAGCGTTTCCTATCGGGTAGATATTGAAACAACCTACGAGAACGGTGATACAAACTTTGGTGGAAATAACATTACATACCGTATTATGCAGTATATCAAGATTATGTTTGCTGCATTTTACAGCAGAGGTGAGTCGGTACATATTGATGAAATCATCCAGGTGGCTTCTGAGGACATTTTCCGCTATGTGGATGAGTTTGGCAAGGATGCGGTTTATGAGTACTTAGAACGTGCCTACGACGAAGCCGAGGCAGTGATTCCAACCAAATTCAAAAACTATGAGAACCGTACCAGAGATGAATATTTCATGGTAAAGAACAACTTCTACTTCCTGTTTGATATTGCAGACCGTATGAAGAAACAGTTCTATATGAGAGAAGGTATTTTAAGAAATAGTTTCCAGAATACCTATGAGAAAGAAAATGATGATTTGAAAATTACCCAGATTGAGCGTTGGAACCTTGTAGTGAGGGAAGAAGGAAAGCTGATTTATAAGCATTCATTCCCGGAGGTAATTTTCAATATCAAAGAAATTGAGCTGTTGTTAAAAGCAGATATTTATGAAATCGTAAATAAATTCCTGAATGAATTTTATCAGGCACGTATTCTGGGAGATTATTCGATTATCAAGCTGACAGGACAGTCCTGCCGAATTGATATTTTCAGAGAGGCCCTGAAAGAATTTGTTCCGGGAAAAAGTATTGAATTTAAGCAGCAATCCAGAGAAAAGCAGGATATTACCGAATTGAAGCTGACTTGTGTCAGAGGTGCAATTCAGTATGTCAATGCGAGAAAAATGGGCTACACAGATGTCAGACTTCACTATCAGATGCCGGCAATTCCATATTCTATCAGTGGATTTACCCATGAAAATAATGAAGTAATGTTAATTTACAGCTTAGACCGTATGCAGACTTACGGAAATCTTTCGAGAAATAGTGGAATCCGTCAGTTAGAACTTTTCTTAAAAGATGGTTCCGGCAATTTAAAATACAGATACATCTATGACAACCGCCAGTCTGATTATAAAGAGACTACCTACGAAGAGATTATGGACAGGTATCCGGATTACAGTGAATGTATTCTGCAGGATGACACCGATATTATCGGAGAAGATGAAGTAAAATTCTTCGTATTTGCAGCAAAAGACCAGTGGGGATTTTTCCTCGTACCAATCTGCAGAAGGGATTCCATTCTTTACATTGGAAGAGAGGCATTCTATGCCTTTGAAAATGATGCATGGGAGATGGATTTCTTCGATGGTCTGAAATAAAAAAGCTTGTGAAAGCAAAGGAATGAACAATGGAACAGACAAATAGGACAATTTTATTTGAAGAGATTAATCCGGAAAAAATAAATTTAATAGAATTAATTGGTGAGATTAAAGCGAAAGAGAGCTTAGAGGATGCGATTGTGGACAGAATCCAGAAGGAATTGACGGTGGATTCTTATGAGATGGCATTGGAAAAATTTGCCCCATCCATTTATCTTTATCTGGATACCCAGAGCTGCTTTAAGGAAAGTACGGTAACAGGTACCAGAGAATTGACAACGATACCTTTGACTGGGGAATGGAGTCTGTTGGATAAACTGGTACATCTTATGCAGGTGCGGGATGCAAGAACCTATGGTTTAGAAAACGTTTCAGAGATTCTTAGCAATCTGTTTTTGGAAAAAGAGTATGAAAGCTTTAGCAAATTAAGATTGTCCGTGTTTGAAGCCTGTTTGAAGTCGGAAACAGCAGCCGAAAAAAAACTAGAGCAGTTATGGAAGCAATATGACGAAAGCTTTTTTCTGTTAATTGCATTCATTAACGAAGCGAACCGTTTTTTTTCAAAAGGAAATCAGAGTCAGGCAGGAATTATTTTAGGTGAAGATAAAAAGATTCAGATTGACCCGGTAGCAGTTTCGCCGGATATGAGACAGAGAATACCAAAATGTCTGCCGGAACAGAGAGAAAAATATATTCAGTTTATCAAAACAAAACTGCAGGAGGCTGAACAGCAGAAAACAGTAAAAAATGCCCGCTTATTAGAAGAATTATTGTTAATGATTGTGGAAAAAGAGAAGGTGGAAATTGCTTCCTTTACAGAGACTTATCAAAGAGTTCGCACATTATATATTGCAGCAGTGAAGCTTTTCTGGAAGCAGGCAAAACCACTTATCCAGACGATGCTAGGAATCCGGGAATTTTTCCGTCAGTATGAGGTGATTCCTCCGGTAGAAAAAACACCTTATAGAAGAATTTCCATCACGCAGGAAGAGAAAGTTATTGAGGAAATGCGGCCGGTGCTTTTGATTAGCAATTGCAGAGCGGACATTTTACAGCAGGAAGAAAATCGTAATCGTCTGCGTATTTTCTTAGAAACAGTAAACGAAAAGAATTTTTACAATAGTACTATCTGGTATGCGATTGTACCGGGCGTGAATCATTCCGAATGGGCAAAAAATGGTATCCGGGAACGTTTTGCAGTAGGAAGAGAGAATATTGAGTACGCTTCCATATCCAAGGAAGAGGCATTTACGCTGGTAGATATTCTGTCAGAATATGACATACAAAGCTTTATCAGCTTGGAATGTAATACCTCTGCGGGGTTTCAGAAACTAAAGAATGATGGAATTGAAAATTTTGAGAAGGCTTTTGCTTTTTTTGACCAGGCAGAGAAAAAAGAATTTTTAGTACCATGCTTTCCTAATTTTACGGTAGTACCGGAACGCTATATGTATTTTGAGGTGGCAGAGGCATCGGATACGAGGCAGAAAATATGGCTGGACGGAGTCTGGATTGAAGCGTCTTATGTGGCAGCAGGTCTGGTGGCAGCCTGCCAGTGTCCGGCTTATCTTACAAGATTTTATAAAGAAAACACAGATGCAGCAGTGCCGGGAGTTGCCTATTGTCTGTCGAATGATGATCATGAGAAACGAACAGTAACTACCATGAGCAGGGAAATTCTTTCCATCAGCGAAGAGGTAGTAGAAAATGCTTTAAGACGAAGCCGCGGAGTATTATTTTTACCTGAAGGCAGGAAGATAATAGCGGCAACCGACCGGGCATATTCTTATAAAGAGGGAATGAAAGATAACATTTCCATGATACAGACATTAACCTATTTAAAAAGAAAAATACGTTATGCAACACAGGATTATAAAGAGGGTATGATTAAAGAATTTTTCCAGAACCGTCCCGGCAGTATGAAGAGTCAGTGGGCAGCCAATGGAAAATGTGTCAATGCCATCATTAAAAATGGTGAGGAACTGAAATGTAATATTGATACAGAAAATAAGGAATGTACCTTTATTATGGAATATCCACAGGTTAGCAAACAGAATACAGTTAGAATTAATTAACAAGGATTAGAGGAAATATGGGAGAGGAATTTTTTTCAGAAGGATTTCAATTTGAAGAATACTTAAATGATAAATTAATGGAAATCAGTGACTTAGACCACCGCAGAGAATTGAAGGATGTGGTAAAGCAGATGATGGTTCCATTTTATCAGCATGTAGAAAATAAATATCAGAAGATAACAGAAAATCTGTTGGCGGCAAGCAGACCGAAAAAAAGAGATTATACCATTATGATAGGCTTAAAAGAGCGAAAAAAAGTCGACTTGACAGATGACCAGATGCATCCAATTCTGATGGAGGATATGGAAGAAAAGGTAATTGATGAAGTGGCATTAAGAGAGAGTCTTAAGGAGGGAGAGCCATTTTATCTGTTTTCTGTTTATCTGAAAATGGATTATAACAGAATCCGTAATTTACTGTCAGTAAGAAAACATTTTTCAGGACAGGTCAGAACGGAAGAAGGGGTATATCCGGCAAAATTTAAGCTAAGAGATTCCGATAAGTACTTAAAGCCGGTGAACGAATTATATCCGGTATTTATCCGGAACATGGTTTCCTGGAAACCGGTGAATATGGCTCATTTGCATAAGTTTGCGGATGTAATGATTTGTGATACGGAGCTGCCGGAGGATGAAGCAATTCTTGAAGTAACGGTGGATTTTGAAGAATATAGCGAAGCAGTGAAATATCAGATGGTACCGCTCTGGAATATTACCCGGCAGGAATTAAGGGATAGTGGTTATCCGGAATTTTGTATCGACCAGATTCATTATAAGCATATGATTTATAAACACAAGCTGAAAAATGAAAATGCTTATTTGGTAGACAATAAAGAAGTAAATATCTGGAATATCGAAGACAAAGATGGCGACATCGAAATTTTGTGTGATAAAGATAGCGAAGTAAAATGGAATCTAATCGAATTTCACAAGACCGATAAGCCGGAAGGGGAATATGCATACTTCAGTAATGAAGATTCCTATGAGGGAGAGAAGACAATCCGTACAAAGGCAGAGATTTCCCGCTATATGCAGTCATTAGGTTATGAGCATATATTGAAATTTGTAGATGCATCTGTCCAGAAAAAATCCCGTTCCAAAAGAGAAACTTATGATATGAATGGGGATTTATTAGATGAAATCCGTCAGCTTCACAGAGGATATCAGCTGACATTGGAATTTGAACCTGTGAACGAGGAATATGAGATGAATGCAGATATCTTAAGCTATCTGGTTAGCAGATTGCAGTGGGAATTTCCAGAGTATTTATGCTGTGGAAAACTGGTGAAGAAAGGATACACAAATGAGTAGAATAGAACAGGTCTGGAAAAAAATCATGACCGACATGAATCAGGTAGAGTTCCTTCAGCCCCAGGAATATAGCCCATATATGGAAATGTCAGAGTTAGAGGTCACAAAGAAAAATGACGAAAAGTGGCAGATTTACTACAATGGCATGTACCGGTTTGAGGAGGTTTTTTCAAGTCTTTTTGTAAGCACTGAGGTTACAGAAGAGGAGAAAGCCTGGTTATATGACGTGTTTGTGCATTATCTGCTGCAAATTGAGCTCCGTAATGGTTTCAGCCAGAAAGAATATCAGATTCGTCAGATTGTGCACAAGATTCATCTTGGAAATTATGGAATGAAATCAAAAAAACTATTCGCCAAGCTGGATATGCATACAAAATATATGATTGCGGAGGGTATCTATCGTCAGGAGCGGTTAGGGGCATCCGTGGAATTGTTTGGAGAAATCTGTATAAAGGTGTTAGGAAGCAGTGTTTTATATAAAAATACAATTGATATAAAAAGCCTGATTCTGTGCCTGAGTAAAGAACGGATAAAGGATGAGCAGACAGAGGCAAAAATTACCCTGTTAGAGCAGATGTTCCTTCCGTTAGATTATGAACTGAGTATTTTTGAAGAAGGAACACTGGGGGTTATCGGAGAGGATGTTACCATGATGCCGGAACACATGGTATTGTTCTAAAGATAGGAAACTGCATTGACGGAGTAGATAACTGCAGGCAGTATCAGTGTAGACGATTAGAAGAGAAGAGGAAATAAGGATGAATGGATTACGGATACCCGTATTTGAAAAAGGAAATATAGTGACAGCGGAAATGTTAGAGGCTGTGAAAGCTTTGCCGGTGGATTACCAGACAATTCGTTATTCAGGATACAGCAATGGAATTCTGACAGGCTGTAAGGTTTCGATTAACGATGGTGAGATTCTGGTGGGAAAAGGAATCATTGTATTCGAAGAAAACCTGTATTATATTACGGAACCTCTTAGCGTGATGTATCAGGCATCTAATGAGTGGTGTATTCTGCAGGTTGTGGTAGGAAATAAGATGTCCTACCGGAATGTAGAGGAGCAGGAGTTAGAGGCAGTTCTTACTTCAGAGGCAGCAAAACGCTCGGATGGAATTGAGGTGTGCAGATTCCGTTTACAGGCAGGAGCTATGCTGCGTGGCAATTACCGGAATTTTCAGGATTTGGAAACAGAATATGATACCATCAATGAAATTTATGCAGAATGGTCTTCTTTTGAGGAGAGCACTGTATCAGCACGTTTATTAAGATGCTTTGCTGATGAATTAGGCAAGAAGAATCCGATGGATTCGATAGATTTTATGCTTTGTCAGCAGATTTATCAGATGAATGGTCAGTCCTTAAACCGACGGGCATTGATTACATATCTGAATCAGAGACTTCAATTAAAAAAAGAACATTATACCAATAAAGAAATTTATCAGAAAATGACAGAAATTACCCGAATGCAGCAAGGACGTGGGCCAAGAATGCCGGAAAGACCGCAGAGAGCAACACGTATTATTGTAGACTAAATAGCAGACAAGAATAAGGGAAGGCTGATAGCTTATGACATTACAGGAAATGCAGATAGAATTTCTTCAAAAACTGAAAAGACATTTAGACTTAAATCATGAAAAAGATGGGTTCATGTTGCAGCAGGATATAAAAGAGGCCTGCCGCAATATGGTGGTATACCAGAAACGTGAACTTGTAATTCCGATAGAGACGATAAGTATTACGTTTTTAAATACATCTTATTACATGAAAAATCCGAAATTACGGATATTGTTTTTTGCCCAGGGGATGCTTTGGAAAGAGCCAATGATGCACATGGATTGTGATGCATCCTGGCTTACTAAGCCGTTGAAAGAATACAAGGAGCGGTTAAAGGAGTATGCCGGGGAACAGAAGAAAAGTCGCGAATGGATTGCGGTGGAAGAAAGAAATATGCTGCGCCTTTTGTTAAAGCTGTCAGCCTATTTTATTAAGTATGATGTAATCGAATTAAGCGGCTGTGACGAATTAAGGGAACTATTTAAGTGCAGTGAGTTTTTAATCAGTTTTGGTGAATATATGGACTGGCAGCTGCCTCTTTATATGGAGCGGGAAAATGTTGATATTTTTCAGTGTGAGAAAGACACATCCCTGCGATATCGCGAGTTTAAAGATATTGTATATCGAAAAAAAGCCTTTGAAAATCTGGATTTGACCGGAGCAAGATTTATCAATTGCAAATTTAACCGCTGTACCATGAAACAGGTAATCTGGAATGATGTTATATTTAAAAACTGCAGCTTTGATGACGTGAAGGCAGAGGGGGGAGAAATTTGCGGTACCCGTTATGAGAGCTGTCTGTTTCATAAATGTGAAGAAAAAGATGTAAAAAGAGAACAGTCCGAAGAGGGGGGAATCAGTGGATTTTTCCGGGAAACAGAATGGATAGATTGTGAGGTAGAAGAGGATGGAATACTTTATACTGAAAATGAGTGACAAGGTGAAAAATCCAATTGTTCCATCCTTGTTAGGAATCAATGCCTTAAGCGTGAATGCTGATATGTTAGAGGATTATTCCATCGGGTATTATGACCGGAAGGAAAAAGAGTATTCGGACATTATAACAGCACCATTATTTTTAGTAACAGAGGAAGTAAAAAAACTGATGCAGTTATATGATGAGGAGATTCTTTTTAAAGGAGTTCAGCTCTTTGCTAAGGATAAAACCCATGAACCAATTTTATATTATACGGTACAACCTTATAAAGCGGATTGTCTCCATAAAAGTGTCAGAATCAATCCAAACGGAACTGTAAATGAAGTGGTGTTAGCGAAGGATAAGATTCCGAAGAAGGATATTTTTGTGTTAGAAGGATTGCGGGAGACACGCATAATTATTTCCCTTCGGATGGCAGAAAGCCTTTTACGAAGAGAGATATATGGAATTGGTCTGGAGTATGTAACGATAAAATAAAGGAGAAGGGGTAAGGAATATGGGAGACAATTATGTAACAATGTATAAAAAACTTAGCTGTAGTCAGGGCTGTATGGAAAACTACCTGAATGTAGGAACTGACCATGGGGTTTATAAAATGTCCGGCGAGGGGGAATGTTATCCGGTTATGAATGCGGGGGACAATGCAGTGGATACTAATATTACCCAGTTTGGTGGATGCAATTCCATGATTAATCCGGAATTTCTTGCAAAGACACCACAGCAGCAGGCGGCAGCAAAGGCTAAGAATATGGTGACAAAGCAGGGCTTGTGCAGCTGTAAACCGATGATTTTAACACCATGGTTTAATGCCAATGAAGCAAATAAGTTAGAAGGAAAAGCATGCTTAACAGAAGGAAGCAAGATAGCATGTGCCTATGGCGGAATTATTTCTGTCGTTGAGGATAAATAGGAGGGGAAAAATGGCATATTTAGATGAGGAAATTTTAAAGCAGCAAAAAGCAGAGGAACAGGATGAAAATAAAAAAGAAGTAACTCTGATAGAAGGCTCTGTCGCAGAAGGCAAAGTAATATTAGAAGGCAAAGAGATTTTATTCGAAAGAAAAGAGTTTTTAGAGGGACAGTTATCCTTATTCGTACCAACGGATATCCGTCCAATGACAGAAGAAGAGATTACCGGAGCATATTTGTTAGGAAATCGACCACAATTTTTATTTCATTCTGAACAGACAGAACTTTCGTTTGTATTGAACCATACAGAAAATCCTGTCCAAAACGGTCAGATAATTCAGATGGCTGGAGTGGCAGCAAAGCTTTTAGAGCGGGCGACCATGAATGGAAAGATTTTCAAAAAAATAAATTTTGAGCGGGATGAGAAAATGATTGCCACTGTGGAACTGGTGAGCAATGGATTTGACGATGGTGTATATTCGTTAAACTTTTACATCAGCTTACAGGAAAGACTGCTTCTTGGTAACTGGAATTGTCCGGCAAAGAAGATGCAGCTTAATAAAGAACTGGCAATGCAGATGATAGAAACCATGGAAATCAAAGAATTGGAAAAGAGCGTGTAAATACTTAGGAAATGTTTGAAAAACAGGAAACGAGTATATAGATAACGAAGGTACTTCAAAAAAATAGAAGCGTATATAAAAGTGGGGGAAAATAATGGAGAACATAACATATCAGAATATCAGTATTGAGGGGTTAAGTTATAATAAATTAGTATCCTTACAGATTACACATAATGTGGGAGACCATGCTTATGCAACCATCGAGTTGGAAGTAGAAAAAGACAGTGGACTTGATTTTATTAAAAGAGCCGACGAAAGCACAGATGTACTCATAAAGACAACGGCAAAGGGGCAGCATGAGACCTTATTTGCAGGTTGTGTGTTAGGAGTTGGTATGCAGGAAATGGCAGAATATTCTGTATTAAATTTAAAACTGGTATCCACCAGTTATCGTCTTGACATTCAGAAAAAGCAGAAAACGTATCAGAATACCACTGCTACCTATGGAGATGTTATGAAAAAAGCAGCGGGAGATGCGGCAACTGTGAAAGTAGATGCATCAGACAAGGCAACAGGTAATCTGGTTATGCAGTATGAGGAAACAGACTGGAAATTTATTGAACGTATGGCATCCCAGCTGAGTGCCTCTGTTTTCACGGATATAGATAGTGTTACACCGCAAATTCACATAGGAGTGCCAAAAAGAAGCGGATTGTTAAGTTTTGATACGGTGGAGATGAAAAGCTATACACAGCCGGCAGGTTATAATCTGCTGGCGAATCAGTTCTCACTGGGGGGAAATAAAACAGCAACAACGATTAATTCCGTGCAGGGGGAGAATTACAAATTTATTGGAGAGAAAATGTCTGTAAATGGTGCAGATTATGTCATTGGAAGCGTAAACTGCAGTATGGAGCTTGGTGTGTTAAAGTGCACCTATGGATTAGGAAATAGTGATAATTATAAGAGCGTTGCAGGAAGTAATTCACAACTGGCAGGAAGAATGTTTCTTGGGGAGGTCAAAGCAGTTAAAGGTGACCAGGTTCAGGTACATTTTTCAGATATTGACGATTCCTATGATGCAGGGGGAGATAAGTGGTTTCCATATTCCACAGCCTATTCCTCCAGTGATGGCAGCGGATTTTATTGTATGCCGGAGGAAGGGGATAAGGTAAGAGTGTTCATTCCTTCCAAAAATGAAAAAGATGCTTTTGTGGCAAGCTCTGTCAATGGAAATCCCCAGAGTAATACAAGGGATAAATCCTGGAAAGCACCGGGAGGAAAGGAAATACTTTTAGCGGATGACGGAATTTATATTATCTGCGAAGGAGAGAAAATCTTTATTAATCTTACGAAAGAAAAGGGGATTCAGATTCATTCAGAAAAGCCAATTTCTGTAACCTCTGATTCCAATATTATTATGCAGGCAGGGGAAGAGATTAATATTACAGCGGATACCTGTATTAATATAGGAGTAGGAAACTCCAGTATTTACATCGACAAGTCCCAGATAGAGATGGGGGCAGAAGGAGTTTATATTAATTAAAGACTGGCAGGAGTAGAGACAGATGAAGGATATTATAACAAAAATTATTATCGTGGTTGTATTTATAGGAATGGAAATCATTCTGATGAAGTGGAATACGAACAAATTTCTTATGTCAAAAGCGGATAACGTTGATTTGGATGAATATGTGGCGATGTATCAGACGAATATGTCGCAAGCAGAGGCAACAGAACTGCCGGCTGACATGGAAGCAGAACTGAAAAACAGGATGAATGTTGGAGTAATGGCAGCTTCCTTTGAAGGAATGAAAACAAATAGCGGGCTTGCTACGGTGTCTACACTGGAAGAAGTTATGGAAAAGGGAGATACGGAGGGATATTTTCTGAAGGTAGAATCCTTTGAAGCAACCGGAATTTATAAATTGTTAAGTACAGATTATGAAGGAATTCTTCGAAAAGGAAAGACATTCAATATTTTTCCAAGAAAAATGTTTACGACAGAAACCTTTCTCCCAACGGTATATTCCGGAATGTATGGAGAATTTTATAAGGCAAAATTATCGGATGGAGAAGAACTTTTAATTCTTGTAGGCTGTAATGATATAGAGGCAGTAATAGAGGGAGAATATGGAAATATTATTGCAAAATATCATGGTCATACAGTAGAGGGGCTGGAAGAAGAGTACCAGAATGCAGCATCGGATAAATTGCAGCAGTTAGAAAGCTCTATGAGTACAGAAGGTTATATTAATCTGGGAGATACAGGCTGGGCAGAGCGTCACAATTTCGGATTATTTATGATGAACGTATTAAAAGCTGTAATATCAGCACTGGCAGCGGGATTCGTTGTGTGGCTTGTAGGTATGGTTTGGAAAGATTAATCTTAAAGGAGTAGGAAAAGTGGAAAGAATTTTATTCTTTCTATCTGATAAAAGTGCCGCAAAATTGGCAGAATGAGAGGAAAACATGGGGATATATATAGAATTGGGTAAGCTGCGTCTCGCAGCCGGGATTACATATAATACAATCTTAGATGTCAGCATTACAACGACAAAAAACAGTTATGCAGCAGCGAAGATTTGTGTAGAAGCAGAGGCTTCCGAGGCAAAACGTCTGGAAACAGGAGAGAATCCAACAAAAGTAACTTTGACAACAACAGATGGAGCAACTTTGTTCAGTGGTGCATGTGCATCCTACGGATTAAACCAGACCGGCGGTTACTGTACCATTGAAATTTTAGCATATGGTAATGGCTGTTTGCTGGATAAAGAAAAGAAAACAAGAAACTTCCAGCAGCCGGGAACCTTGGATGCCCTTGCATCAGAGGTAATGTCCGGTTATGGCGGAATGATTTCTGTAAATAAGCAGATTGAATTAAAAGGAATTGAATCCCAGCAGAATGAAACCGACTGGGAGTTTTTGCTGCGCCTTGCAGGCAGGGAGGGACTGAATCTTTATGAGAACGGAGTGTCTGCGGTGCCACATCTTGTTATCGGTGGCGACGGGTTCAAATCTGTAGATGAGATACCGGATGAAGTGGAAACCGGAGTAAACAGAAATATTGCAGAATACGAATTAATTCAGCGGAATGTAGAGCCGGAGGCAGCTGCTTATCAGTATGACAGCCGCAGCTGCAAGAGCAGTGGGGCAGAGCTTATGGCAGGCTATACCAGTGGAAAGGAAATGATTACCGCCACCAACATTGTGACAAAGGGTGGCGTATTGGTGAATCATTTAGAACTTTCCAATGTGAAAAGTGAACGGGCTGGCTATCAGACTTCTTCTAAAAGTGCAGCAGTAAAAACAGCCATTCTGACAGGAGAAGTCATTGGTGTAGAGGGAACGAATGTACAGGTACAGTTTGAAACAGAGGACAGTCAGGATACCGCAATGGCAGTGTGGATGCCCTATGAGTGTACAATGAACAACTATTTCTACTGTATGCCGGACATTGGAGACAAAGTTTACTGCTACTATGAGGATGGTGGAAACGGAGTCTGCTTAGGCAGCTTAAGAACCAATCTGGATAACCCGGATTTACAGGACAGCAGTGCCAAGATGCTGACGACTCAGGACGATATGATTCGTTTTATAGGAAATGCATTAGAGTTTTTAACCAACCGCAGCATGGTAGAGCAGGGCAGCAGTATTATGTCCCATGTAATGTTAGATAAAGAGTCGGGCATTTCCATTCACAGTAATGGAGATGTGGTTTTTGATGCCACAGAGGGAGATGGAAAGATTGAACTGACAGCTACCGCAAAAGCAGGAGACGGTATGTTAGAAATGTATGCGGTAGCAGCGATTAAGCTGTCAGTTGCAGATTCCAGCATCAGTATTGCAGGAGACAGAATTGATATTAAATCTCCGGTGTTTTACTGGGAGGGAACTACAAAGCAGAGTGGCTATGAACACAAAGAAGATGAGATGCAGGACTGGTTTTCTGTGGGATTAGATGCATTACAGTTTGGTCTTGATATCATCGGTATGCTGCCGATTCCGGGAGTAAGCCTTGCGGCAGATTTGATTAATGCGGGAATTTCCGCAGCCCGTGGTGACTGGTTTGGTTGTGCCATGTCCTTAGTGGGAGCAATTCCTGTGGCAGGAAGCTTAGCAAGTGCCGGAAAGCTTGGAAAAAATGCCTTAAATGCAGCACAGACCGTTACAAAGGTGGCATCAAAGGCAGGAGATATCGTATCGGGTGCAGCAAAAGCAGCCAACATGACAAAGCAACTAAGCAAGCTTTCGGATATGGGAAAAGCATTGGTAAAGACGGTAAAATTTGTGATGAATGCGGTAGACATCGGGCAGGCAGTTATTACAGATGTGCAGTTAGTGGTTTTAATGGCTCAGGGAGAGTTTGACCCATTAAATGATGCGGATGATGCAGCATTATTAATACAGTCTATGCGGGGAAATTTATCCCTTTATAAGCATGGAAAAGAAGCCACCGTGAAAAAGAAACAGGCTGGAAAAACAGCTGCACCGGAGGGGAATACCCAGACCGCCAAGAAGACAACCCAGGGAGATACATCCACAGAAAGGAAATGTATTAATGACCCGGTGGATGTTATTACCGGAAGTATGAGTATTCAGCACACCGATATGAATATTCATTATGCTGGTGGTGAATTTGAATTAGTGCGGAGCTACGAATCCGTACATAAGAATCCGGGCTGTATGTTAGGCAGTTATTGGTTTACAAATTTTGATGAGTGTATCTGTAAAGAAGGAAATGTCTATACCGTTATGCTAAGTGGTATGCATTTGGAGAAGTTTAAACTGACAGATACAGGATTTGTCAATTTAAGAAATGAAGACCCTTCGGTACAGCTTAGAAAAGCCCAGGGCGGTTATTGCTATAAGGATAATAAAAACCAGACAGAACGCTATTTTGCCGAGGATGGAAAGCTTTTGGCTTACTATGACAGAAATAAAGATGGTTTTGCATTGGAATACCGTGGAAATTTATTAGCTGAGGCGGTATTTACAGGAGGTGCAAAGCTTACTTTCCTATGGGAAAATAATAAGCTGAGCAGTGTAACAGACATCATAGGAAGAAGCGTTAGTTATCGTTATGAGCAGGAATTTCTAAAGGAAGTAGTCTGCGTAGACGGCGGTATTATTCGTTATGATTATACAAAGGAAGGCCGTTTGCATCAGATTTGCGACCAGAACGGAAAGAACTATGTGACAAATGAATATGACAGAAGAGGCAGAGTGGCTCGTCAGGTACTTTCCAATGGAGAAGAGTTTGTTACTTTTTATGATGATGCGAAAAAGGAAAATACCTTCCTTACCGTATCTACCGGGGAACGGATTGTATACACTTATGATGTCAGAAAGCTTCCGTTAAAAGAGTTATATGCAGACGGAACTTATATAGAAAAAGCCTACGACCAGTGGGAAAATGTGATTTACGAGCGTGACCGTAAGGGAAATGAAATACGTCGTGAATATAATGAGCAGGGGAAATGCATTCGTGAGGAATTTCCGGATGGATATGTTATTACAACCAGCTATGATACAATGGGCAACCCAAGGGAAATTACAGATAATGCAGGAGCAGTAACCAGATTCGAGTATGATAAAAAAGGAAATCTTCTTCAGGAAAGCAGAAAAATAGATGAAGAAAGATGGCAGAAGTTTACTTATACAAGAGATGCTCATGGCAGAGTTGTTTCCGGGGTGGATGCCAATGGAAATGCAGATAATTACGTGTATGAAGAGCATTTCAAGGAGCCGGTAAGATATTGCAGCCGGGAAGGTTCTGTCTTTCATTACAGCTATGATAAGGCTGGCAGATTGATGGAAGAAAGAAATGACGCAGGAATCAGACACTATGGTTATGATAATTATGACAGAGTGGTAATTGCTGCGGATGAGGAAGACAATACCACCAAAAGAACCTTTGACAGCTTAGGAAATCTTTTGACCACAACTTATCCCAAAAGCTATGCAGACAGAAAGAAAGACCCGGATATCCGAATGTTTTATGATGATTTTGAACACCCAATCCGCATCAAGGATGCCGAGGGCGGTGTGCAGGATATGAAACGTGATGCTCAGGGACGAATTGTGGAAGAAACAGGCCAGATTCCGGGAGAAGTTGTCCGCTATGAATATGAGGAATTCGAGGAGCCGGTTCGGATACGTTACCCGGATGGAGGCGTGGAACGTCGTTTCTATGATGTGAAGGGGAATATCATAAAACGTGTATTACCGGAGCAGTATGACAGCAAAACAGATGATGGTGCCGGAACTACTTATGAGTACGATAACAGAGAACGTTTAATCTGTGTTATGACACCGGAGGGAAAGGTGCAATGGAAGGGCGAATATGACTATCATGGAAACCTTATCCGTGTGGAAACTGCCGGTGGTGGAGAAAAACGTTATCGTTATAACCTGTTAGACTGGCTCATAGAGGAACGGGAGCTTTTAAGCAGAAGTGAAACAGAAGAATGCTGGTCCTTAGTACGCTATGAATATGATTATAATGGCAATCGTATCGGTGAACTTCGTTATACCGAAAATCAGACTTTAGATAGTGCAAGAGGAAGAATTCTGCATTTGAAATTCTTTTATGATAAGGAAAATCGTCTGATACGAAAAGAAGACGGACATGGCGCCAGTGAAGCATATGAATATGATGCAGTTGGTCGTCAGGTAAGAAGTATTCAGTATTTCCATGAACAGAAAAAACTAATAACAGAGTATACCTACAGTCCGGCAGGAAGGATTCTGGAAAAGAGTTTATTCGATGCGGCGGGAGTACATCTGGCAAAGAGCCGATATACTTATGATGCCAACGGAAATGTAACAAAGGCTGTTACACCATTAGGACATGAAATCAGAAAAAGCTATGACCGCATGAACCGCGTAGTGGAAGAGGTACATGAGGGCAGGGATGGTATGATTCATAATACCAGAACCTATAGCTATGACAGGAACGGTAATCTGACAGCGGTGACGATTGCAGATGGTGCAGTCAGCAAAACGACCCGCTTTGCAATGGATGCCAACGGAAGAATGGCAGAGGTTATCTATCCGGATGGAAGTCATAAAAATGTATCTTATGATAAAAACGGATGGCTTACCGGTCTTTTAACACCACAATTACAGAAAGCTGCGCAGGAAAAGGGCTATGCTTATAGCTATGATATGCAGGGAAGATGTCAGGCGGTAACAGGACCGGAAGGCAATGTATTAGAGCAGTATCATTATGATGAAAGTGGTCAGCTGGCAGGAGCCTATGATGCAAAAGGAAATGGAATTACCTACCAGTACGACTTGGCGGGCAGACGAATTCTTGCCAGCACCACAGGAGGCAGCAGCCAGAAGTGGGCTTACAATCCTTGGGGACAGGTCAATGAATTAACAGACGGCAATGGAAATGTGACAGGCTTTGAACTGGATGCATGGGGAAGAGTTATTGCTGTCAATAAGGCAGACGGAAGTAAAGAGCAGTACACCTATGACCCGGCAGGTAAAATGCTGACCTCCGAGGACGGGGAAGGAAATATCAGCTCTTATCAATATGACAGCAGAGGAAATATGACAGGCAGGGTGGATGCACTGGGAAATGCAGACACTTTTGCTTATGATGCAGAAAATTATCTTTCATCTCATGTTAACCGCAATGGAATCTGTACCAAATACAGTTATACCATGTATGGTAATTTGACGGAGCGTTATGTGACAGCAGAATCTGCCGCACAGGCAGGAGTAGAGCCACTACGGGAAAGCTTTGGCTATACCGGGGATGGCTTGCTTTCCTATGCCATCGGAGGTGGAATGCGTTATGACTATAGCTACGATTTGATGGGAAGAGTGATAGACAAATCCGCCAGTGGTAAAACACTGTTAAGCTATACCTATGACGCAGACGGAAAAGTGTTAATCCGTACAGACATCACCGGAAAGACAACAGAATACCGTTATGACTCAATAGGAAACCTAACAGAAGTCTATGACGACGGCATACGTCAGGCGTTGTACGAATATGATGAAGCCGGCAGAAAGACACGCCAGACCATCGGAAATGGATTAGTCAGTGAGTATGCGTATAATGCGGATGGCATCTTAAGCAGTTTAAAAACAAGCTTAAGTGGAACTCAGTTGTTGGCAGAAAACAACTATAGCTATGATGGAAACGGCAATGTAATTCGTAAGGACACTTTAAACGGAAGCAGCATGTACAGTTATGATGTGCAGAACCGACTCACAAGCGTGAGCAGTCCTTTTGGTGACGAATGCTTCTACTATGATAATGCCGGAAACCGTATTGAGCGCAGGATAAAAAACGCTCAGGAAAATCTGGTGGAGAAATACCGTTATAATGCCGGAAACCGCTTGATGAGCGTGGAAAGACTGCGGGGGGAAATGGAAGAGACGCAGTTTGGTGAAGCGAATCTGGGTGAGGGCATGGGAATTGCACAAACACATGGTAAATCCCAGACCTTAGGAAGCGTCAATGTTCCACAGATAGAAAGCTTTACTTATGATAAACAGGGAAATATGTTATCCGATGGCAGCTTTACTTACAGCTACGATTCATTTAACCGCCTTGCGATAGCTGAAGCTGAGGGAGCACGTCAGGTAAACCGCTACGATGCAGAAGGCTTACGTCACGAACTGGAAGAGAATGGGGAACTTGTGAAGTTTATCTTCTCCGGTAGAGAGGCGGTTGTAGAACAGGATGGGGATGGAAAACGAATTCGATATATCCGCGGTTTAGACCTTATCTGTTCAGATAGTGAAAAAGCAAGAAACTACTATCATTATGCTTGTGACGAGATGGGCAGTATCACCCATGTGGTGTTGCAGAAGGAAAGTGCAGAGACACAGGTATTAAATCACTATGAGTATGATGCTTTTGGTAATACTGTGGTTTGCGAAGAAGCTGTACATAACCGATTCCGTTATACCGGACAGATGTATGATGGCGTTACTTCCCAGTATTATTTAAGAGCAAGATTTTATAATCCTGTGATTGGTCGTTTCTTACAGGAAGATACTTATCTTGGGGATGGATTAAATCTGTTCAGTTATTGTAAGAATAATCCGTTGATGTATTATGACCCAAGTGGAAATGTATGTGAGGAAAAGTATAATCTGTTCAAAAAGATTAAAGATTCACATCCGGGAATGACTTCCTCAGAAGCGTATGCATATATGAAGGCATACGACAGAATAGGTGGTAAAGACTTTAATGGAACTGTTTTTAGAAATGTAGGGCATGATAAGGTGACAGGATTACCATATAATCCAATTGAAATGAATAAATATACTATTGATGCTAAACATAGATATACAAAGAAAGGCGTACCAGGATTATATTTTGGTGATAGTGTAGAAACAATTGCAGCAGAATTAGGAAATTATGAAGTAACAGATATAAATCATAATAGAACAACATTTACATTTGACATTAAGGCAGATAAGATGTTAGATATGACAGATAGTTCTGTTAGAGAGCAGTTGGGAATCTCGCTAGAGAGTATAACAGGTGATTCTTATGATGTAACACATGTGATAGGCGATACGGCATATGCATATGGATATAATGGATTGATAGTTCCATCGGCTAGAAGAGAAGGTGGTGTAAATATAGTTATTTTTAATCCGGATAGTGTAAAAATAAAACAAAAATAGTTAAAAGGAGGAACAATATGAGTAATAACCCCAAAATTGAATTTTTTGCAAATGAGTATAATCAGCAGGATTGGAAAGCGTATAGTAGGTGTTTTAGAGAGACTGAGATTCCAGAAACGTTATTAGATATTATGCCGGATGATATTATACGTCCGTTGTTATATCTATTAGGGGATGATTATACTCAGATCTGGATTAATAAGGAGATAAAAGCGCTAGATAATCAAAAACCAGTTGAATTAGTAAAAACAGATATAGGAAGAAGAGCGTTGAAAGAATTTATAATGAGAATGCCTTGTTAGATTATTAATGATGTAGTGAAAGAGATTTAGAAAAGTTTTTGGTATGGGATAAAAATAGTTAGCTTATGAAATTCGAATTGCACGAAATGGAATCTTTTATTTCGTGCAATTAATTATGAGGTAGGCAGCATATTTGCTGACGCAAGCCTTGGCTACAGTTATGATTCCTTTAACCGCCTTGCGATAGCCGAAACTGAGGGAGCACGTCAGGTAAACCGCTATGATGCAGAAGGCTTACGTCACGAACTGGAAGAAAACGGAGAACTTGTGAAGTTTATCTTCTCCGGTAAAGAGGCAGTTGTAGAACAGGATGGGGATGGAAACCGGATTCGTTATATACGTGGTTTAGACCTTATCTGCTCAGATAGTGAAAAAGCAAGAAACTACTATCACTATGCATGTGATGAAATGGGCAGTATCACCCATGTGGTGTTGCAAAATAATAATGAAAACACATCAGCACAAGTATTAAATCATTATGAGTATGATGCTTTTGGTAATACTGTGGTTTGCGAAGAAGCTGTACATAACCGATTCCGTTATACCGGACAGATGTATGATGGCGTTACTTCCCAGTATTATTTAAGAGCAAGATTTTATAATCCTGTGATTGGTCGTTTCTTACAGGAAGATACTTATCTTGGGGATGGATTAAATCTGTTCAGTTATTGTAAGAATAATCCGTTGATGTATTATGACCCAAGTGGAAATGCGGGAATGGTGTGCCCGGATAAGTATGCGCAGTGGAAGAAGTATAAAGAACAGGGACTTTCGCCGGAAGAAGCGTTAAGGCTGACAAATGCGGATAGAGCAGCGGCAAAGGATGGTACACCAAGTGTTATATATGGAACGGACGATATAGCAGATTATCAATATAATATGATTGAAAATCCTGGACCATTAGCAGAAATGCCTAATCAACCTGCAAAGAATTTCTATGGTGGTAGGTATAACATGGAAGTATTGCAAGAAGATAGAATAATGTATCGGGCAGGTAACGCTAAAAATCCGTATGGAAGATGGTTCACGAGTGAACCACCAGCTTCTGTTGCGAATGTAAGAATTGACACAGCAGTAAAGACTCATTGGATAGATTCGAAAACAGGTGCATATGAGGCAAGTTCTTATATAGATAATGTATATGCGATTAAAATACCAAAAGGTACTACTGTTTACACAGGACCAGTTGGACCGCAAGGTGGACCATATGTGGGAGGCTACAATTTTATGCAAACGTATATAGATGCACCATGGACTTTTGAGGTTGTAGGGAAAACGCCATTACAATAGACGGGAGATAGAAAAATGATAAAAAATGAAGAGTTTTTACAGTTGAGAGTGTCATATATCGAGATTGGGAAATTGGTACAAAAATATGGATATGGACAATACAATGGAGTATTAAGAATACTTATGGGACAAATTAACTGCATTGATTCCGATGAGAGCGTTGATGAAAAATTGAAATACCTGATAGAAAGTTATAGTAAACTATTTGTTTCGCGAAGCGGGTTAAGTGATTTTGTTATTTATCATACAGATGCTCAATTAAGAAGTCAGTTAAATGAAAAGTATAACGATGAAGTAAAAAAAGTTTGGCACATTATGAAGGACTATATTTAATTATGTATTTACTTAAGTGCACACGTTACCTAAAGAATTAGCTTCAATTTTTAAATTAATCGGAATAGTGTTAAAAGCATTTATAATGAGAATGCCTTGTTAGGGGATTCAATATTGTAGTGCAAGAAATGTAATTTAGAAAATTTTTTAATATGTGTGAAAATAGTTAGCCTATGAAATATGAATTGCACGAAACGGGGCTTGAAATGGAATGTTTCATTTCGTGCAATTCGTTATGAAATAGGCAACATATTTGCTGACAAAAGCTTTGTCTACAGTTACGATTCCTTTAACCGCCTTTCTATAGCCGAAACTGAGGGAGCACGTCAGGTGAATCGCCATGTACAGGAAATGGATATGTAGGTAGAAGTGTAGCAGTGCCAGAATATGAAATGACTTGTAGAGGATTTCCAATGGAAGCAGTGATTTATAAGAATAATAAGCCATATGCATTCTATATTTGATGCCAGAAACTTATTATGAGCCATCTGCGATAAGGGATGGAGCAATTTATGAAGCAGGTTTGACGGAAATGAATCAATAGTTGCTATATGGGCTAAAAACCATTTTGTGCCTGTAGTAGATAAGTTTAAGAAGTAGTAAAAAATATTAATAAGATATTAAGGAAATAAAGG
>CAYMIS010000010.1:23837-44938 GCA_964390485.1 uncultured Roseburia sp. | reverse complement strand
AGTTCGTTGAACTTCCTATAGAATAAAAGCACTTCTGGAGACTTTCGTTTCGAAAGTCTCCTAGGATGCGTAGCTGACGCATAAACGCATAAATGCGTTGGAACAAAAGTTGTGCCATATTAGAATGTTTCGTGGAGTATTTCCGGTGTAAGAAGTTCATTGTCTTATTTCTTAATCAATGGTAAAATAGGGCTTGGACTAATTTATAAAAGAGGTTATGGTCGGTATTTGATGTGGGATAGAATAATCGTTGGAATGCATCAGAGCCGGAAATATGCGGAAAGGTATGGGATATATGACAAAGAAGTTATATGATTTGGATGCTTATGCAACAGAGTTTGATGCTGTAGTGGTATCCTGTGAAGAAATAGAAGCGAATGACGGAAAAAAATATGCGGTGATATTAGAGGAAACCTTATTTTTCCCGGAGGAGGGTGGACAGACCCCGGATAAGGGAACGATAAATGGAATTACCGTACTGGATGTGCAGATTACAGAGAATATCATTACACATACTCTGGAACAGCCGGTAAAAGCAGGGGAAAAGGTACATGGAATTATTGACTGGAAGCACCGTTTTTCGAATATGCAGCAGCATTCCGGGGAACATATTTTTTCCGGGCTGGTACATACGAGATTTGGATATGATAACGTTGGCTTTCATTTGAGTGATAATATTGTTACGATGGATTTCAATGGCGTATTATCACCAGAGGATGTGGCAGAGATAGAGTATGCGGTGAACGAAGTGATTATAAAAAATCTTCCGGTGGAAGCAAGCTTTCCGTCGAAGGAGGAACTGGCAGTACTCAGTTACCGCAGCAAAATTGAAATCGAGGGACAGGTTCGCATTATTACAATTCCGGGCGTGGATGTCTGTGCCTGTTGTGCACCTCATGTGAAACGCACCGGAGAAATCGGAATGTTAAAGGTAATGACGCTGCAGAATTATAAAGGTGGTGTCAGAATCAGTTTCCTTTGCGGTTTCCGGGCATTAGAAGCGTTTCGTGAGAAGGCTGCGGTAGTAAATGCAGTTTCCAATACCTTGACTTCAAATCAGGAAATGCTTCCGGAATTAGTCGAGAAAATGAAAAAATCAAATCAGGATTTAAAATATCAGCTGGCAGAAGCTAAACAAAAACTGATGACAGTTAAGATTGCTGAGCTTCCGGCAGAGCAGGAAGATGTATTCTTATTTGAAAGTGGATTGGAAACTCCTGTGCTGCGTAATGCAGTAAATGAGCTGGTGGCTTCTCATACCGGAATCTGCGGTATTTTTGTTGGAAGTGAGGAAGAGGGCTACAATTTCATTATTGGCAGTGGCAGTAAGGATTGCAGAGAGGTTGCCGCAATGCTTCGTGAGAAAGTAAATGCCAGAGGCGGTGGAAGTGCCCAGATGATACAGGGCTCCGTGAAAGCAGCAGAGCAGGAACTTCGGGAGTTGTTAGAAAAGAGGACAGAGCATGAATAAAGCGAAAGAGATGGAGTTATATATCCACATCCCTTTTTGTGTAAAAAAATGTGATTATTGTGATTTTTTATCCTTTTCAGCAGATGAGATGACACAGCACAGCTATGTGGAAGCGCTGCTTAAGGAATTAGATTTTTATGGAAAAAAATATCATGACAGAGTGATTTCTACTGTTTTTATTGGCGGTGGGACACCTTCATGGCTTCGGGAAGAATACATCAGAGCCATTATGGAAATGGTGCAGAAGCGTTTTCGGCTGGCAGGTGATGCGGAAATTAGTATTGAGTGCAATCCCGGAACTGTAACAGACCAGAAATTTCAGGTATATCGTTCCTGTGGCATTAATCGATTAAGTATTGGTTTACAGTCAGCCCATAATGAAGAGTTAAAAATATTAGGCCGGGTTCACACCTATGAGCAGTTTTTAAAAACCTATGATTTGGCGAGAAAGAACGGTTATGACAATGTAAATATTGATTTGATGAGTTCTCTTCCGGGACAGACACCGGAGATTTTCTGTGATTCCCTAGAGAAAGTAATTCGTTTGAAACCGGAGCATATTTCGGCATATTCCTTAATTATTGAAAAAGGGACGCCTTTTTATGATTTATATAAGTTTGATGCAGTGAAACAGGAGGCGGGAATGCAGACAGAGTCACTGCCAACAGAGGAAGAGGAGTATCAGACCACAAAGCTGACACAGCAGATGTTGATGGCAGAGGGCTATCACTGGTATGAGATTTCGAATTTTGCAAAGCCGGGGAAGGAATGCCGTCATAATATTGGCTACTGGAAGCGTGTAGATTACCTTGGCGTGGGACTTGGAGCAGCCTCCTTAATTGATAATATTCGTTATTCCAACACAAGGGATTTATATACTTATCTGGCAGAAACACAGCAGATTTATGAAGGCCTGTTTCAGAATCCTTATGAAGACGGCACTTGTGAAGAGGTTCCGGCTGTCAATCTCCATGCCTCAGCGGATTTTGTAAGCAGAAATGCCCAGATGGAAGAATTTATGTTTCTGGGACTTCGTATGGTAGATGGATTTTACAGGGAAGAGTTTACACAGGCTTTTGGAGTTCCAATTGAAGGAATTTATGGAGAGGTACTCAATTGCTTGCAAGAAGAAGGGCTTCTTTTGAAAAGAGCGGGCAGAATTTATTTGACAGAAAAGGGATTGGATTTGAATAATTATGTGTTGTCACAATTTTTGATATAAACTGGACAAAAAGAATAAAAATGTTGCATAATTTGAAACAGTAGCTTATAGTAATTTATGTGACAAAGAATGGAAGCACAAAAATAAAATGAATTGAGGTGAAAAGATGTATAAATTTTCTTGCTAATAAATGAATTGAAAAAGATACCGGGAGTGGAAGAGTCATTTTTTAATGGCTTGTTTTTGGTGTGCATTTAGCAGGAATTTTATCATCTTTGATACGAGACATAGAGATTGTATGCTGACAGGTAAGGCTGGTTTTGAGGTACAGAAACCGTTTATTACAAGTAATACAAGCAGTAAGTATGAGGATATAGAGAATTTCTATATCCTTTTTTAATTCATAGGAATTTTTGAAAATTCCTATGAATCAAAAGCTGTGCTATATCAGAAACTGAAACATGAGAACCTGCGAAGTACACTTTTGTTCTTTTTGTGAGCATTGTGAATACCAAAACAGTTTAGAACACACTCCTGTTAGAAATAAAGGAGGAATGTATATGTTACAGATAAAGAATTTGACAATCACACATCGCAAGGATTTGCGGGTAATTTTAAAGGATTTTTCCCTGGTATTGAAGGATGGGGATAAGGCAGCAATTATTGGAGAGGAAGGCAACGGAAAATCAACCCTGATGAAACTGTTATATAAGGAAGCATTGGTAGATGATTACGTGGAATATTCCGGTGAAATCATTAAAAATGGTGCGAGGATTGGTTATCTGGCACAGGAATTATTGCCAGAGGAAAAGGAGCAAAGTATTTATGAATACTGTGCTGACTGTGAAGCTTTTTACATGTTGTCGCCCAAGGAACTGGCAGAGATTTCAGCGAAGCTTGCGATAGGGGCAGATTTGTTTTATTCAGACCAGAAGGTTGGACAACTATCCGGTGGAGAAAAGGTAAAACTTCAACTGGCAAGGATTCTGATGGAACAGCCGGATCTTCTGTTTTTGGATGAACCCTCGAATGATATTGATTTGCAGACCTTAGCATGGTTAGAAGCTTTTATTGCAGATTGCAGAATGCCGATGCTATTTATTTCCCATGATGAGACATTGCTGGAGCGGACAGCGAATAAAATCATCCATATCGAACAAATTAAGCGGAAAACAGAATCCCGTTACACTATCGCAACAGTCGGATATGGGGAATATGTGGAAAAAAGACTGCGTGGATTAGAGCATCAGGAACAGGTGGCAAGAAAAGAACGGAGCGAATATGAAAAACAACAGGAACGTTTTCGAAAAATACAACAAAAGGTGGAGCATCAGCAGAATACAATCAGCAGACAGGACCCCCATGGTGGACAGCTTTTAAAGAAGAAAATGCATACAGTAAAAGCTATGGAGAAGCGTTTTGAAAAAGAATTTGCAGATATGACAGAAATTCCGGAAACCGAGGATGCGATTTTTATTAAGTTCGGAGAGAAGATTTCTCTGCCAAATGGAAAGCGGGTGTTGGATTTTCATTTGCCGGAACTATTGGTGGCAGAGGAGCGATTGACAAAGGATATCAGCCTTTCGGTGATGGGAGCAGAGCATATCTGTATTGTTGGGAAAAATGGAACAGGTAAAACAACACTGATAAGAAAAATCGCAGAAGTTTTACAGCAGCGCCAGGATATAAAAGTATTTTATATGCCTCAGAATTATGAAGAATTACTGGATATGGAACAGACCCCGGTGGATTTTCTGGTGGTAAGCGGTGATAAAGAAGAAATTAGTCGCGCAAGGACTTATCTGGGTAGTATGAAATATACTGCAGAGGAGATGAACCATTCAATTCGTGAATTATCCGGTGGACAAAAGGCGAAATTACTCCTTTTAAAAATGAGTATGACAGGCTGTAATGTTTTACTTCTGGATGAACCTACAAGAAATTTTTCCCCATTGTCAGGTCCTGTTATCAGGAACATGTTAAAAAATTATTCCGGTGCAATTATCAGCGTTTCCCATGACAGAAAGTATATCTGTGAGGTTTGTGACAAAGTGTACGAATTGACAAAAAATGGATTGACAGAAGGGGACTTGTATGTGAAAAAGTACCTATAAAAGATTGTCATTTTGGAGGATGAGTGTTAGTATTATAGGTGGTTAGGCACAGCAGAAAATATGTATTCTGCTATAAAAATATGTGATATAATTGTGCGGCTACGCACTATTTTTTGACGGGAAATTAAATGAAAAAAATAATCAAAGACATCAAGGAAAAACAAAATATTACCTATGAACAGTTAAAGCTTCTGATGGAAACACAGGATGAAGAACTAATAGAAACTCTTTTTTCGGAAGCAAGAGAGACAGCTTGGAGTATCTATGGAAAGAATATATATATCCGCGGACTGATTGAGTTTTCTAATTATTGTAAAAATGATTGCTTATATTGCGGCATCCGCAGAAGCAACCAGAAAGCAGAACGATATCGTTTAGAGAAAGAAATGATTCTTTCCTGCTGTAAAACCGGTTATGATTTAGGATTTCGAACCTTTGTATTACAAAGTGGCGAGGATGTATTTTTTACAGATGATAAAATCTGCGATATCGTAGAATCAATAAAAAGAAACCACCCGGATTGTGCGGTGACACTTTCCATTGGAGAGAAATCAAAAGAAAGCTACAAACGTTATTTTGACGCAGGAGCAGACCGCTACCTGCTTCGTCATGAGACAGCTTGTGATGAGCATTATAAGAAGCTTCATCCGGCAGAATTGTCTTTGGAAAACCGGAAGGAATGCCTTTGGAATTTAAAAGAGATTGGTTATCAGACAGGCTGTGGATTTATGGTTGGTTCCCCCTATCAGACGATAGAAAACTTATATCAGGATTTAATATTTATAAAAGAACTTGAACCGCAAATGGTTGGGATTGGACCTTTTATTCCACAAAAGGATACTCCTTTTGCAAAAGAAATAGCAGGAACATTAGAGATGACCCTGCGGCTGCTTTCGATTATCCGCCTGATTCATCCAAGGGTATTATTACCTTCCACCACAGCTCTTGGAACGATTCATCCTCAGGGCAGGGAAAAGGGAATTTTAGCTGGTGCGAATGTAGTAATGCCGAATCTTTCTCCGGTGGATGTAAGGGAAAAATATAAGCTTTATGATAATAAAATCTGTACCGGAGATGAAGCGGCAGAGTGTCGGTTTTGTTTGGAAAAAAGAATCGAAAGTATTGGTTATCACATTGCTGTTGATAGGGGCGATTTCCCGGAAGATACATTACACATACCGCAGATGCAGAGAGGAAAGATAGCGGGTAGATGATTGCAAACCTACACCTATATAGAAAGAATAGGTCATAAATGCGACTACGATTGACACGAGGGTTTCACGGTTGAAATTCTATGTGGAACAGAATATAACAGACAGGGAGAAACAGACATGTATAACGTAAAATCATTAAAGGCAGAAGAATTTATTTCAGATGAAGAAATCAAGGACACATTGGCATATGCAGATGCGAATAAAGAAAATGTGGAATTAATTGACTCTATTATCGAAAAAGCGAAGCAGAGAAAAGGGTTAAATCACAGAGAAGCATCGGTATTGCTTGCCTGTGAGATGGAGGATAAAATACAGGAAATTTATGAGCTTGCCCAGCAGATTAAGAAGGATTACTATGGCAATCGTATTGTCATGTTTGCACCGCTGTATCTGTCAAATTATTGTGTAAATGGTTGTGTTTACTGCCCGTATCATTTGAAAAATAAGCACATTGCCCGTAAGAAACTGACCCAGGAAGAGGTGGCAAAAGAGGTTATTGCATTACAGGATATGGGACATAAGAGACTTGCAATTGAAGCGGGAGAAGACCCGGTAAATAATCCGATTGAATATATTTTAGACTGCATTAAGACAATTTACAGTATTAAGCATAAAAACGGAGCAATCCGTCGTGTCAATGTCAATATTGCTGCAACTTCTGTTGAGAATTACCGGAAGTTAAAAGAGGCAGAAATCGGAACCTACATTCTTTTTCAGGAAACCTATAACAAGAAGAGCTATGAGGAACTTCATCCGACCGGACCGAAGCACGATTATGCTTATCATACAGAGGCAATGGACAGAGCCATGGAGGGCGGAATTGATGATGTAGGACTGGGTGTGCTTTTCGGACTGGAGATGTACCGCTACGAATTTGCAGGGCTTTTAATGCATGCAGAGCATTTAGAGGCAGTGCATGGTGTGGGTCCTCATACCATCAGTGTACCACGAATTAAGCGCGCAGATGATATTGACCCGGATGTGTTTGACAATGGTATCAGTGATGACATTTTTGCAAAGATATGTGCATTAATTCGAATTTCCGTACCTTATACAGGAATGATTATTTCCACCAGAGAAAGCCAGGCAGTGCGGGAAAAAGTATTACCGTTAGGAGTATCCCAGATTAGTGGTGCCTCCCGCACCAGCGTGGGAGGCTATGCAGAGCCGGAAACAGAAGAGGAGATTACTTCTGCACAGTTTGATGTCAGTGACAACAGAACCTTAGATGAGGTGGTAAACTGGCTGATGAAGCTGGGGTACATACCAAGTTTCTGTACCGCTTGTTACAGAGAGGGAAGAACCGGGGACCGCTTCATGGCATTATGTAAAAATATGCAGATTTTAAATTGCTGTCATCCAAATGCCCTTATGACATTAAAAGAGTATTTAGAGGATTATGCCGGTGAGGAAACAAGAAAGCTGGGAATGGAATTAATTGAAAAGGAACTGGAGAATATTCCAAATCCAAAGGTAAAACAGACGGCATATGAGCACATTCATGATATTGCAGAAGGAAGACGTGATTTCCGTTTTTAGATAGCGATTAAATCATGATATAACTTTAAAACTAAAATGTGATAAAAGGTGGAGAAAGGGCAGAATGTAAATTCTGCCCCATGTTTTTACCTACTTTTAAAAATATAAAATGATTCGTGAATTTAGAAGAAAATTAAGTTAAAACAGGATTTAACTTGGAGGAATTTATGGGAAGTTTAAATGAGACACCAAGCAGTAACCGATTACATATTGGAGTATTCGGGAAGACAAATAGTGGAAAATCTTCTTTTATTAATGCCTTTACCGGGCAGGAGGTTTCGATTGTAGCAGATGTGGCAGGGACTACCACAGACTTGGTTTATAAGGCGATGGAGATACATCCCCTTGGAGCATGTACCATCATTGATACGGCAGGCTTTGATGATGAAAGCATTCTTGGTGTCCAGCGTATAGAAAAAACAAAGCTGGCGGCAGAAAGAGCAGATGTTGCAGTGCTGCTTGTTTCCGGTGATGTAACAAGTTGCGAGGAAACAAAGATAGAGATAACAGAGGAATTGAGATGGTTTTCCTTTTTTCAGAAGAAAAAGACTCCTGTTCTGTTTGTGGTAAATAAAGCCGATATCTCTAAGAATGGGAAAGTATTGGCGGATTACATACAAAAGAAAACCGGGGAAGAAGTACTTGTAGTCAGTGCCCGGACGAAAGAAGGAATGGAGCAGGTGAAGGAAGCCCTTGCCCGGAAAATGCCGGAGGACTTCGGAAATCAGACCCTTACCGCAAATCTGGTAACAGAAGAGGACGTGGTATTGCTTGTAATGCCACAGGACATTCAGGCACCAAAGGGAAGACTGATACTACCACAGGTACAGACCATAAGAGAACTTTTAGATAAAAAGTGCATTGTGATGAGTGTTACAACGGATAAGCTGGAACAGGCTCTGAAAACATTAAAGGAGCCACCAAAGCTGATGATTACAGATTCCCAGGTGTTTGGCTATGTGTATGAGCGTAAACCAAAAGAGAGTATGCTGACTTCCTTTTCTGTACTTTTCGCAGCCCATAAAGGAGACTTACCATATTATGTGGAAGGGGCGAAAAGGATTGATTCCTTGACAGAACAGTCAAAGGTTTTAATTGCAGAATGCTGTACCCATGCACCATTACAGGAGGATATTGGAAGGGTAAAAATTCCTAACATGCTTCGGAAACGTTTTGGAGAAGGTCTTGCTGTTGACATTGTAAGTGGAACAGATTTTCCGGCAGATTTATCAAATTATGATTTAATTATTCAATGCGGGGGCTGTATGTTCAACAGAAAATACATTATGTCAAGAATTGACCGGGCAAGAGAGCAGGGGATTCCAATGACAAATTATGGAGTGACAATTGCACACCTGACAGGAATTCTGGATAAGATTTCCATGCCATAATATCTAAAAAAAAGATACCTTACGAAAAAAAGGTATCTTTTTTTATTGCGCTTCCTTTTCATACAATGTCATTAGCAGAGAAAACATGCCGTAAGGCGCTTGGAACAGCTAAAAAGCCGCTAATAGGCATTTGAAAAAGAGGAGGTCATTATGAAAACATATCAGTTTCTGGATGAAGCAGGAACGTTTACATTAGAAAGTCCGGAAAATCACAGTTACCTGTATTTTCCGATAGCAGGAGAAAAGGGGTTAAAAAGTGCTTTGACGCCGGAATTAGCCGGGGATGCAAAGACAGACCAGAATACCTTTGTGTTAGAGCCGGTCAGTGCAGAAAATCTGCATAACAACCGGAATACCAGAAATTTCTGGTGTCATGTAAAAGGAGTGGGAAGCTGGTCTGCAACCGGCGTTTCAGCAGAGGAATATGCAAAAAAATATACCGCTATGCAGGATAAAAGCGAAGTTACCGCCGGATTCATGTGGCATACCTTAACAAGGGAATCTAAGAAATATCAGATGAAAGCAGCCATTACTTCCTTTGTTCCGGTAGATGCAAATGTGGAAATAATGCATGTGAAACTTACCAATATCGGAAGAATGCAGGTAGAATTTACGCCAATTGCAGCTATTCCTTTATATGGAAGAAGCGCAGACAATATTCGTGACCACAGACATGTGACGTCACTGTTGCATAGAATTGTTACGACAGAATATGGCGTAGCGGTAACACCGGTTCTTTCCTTTGATGAACGGGGACACCAAAAAAATCACATGACTTACTATGTGTGTGGTGTAGGAAAAAATGGGGAAGCACCAAAGGATTTTTATCCGGTAGTAGAAGACTTTCTTGGAGAAGGTGGAAACTTTGAACGACCATATGCGGTTATTTGCAATATGGAGGGTGAAAAAGCAGGAAAATCTCTGGAAGGCTTAGAAGCTGTTGGGGGAATTAGATTTGAGGAAACCGTATTAGAGGCAGGTGAATGTGTTTCCTATACCATCTTAATAGGTGTAACAGATGATAAAGAGGAAATGAATGGGCTGATAGAACGTTTTTCTACAGAAGAAAAGGTAAAAAAAGAATTAGAAAAAGTAAAAGGCTACTGGCAGGAAAAAGTAAATGTGTCCTATCATACCGCAGATGAAAGTTTTAAACAGTTTATGCACTGGGTAAGCTTTCAGCCAATTTTAAGAAGAATCTACGGCTGTTCCTTTTTACCACACCATGATTACGGAAAAGGCGGCAGAGGCTGGCGTGATTTGTGGCAGGATTGTCTGGCACTGCTGATTATGAACCCGGATGGAGTACGTCAGATGCTTCTGGACAATTTTGCCGGTGTCCGCATGGATGGAAGCAACGCTACGATTATTGGAAGCAAACAGGGCGAATTTGTAGCAGACCGTAATAATATTACCAGAGTATGGATGGATCATGGCGTATGGCCCTTTATGACAACGAAGTTGTATATCAATCAGACCGGGGATATTGAGCTGTTAGAAAAAATAGTGCCTTATTTTAAAGATAAACAGATTTACCGAGGGACAAAAACAGACGGTTTATGGAATGACGCCTACGGCTGCTGGCAGAAAACCAAAGCAGGAAACCGCTATGAAGGAAGTGTTTTAGAGCATTTATTAGTACAGAATCTGACTGCATTTTATGAGGTAGGAGAGCATAACGAAATCAGACTTCGCGGAGCTGACTGGAACGATGCCTTGGATATGGCAGCAGAGCGAGGTGAGAGTGTGGCTTTTACCAATGCTTATGCGGGAAACTTAAAGGATATGGCAGAACTTTTGGCAGCATATCAGAGAAAAACAGGGAAAGAAACTGTGACACTTTCCGCAGAGATGCTGCCTTTATTGGCGGATGAGGAAACACTATATGCATCGGTAGAGGGCAGATTAGCAGTGTTAGAGGAGTATTTAAGCAGCTGTGAGCATGAAATTAGCGGAGATAAAGTAGAGGTATCGATTGAAAAATTAATCAGTAATCTGTCAGATAAGGCAGAATTTATGATGAAGCAGATTCGGGAAAATGAATGGGTAGAGGATAATGAGCAGAATGGCTGGTTTAACGGCTATTACGACAATCATGGCAACCGTGTGGAAGGTGAATTTGAAAGTGGTGTCCGCATGATGCTGACGGGGCAGGTATTTTCCATAATGGCAGGAACCGCATCTGTAGAGCAGATGGCAGCCATTGTAAAGAGTGCGGATAAGCACTTATATAAAGAAGAAGCAGGAGGATACCGCTTAAATACAGATTTTCATGAGGTGAAAACAGATTTAGGAAGAATGTTTGGCTTTTCCTATGGAGACAAGGAAAACGGAGCAGTTTTTTCCCATATGGCAGTGATGTATGCAAATGCATTGTATAAAAGAGGCTTTGCAAAGGAAGGTTATAAGGCGCTTCACACATTAAAAAAACAGGCAATGAATTTTGAGGTCAGTCACATATATCCGGGAATTCCGGAATATTTCAATGCAAGAGGCAGAGGAATGTATCACTATCTGACCGGAGCGGCAAGCTGGTATATGCTGACGGTCATTACAGAGATGTATGGTGTCCGGGGAGAACTTGGTCATTTATTGTTAGAGCCAAAGCTTTTAGCAGAGCAGTTTGATGAAAGAGGCCAGGCTGCATTGGCATTAAATTTTGCAGGAAAAAGCTTACACATTTGCTTCGAAAATCAGGCAAAGACAGAGTATGGTACATATCGAATCAAAGAAGTAAGCGTGGATGGAAAAGCGTTAGAAATAACGAAAGATGCAGCATTTTTTGTAATAGACAAAACAGTATTGGCAGAACTAAAAGACCATATCCGGCATGAGATAAAGGTAATACTGTCATAAAAAAGGAAGAAAGATTTAAGCGTTACAACATGAAAGGAAAGGACAGGAAAAATATGACACAGCAGAATGAAGTATTTACAATTGAGAATTATGGAAAAAAATCCACATTTGCAAGCTTTTTACCGGGAATTTCAGGAATCAAAGGAACTCCCATCTGGTGCTATTATGTGAATCGCGGACAGGGAGTAGTAAGCTTTGGAGTAGAGCATAAAGACCACGCAATTATGGAATTTTACCCGGCACATCAGGCATATCAGAACGTGAAAACAACAGGTTTTCGAACCTTTATCAAAGCAAATGGAATGGTGTATGAAGCATTTGCAGATGAGAATGTGCCCCACAGCATGGAAATTGCCATGAATACCCTTAGTGTGTGTGAATGTAATGAAGAAAAGGGATTTGAGACAAAGGTAAATTATTTTACACTTCCGGGAGAGAAGGTTGGTGCATTAGTACGTGAGGTTTGCATCAAAAATATTTCAGGAAAAACAGTAAGTGTAGAAATCTTAGACGGAATGCCGGCACTGATTCCTTATGGCGTTGGAATTGACAGTATGAAAAACATGGGACAGACCGTAAAAGCGTGGATGCAGGTAGAGGATGTGGAAAGCGGACATCCGTATTTCAGAGTTCGTGCAAGTATGGAAGATAGTGCAGCAGTCAGTGAAATTTCCGGTGGGAATTTTGCAATGGGTGCACTTTCTGATGGTACACTGCTGCATCCTATCGTGGATGCCAGACTGATATTTGATTATGACACTTCTATGAGAAAGGCAGCAGGCTTTGAAACAAAATCCTTAGCAGAAATCAATCAGAGCAGTCAGATTACCATGAACCAGCTCCCTTGCAGTTTTTTTGGAGTGGAAAAGGAGTTAGCAGCCCAAGAAACGATTCATATTTATGAAATGATTGGTCAGGTAGAGAAAAAAGAAATATTAGAAACGTTTTTCCAGAGAAAAAAGGATGAAGAATATTTTACTACGAAAAAGGAAGAGGCGGTAAAATTAGTAGAGGAATTATGTAAAGGAATTACAACGAAAACAGCATCCAAAGAATTTGATGCATACTGTAAATATACCTATATGGATAACGTACTTCGTGGCGGTTATCCGATGAAGCTTGGAAATAATAAAATCTTTTATGTATATTCCAGAAAGCATGGGGATTTGGAACGGGATTATAACTACTTTTCCATGCTGCCGGAATTTTATTCCCAGGGAAATGGTAATTTCCGTGATGTAAATCAGAACCGCAGATGTGATACCTTTTTTGCACCCTTTGTGGAACGTGAAAATATGAAAACATTTTACAGTTTTATTCAATTAGATGGATATAATCCTCTAGGAGTGGAAAAGCTGACTTATCAGTTGACAGAAGAAAAGGCTGCCGTAATTGAGCAGGAAGAATTACGAAGCTTTGTAACAAAGCCCTTTACACCGGGATCACTTTATCGAAAGATGGATGAATGTTTTGCGGGAGAAGTACCGGAAACACTATTTTTCCAGATTATTGATTTTGCAGAAGGGCTGGTAAATGGTAATTTTGGTGAAGGCTACTGGAGTGATCATTGGACCTATAATCTGGATTTGATTCAGGATTATTTAGAGGTTTATCCGGAAAAAGAAAAAGAAATGTTGTTTGAAAATGATTACACTACATTTTTGTCTCAGGTAAATATCAATCCTCGCAAGAAGCGTTACGAAGAAACAGCCAATGGTTTAAGACAGTATCATGCATTAGATGAGGCAGGAAAAAGAAATACAACAGAGAAATTAGTGCGCTGTAACAAGGGAGAGGGCGAGGTTTTAAAAATGACATTGCTGGAAAAACTCCTGTTACTTTGTGGAACAAAATTTGCTGCATTGGATGCCTATGGCATGGGCGTAGAAATGGAAGGTGGCAAACCGGGCTGGTATGATGCCTTAAATGGTTTGCCGGGAATCTTTGGTTCATCCATGGCAGAGACCTATGAACTTTGCAGAATGTTAGAATATACCATTAGTGTATTGCGAAAATATGCCGGTGAGGTACAGGTACTAGAGGAACTTTCAGAACTTCTGATTGATTTAGCGAAGGTAAACAGAAAAGAACAGACTGCCATTCGTTTCTGTGAGGAAATGGAAAGTGCAGAGGAAATAGCAGAGAAGGGAGAAGTATTAAGCTTCTGGAATGGGGTGAATGATGTAAAGGAAGCATACCGTAAACAGGTATTTGAAGGTGTGTCAGGAACGAAAGTGACAATGTGTGCAGAAACACTGGCACAGCTTTTGGAGGAATTTTTAGTAACAGTTTCATTAGGAATCAAAAAGGCCTGTGTATTAGGTCAGGGGATTTGTCCAACCTATTTTTCTTATGAAGTGCCGGAGTATGAAAAAACAACAGAGGGTTATCGTCCGTTGCGGTTTGTCGTGAAAAATGTGCCTTATTTCTTAGAAGGGCCGGTACGTTACTTTAAACTGAAAAACGCAAAAGAAAAGAAACGTATTTTATATGAAAAAGTAAAAAACAGTGACTTGTATGATAAAAAGTTAAAGATGTATAAGGTCAATGCATCGTTGCAGGAAGCCTCCTTTGAATTAGGCCGGGCAAGAGCCTTTACACCGGGTTGGTTAGAAAATGAGTCTATCTGGCTTCACATGGAATATAAGTATTTATTGGAATTAATTCGAAATGGTATGTATGAAGAGTTTTTTGAAGACTTCCATAATGCAGCAGTACCATTTTTAAATCCTGAGATTTATGGCAGAAGTATTTATGAAAATTCTTCCTTTATTGCCAGCAGTAAGAATCCGGACGAATCCATTCATGGCAAAGGCTTTGTAGCCCGTCTTAGTGGCTCCACCATTGAATTTATCAGCATGTGGAAGCTGATGATGTTTGGTGCCCATGTGATGTCTGTGAAAAATGAGGAACTGGTATTTACTCCACAGCCGGCGGTACCGGCATATCTGATTCCGGAGGATGGAAAAATTACTGCAACCTTATTTGGAAATATAGAGGTATGCTATCAGTTTGCAGATGTGATGGATTATATTCCGGGAAAATATCAGATAAAAGCAATGAAATTTACATATCAGAATGGAAGCACTGCCAGTGTTGCCACAGATTACGCAGCAGGACAGCTGGCAGTGGATGTACGTGACGGTGCAGTGAAGAAAATCGAGATTGAAGTTGTGTAGGGTTTGGAATGGAGAAGAAAAATATGAAAAACGTACAAATTACAACAACAAATGAAGCAAAGAACCAATATTGGGAACAGCAGGAAATTTTAGCAGAAAAAGTAGAAAATGCTATGGGTGTCATTAATGTACTGCCCGATGTAAAATATCAGACCTTCCGGGGCTTTGGCGGAGCCTTTACCGAAGCAGCAGCCCATGTATATGCTAAGATGAGCAGAGGAAAACAACAGAGCATTATCGAAGATTATTACGGAGCAGAAGGACTTCGTTACAGTATGGGACGCATCCATATGAACAGCTGTGACTTTGCCCTTGGTAATTATGCATATATAAAAGATGGTGATGAGAAACTAGAAAGCTTTGATATGTCCCATGATGATAAAGAAATTATTCCAATGATTAAAGCTGCCGCAAAGGCTGCCGGAAAAGAAATCAGCCTGTTAATGTCGCCATGGTCGCCGCCTGCCTTTATGAAAACAAATGGAGAAATGAACAATGGAGGCAAATTAAAAACAGAGTATCAGAAAGTATGGGCAGATTATTTTGTAAAATTCATTCAGGAATGTAAAAAGCGTAATCTAAAAATTGATTACCTTACGGTACAGAATGAGCCAATGGCAGTACAGACCTGGGATTCCTGCATCTATACAGCCGAGGAAGAAGGGCTTTTTGTAAGGGATTATCTTGGCCCTGCATTAGAAAAAGCAGGTTTATCCGAGGTTGGAATCTTTGTCTGGGATCATAACAAAGAAGAAGCATATCAGCGTTTCAAAGAAGTGCTGTTTGATGAAGATGTTTCGAAATATGTAAAAGGAGAGGCACTTCACTGGTACACCGGAGACCACTTTGAAGTAATTGAGGCAGTACAGAAAATGTACCCGGATAAGGAAATCTTTTTTACAGAAGGATGTGTGGAATACTCCCGTTTTGCCGATTCCGGTGAAGTACAGAAGGCAGAAATGTATGCCCATGACATTTTAGGAAACTTAAATGCAGGAATTACCGCATCCTTAGACTGGAATCTGTTGTTAAATCAGGAAGGAGGACCAAACCATGTTGGAAATTTCTGTGCTGCACCGATTATGTGTGCGCCGGAGACAGACACATATGAGAAACGCCTTTCCTACTATTATATTGGACATTTCAGCCGCTATATGAAGGAGGGGGCAGAGCGAATCTGTGCCACAAGATATACGGACGGAATAGAAACAACGGCATTTTTAAATCCGGATGGTACAAGAGTGATTATTTTACTAAATAAAACAGACAAAGCAGTGGAATATACGCTGCGTGAAAAAGCAGAAGGAGACGGATATACCGGAATTTGTGGAAGGATTGAAGCACATTCCATACAGACAATTTGCTATTAGAGGGCATGGGACAGTCGTAAACATACGATTTGTCCCTTTTTCACACTTTTGAACAGAAGGATAATGCCTTTAAAAATTGCGCTGGCGGTTGAATTTCCGAGCAAAATAGTATAAAATTACTCGTAAGAAAAAGGCAGAAATGCAGACATAATATGAGTAAGAGGGAATTATGACTGGACAGGGAAAAAGTGAAACGGACGTACTTTTGGCAAAAAGCTTTAAGGAACTTGCATTAAAACAGCCAATTGAGAAAATCACAATTAAAGAGATTACAGACAAGGCAGGTGTGATTCGCCCTACATTTTATAATCATTTTCAGGATAAGTATGAATTGCTGGAATGGATTATTACAACAGAACTGATAGAACCGATGGAAGAACTGCTTCAGAACCGCATGGTGAATGAGGGACTTTTGCTAATGTTTACAAAGATAGAGAATGAGAAGGAATTTTATACCAAAGCAAGTAAATTAGAGGGACAGAATTCTTTTAGTCAGATTGCACAGACCTGTGTGGAACGGTTGATGCTAAAGGTTTTTCAGAAATTTGCTGAGGGAAAGCAGATGAAGTATATCTGGCTGACACCGGAGTGGATTGCACAATATTATGCCCAGTCCATGTGTTATGTGGTAATTACATGGATACAGTCAGGCATGACAATCTCTGCAAAAGAACTGACAGAGATTTATCACTACATTATTACACGCTCTATGGAGGATATTTTAAAAGAAATGTAGTCATACAATTTCAAAGATTTGTATTTTAAAATATACATTTTGATAAAAATGTATATCAAAGGAATACACGATGAAAAGATTGAATATTTGCATATTCAGTCTTTTTTTTTATCTTATAGAGAAGTTCTTAAAATTTTTACATATGGTAGAGAACGGAGCGCCTATGAATAGGGTTTGGAAAGGAAGTATTAGAAAAAGAAAGTGAGGCATTAAAATGATTAAGTTTGGAAAAGGTGTTGTGAAATTACGAATACCAATATTGATAATCAGTATTTTGCTCCTGATACCGGCAGGAATCGGATATCTGAATACAAGAGTAAATTATGATATTCTTACCTATCTGCCAAAGGATATCGAAACCATGAAAGGACAGGATATTTTATTAGAGGAATTTGGAACAGGTGCATTTTCCTTCTGTGTGGTAGAAGGAATGGAAGCAAAAGATATTTCTACAATGCGAGAAGAAATTGCTAAAGTAGAGCATGTAAAAAAGGTTATCTGGTATGACTCCTTGGCAGACATCAGTATCCCAATGGAACTGCTGCCGGAGGATGTTTATGAATTCTTTAATAACGATGAAACAGGCGGCACAATGCTGGCGGTTTTATATGATACATCCATGTCAGCAGATGAGACGATGGATGCGATTGAAGAAATCAGGGATGTTGTACAGGGAAGATGTTATTTGAGCGGAATGTCGGCAGTTGTTACCGATACGAAGAATCTTTCGAATAAAGAGACACCCATTTATGTTTTGATTGCAGTTGCACTGGCAGTTGCGGTGTTATCCCTTACAATGGATTCGGCAATCGTACCGTTATTTTTCCTGTTGAGCATAGGAATGGCAATTATCTATAATTTAGGAACTAATTTTTTACAGGGAGAAATTTCTTATGTAACACAGGCATTAGCAGCAGTACTGCAGTTAGGCGTTACTATGGATTACTCTATTTTCTTATGGCATAGCTATGAAGAAAATCAGGAGCGTTATCCGGGGGATAAAAAGAGAGCAATGGCACATGCCATTTCAAATACGATAACATCTGTTGTGGGAAGCTCCATCACTACAGTGGCTGGCTTTATTGCCCTTTGTTTTATGAGCTTTACCTTAGGAATGGATTTAGGTATCGTTATGGCAAAAGGTGTTGTTCTTGGCGTTATCTGTTGTGTAACCGTATTGCCGTCGATGATTCTTGTTTTTGATAAAGCAATCGAGAAGACAAGACATAGAACAATTATTCCGGATATGGGAAAACTGGCAGACAAAGTTGTAAAACACTATAAAATATTTTTTATTCTGTTTTTCGTAGTGATTGTTCCGGTATTTTACGGTTACAGAAATACAGATGTGTATTATGATTTGGCGGGAACATTACCGAAAAGCTTAGAAAGTATCATTGCCAAGGAAAAGCTTGATGAAAACTTTTCCATGGGTGCAACTCACATGATTATTGCAGACAGTGCTCTTACTTATAAAGAGGCAAACGAGATGCTGGATGAAGTCCGTGAGGTAGATGGTGTAAAGCTGGCACTTGGTTTTGATTCCGTAGTAGGACCGGGGATTCCAAGAGAATTTATTCCGGAAGAAATAAAGGAAGTAATGGTAAATGGCGATTACCAGATGATGCTTGTCAGCTCTGAATATGCGATTGCTTCGGATGAAGTAAATGCGCAGTGCGAGGAAATTAACCGTATTATCAAAAAATATGATGAAACCGCAATGCTGATTGGAGAAGCGCCATGTACGAAGGATTTGATAGAAATTACAGATGAGGATTTTAAAACCGTAAGTATTGTTTCAATTGGTGCAATTTTCTTAATTATTGCAATTGTATTTAAGTCCATATCCTTACCGATTATTTTGGTTTCCGTGATTGAATTTGCAATTTTTATCAATATGGGCATTCCATATTATACACATACGACGCTGCCATTTATTGCCTCCATTGTAATAGGAACGATACAGTTAGGTGCAACGGTGGATTATGCAATTTTAATGACAACCCGTTACCTTACCGATTATTTTGGTTTCCGTGATTGAATTTGCAATTTTTATCAATATGGGCATTCCATATTATACACATACGACGCTGCCATTTATTGCCTCCATTGTAATAGGAACGATACAGTTAGGTGCAACGGTGGATTATGCAATTTTAATGACAACCCGTTACCAGAAGGTCAGAAGCAGTGGACAAACAAAGCAGGAGTCTATTACACAGGCACTTCAGGGCTCAATGCAATCAGTCATCGTCAGTGCATTAAGCTTTTTTGCAGCAACCTTTGGCGTAGGACTTTATTCGAATATTGATATGATAAGTGCCTTATGCTCATTGATGGCAAGGGGAGCTGTGATTAGTATGTTTGTTGTAATTTTAGTGTTACCGGCCATGTTTATGGTATTCGATAAAATTATTTGTAGAAGCAGTATTGGATTTCGTAAGAAAACAGTCTAAATGAAGGAGGATAATGGAATGAAATTACCGGAATTAAAAACAAGATTTAAAAATAAGTATGCGATTCGCATTGTAGCAGGTGTTTTAGTAGTTATGCTGGTTGGAAGCAGTACTTTTGCGTATCAGGATGTGACTGCAAAAGAAAATGAAGCGAAAGCAGTAGAGACAGTCGTTGAAGAATCAGAAGACGAAGAAGCAGAAAAGATATTAGAAGCTGTTGTAAATGAAAGTATTTCTACAGAGGATGAGGAAGTCGGAAAAGAAGAAACCGTTTATATTATTACCGATGGCACGGGAGCGGAAAAAGAAATCATTGTATCAGAGCATCTGATTAACAATGATGACAAAGATGTGATTTTAGATGCATCAACCTTAAAAGACATCGTAAATGTAAAGGGAGAAGAAAACTTTACACAGAATGGTGAGGAAATCACATGGCAGGCAGATGGAAATGATATTTTTTATCAGGGAACATCCAAAGAAAAACCACCGGTTTCACAGAAAATCACTTATTATCTGGATGGAAAAGAAATTTCACCGGAGGAGCTTTTAGGAAAGTCAGGAGAAGTAACCATTCGCTATGACTATGAAAATAAGGAAAAGGTGGAAGTAACCATTCAGGGGAAAAAAGAAAGCATTTATGTACCATTTGTTGCAATTAGCGGAATGGTGTTAGATGAAAGCTTTTCTAATATCAAAGTAACAAACGGAAAACTGATGGCAGATGGGGATAAAACAATAGCCCTTGGTTATGCCCTTCCGGGATTAAAAGAAAGCCTCAAAATAGAGGATTCTGATTTTGAGGAGGATGTAACAATTCCGGATTATTTTGAAATAACAGCAGATGTGGAAAACTTTTCACTGGATACCACAATGACCGTAGTAATGAATGCAACGGATTATTTGGAAAAAAATGGCGATAGTAGTATGTCAGAAGTAGAGGATATGCTGACAGAGGCAGAGGATGCAATGGAGCAGCTTCAGGATGGTTCTGCAGAGTTAGCAGAAGGCGTTGGAACGTTAAATGAAAAGCTCGGAGAATTTTCGGAAGGTGTCACCACATTAAAGGATGGTGTGAAAACTTATACAGAAGGTGCACAGACACTTTCTGATGGAATTAATAAGATTTCACAAAAAACACCGGAGCTTGCAACCGGTGTAAATACATTAAATAGCAGTGCCGCTACCTTGTATGATGGTGTGAAACTTTTAGATAAAACTGTGAAAACTGCTTTTACAGAAGAAGAAAAGAAAAATCTGGAAAAACAGGTAGGTGACACAGTTGCCAAGCAGGAAAAGGAAATTAAGAAGTCTGCAAAGAAAAGTGTGGAAGCACAAGCAAAAAATATTAAAAGTCAGGCAGAGTCAGCCGTAGATGCACAGGCAGAAGCGATAAAACAGCAGGCAGAAGCAGCCGTAAACGAACAGACAGAAGACATTAAAAAACAGGCGGAAGCAGCGGTAGGTGCACAGACAGAGGCAATAAAACAGCAGGCAGAGTCAGCCGTAGATACACAGGCAGAAGCAATAAAACAGCAGGCAGAAGCAGCCGTAGATACACAGGCAGAAGCAATAAAGCAGCAGGCAGAGTCAGCGGTAGATGCACAGGCAGA